>NZ_SMFV01000002.1 GCF_004339575.1 Phorcysia thermohydrogeniphila
ACAGGAAAGGTTAAGCTTCCAGAAGGCGTAGAGATGGTAATGCCCGGAGACAACGTTACCTTTGAGGTAGAGCTTCTCAAGCCAGTAGCTATTGAGGAAGGGCTCAGGTTTGCTATTCGTGAAGGTGGAAAGACCGTTGGTGCTGGTGTAGTTACTGAAATTCTTGACTAATCAGAGGGGTAGGTAATGGCTCAGGATCGCATAAGAATAAAACTAACGGCTTACGACCATAGACTTCTTGATAGGTCAGTTCAGGAGATTATTGATACAGTCAAGAGGACCGGTGCTATCGTTGCCGGTCCCATCCCTCTTCCAACAAAGCGCTCAGTGTGGAGCGTTATTAGGTCTCCTCACAAGTACAAGTACTCACAGGAGCAGTTTGAGATTAGAAGACACAGAAGGCTTCTTGACATTAAGAATCCAAAGCCTCAAACCGTGGAAGCTCTTATGGACCTCAAGCTTCCCGCCGGTGTTGATGTAGAGATTAAGCTTGACTAAGTGAAGAGGTGTAAGGATGAAAGGGATTCTCGGTAGAAAAGTAGGAATGACTCAAATCTACACAGAGGACGGCAGGGCAATAGCCGTTACCGTTATAGAAGCAGGTCCTTGTGTGGTTGTTCAGAAGAAAACTCCTGAGAAGGACGGCTACTCTGCCCTGCAGCTCGGTTTTATGGAGAAGAACAAGCCTGAGGACTGGTTCCCTAAACCTCTCCTTGGCCACTTCAAGAAAGCCGGCATAAAGCCGACAAGGTGGCTGAAAGAGGTAAAGTTTGACAACGTTGACCAGTACAACGTTGGTGACAGAATAACCGTTGAAATTTTCAAGCCCGGTGAGAAGGTTGACATCACCGGAAAGTCCAAAGGTAGAGGATTTGCCGGTTACCACAAGAGGCACGGTTTCAAAGGAGGTAGGAGGTCCCACGGTTCAGACTTCCACGAGGGTCCCGGTTCTATCGGTGCATGTGCCGACCCCGGAAGGGTTCACAAGGGTAAGAGGATGGCCGGTCACTACGGAAACGAGACAGTGACCGTTAAGAACCTTGAAATCGTTGATGTGATTCCTGAGAAGAACCTTCTCCTTGTTAAGGGTGCTGTTCCCGGACACAAAGGAGGACTTGTTATAGTCAAAGGAAAGTAAGGGGTGAGAAATGGAGCTTAAGGTAGTGAATGCACAGAATCAGGAAGTTGGAACTGTTACTATAAAGGACGAGATAGCCAATGCTCCTATAAAGAGGCATGCCGTTTGGGAAACTGTTAGGTGGCAGCTTGCAAAGCGTAGGCGCGGAACTCACTCCACGAAGACCCGTGGAGAAGTAAGGGGTGGCGGTAGGAAGCCGTGGCCCCAGAAGCATACAGGTAGGGCCCGTCAGGGTTCTATCAGGGCTCCCCAGTGGGTCGGTGGTGGTGTAGCCCACGGTCCAAAGCCGAGGGATTACTACTACCCACTTCCTAAGAAGGTTAGGAAAGTAGCCCTTAGGAGCGTCGTTGCTGGAAGGCTCCGCGAAGGAAACGTTATAGTTGTTGAGGACTTCTCTTTTGAGAAGCCAAAGACAAAGCAGGCTGTAGAGTTTCTCAAGAACTTAGGCCTTGAAAACGAGAAAGTGCTCATCGTTGTTCCATCTGACCTTGACGTGAACACCTACCTTTCCTTCAGGAACCTTCCTAACGTTAAGCTCCTTCCAATTGAGGGACTCAACGTTTACGACGTCCTCTGTTACAACAAGTGCATCTTCTTTAAGTCAACCCTACCCAAGTTAGAGGAGAGGTTATCATGAGAACTCCCTATGATATAATCCTGCGCCCGATAGTTACAGAAAAGAGCGTAAGACTTGCCAACCTTGAGGTTAAGAGCTCCAAGACAAAGGAGAAGAGGAAGATAACAAAGCTCACCTTTGAAGTTGCGATGGACGCTACCAAGCCGGAGATAAAGGAAGCCGTTGAGAAGATTTTTGGCGTCAAGGTTGAGAAAGTTAACACGATGATCGTCAAGGGTAAGAGGAAGGGTATCAGGTTCTTGAGGGGCAAGAAGAGAGACTGGAAGAAGGCAATCGTTACCTTAAAGCCCGGCTACGAGATTGACCTTGAGAAACTCTAAGTGAAGGAGTAAAGAGATGGGAATTAAAAGGTTTAAGCCATACACCCCGTCAAGACGTTTTATGACGGTTTCAGACTTCTCTGAGATTACAAAGACCGAGCCCGAAAAGTCCCTTACAGTTGGTTTCGTAAGGGGAACTGGTAGGAACAATCAAGGAAGGATTACCTGTCGCCACAAAGGTGGTGGACACAAGAGACGTTACAGGATTATAGACTTTAAGCGTGACAAGATAGGTGTTCCTGCCAAGGTAGTTGCCATTGAGTACGACCCCAACAGGTCTGCAAGGATTGCCCTCCTTGTTTACGCTGACGGTGAAAAGAGGTACATCCTCTGGCCGGACGGCCTTAAAGTTGGCGATACTGTAGTATCCGGCCCTGACGCTGAAATAAAGGTTGGTAACGCTTTACCTTTAAGGAACATTCCTGTAGGTACAATCGTTCACAACGTTGAGCTCAAGCCCGGTAAGGGTGGACAGCTTGCAAGGGCTGCCGGTGCCTTTGCTCAGGTTATGGGTAAGGTTGGCGACTACGCTCAGCTGAGACTTCCATCTGGTGAGCTTCGTCTTGTTCACCTTGACTGCATGGCAACGATCGGTCAGGTCGGAAACCTTGACCACGAGAACATCGTTCTCGGTAAGGCTGGACGTTCCAGATGGCTCGGTATAAGGCCTACCGTTCGTGGTACTGCTATGAACCCAGTTGACCACCCCCACGGTGGTGGTGAGGGTAGAACCTTCGGTAAGCATCCTGTTACTCCTTGGGGTCAGCCAACCAAGGGATACAAGACGAGACGTTCCAAGAAGTACTCTGATAGGTTTATCATTAAACGTCGTAATGAGAAATAGGAGGTCTAAATGGGACGTTCACTGAAAAAGGGTCCCTACGTGAACCCTAAGATACTCAAGAAAGTTCGTAAGATGAATGAAACTGGCGAGAAGAAGGTTATCAAGGTGTGGGATAGAGCCTGCACCATCGTTCCAGAGTTCGTTGGTCACACCTTTGCCGTTTACAACGGCCAGAAGTTCATCCCCGTTTACGTTACCGAGCAGATGGTAGGTCACAAGCTTGGTGAGTTTTCCCTTACAAGAACCTTTAGAGGTCACGCTGGTCAGAAGCAGAAAGTTGCCAAGAAGAAGTAAGGAGAGGTAGGAAATGGCAGTTGAGCAGAGGGAATACTACAGAGAAGGTGAGAGGGGTTTTGAAACCCCTCAGGAAGCAAGGGCTATCTGGAGAAGGGCCAGAATGTCGGCCTCTAAGGTGAGGCTTGTGATTGATCTCATTAGAGGTAAGCACGTAGACCAAGCCCTTGCTATCTTGCAGAACTCTCCAAAGAAAGCTGCAAGGATGATAGAAAAGGTTTTAAAGAGTGCTATTGCTAACGCTGAGCAAAAAGGGCTTAACCCAGAAGAGCTCGTTGTTAGGAGGGCCTATGTTGACGAAGGTCCAACCATGAAGAGGGTTAAGCCCAGAGCTATGGGTAGGGCTAACATTATCAGAAGGAGAACCTGCCACATTACCGTTGTGGTAGGTTTACCGGAAAAAAAGTAATTCGGGGGTAAACCTTGGGACAGAAAGTACATCCTATCGGGTTTAGGCTTGGTATCACTAAGGACTGGGAGTCCAAGTGGGTAGTTAAAGAGAAGAGCAAGTACGTTCAGTTTCTCCACGAGGACATCAAAATCCGTGACATCATCAAGAAGAAGTACTACCACGCCGGTATAGCAAGGATTGATATTGAGAGAACCCTTGACAGAATTAACATCAGGATTTGGGCAGCTCGTCCCGGTCTTCTCATTGCAAGGAAGGGAGCAGAGGTTAAGGCTCTCAGGAGATACCTTGAGGACTTAACAGGAAAGAGCGTTTACATCAACATTGAAGAGGTTAAGTACCCACAGCTCAATGCTCAGCTTGTTGCTGAGAACGTTGCGCAGCAGCTAGAACGCCGTGTGGCGTTCAGGCGCGCTATGAAGAGAGTTATCGCCGATGCTATGAAGGCTGGTGCTAAGGGTATTAAAGTTCAGTGTGCCGGAAGGCTTGGCGGTGCCGACATGGCAAGGACTGAATGGTACCGTGAAGGTAGGGTACCGTTGCAGACAATTCGTGCCGACATAGATTATGGCACTGCAATTGCCAAGACCAAGTACGGTGTTATCGGCGTTAAGGTTTGGATCTACAAGGGTGATGTTTACAAGGATGAGACTGAAGAGCTCCTCAAGAAGATTGAGAAAGAAGTAAAACAGGAGATGGAGAGAGGTAGATAACCATGTTGATGCCAAAGAGGACAAAGTTCAGAAAGCAGCAGAGAGGAAGACTCAAAGGAAAGTCTTACAGGGCTAACAGGCTTGCCTTCGGCGACTTTGGCATACAGGCCTTAGAGCCTGCCTACGTTACGACTAACCAGATAGAAGCTGCAAGGGTTGCAATTACAAGGACGATGAAAAGGGGCGGTAAGGTCTGGATTAGGATATTCCCTGATAAGCCTTACACCAAGAAGCCCCTTGAAACCCGTATGGGTAAGGGTAAAGGTAACGTTGAAACGTGGGTGGCAAAGGTTCTTCCCGGCAGAATCATGTTTGAAGTTGCCGGGGTAGCCGAAGACGTTGCTATGGAAGCTTTAAGGCTTGCCATCCACAAGCTTCCTATGAAGTGCAGAATCGTTAAGAGAGAAGAAACTCCAGCTGGTGAGGAGTAAAGATGAAGAAGCTCACAGAAGAACTCAGGCAGAAGTCAACCGAAGAGCTCCAAAAGATGGTCGTTGAGCTTAAGGAGAAGCTCCTTAAGCTCAGGTTTAAGAACGCTTACGGTCAGCTTGAAAACCCTATGGAAATTAGAAAGACGAGAAAACAGATTGCCCGCATTCTTACCATCCTCAGAGAACGCGGCGTTAAGGTTTAATGGAGGATACTATGGCTAAGACCAAGAGAGTAAACAGAAGGAAGGTAAGGATTGGCGTTGTAGTTAGCGATAAGATGGACAAAACGGTAGTTGTTAGGGTTACGAGGGAATTTAGACATCCCCTCTACGGTAAGCGCGTTAAGCGCTCCAAAAAGTACATGGCACACGACGAGAACAACGAGTGCCGTATAGGCGATATTGTAAAAATCATGGAAACGAGGCCACTCTCCAAGCGTAAAAGGTGGAGAGTGGTTGAAATTATAGAGAGAGCTAAGAGGGTTGGAGAGGTAGCCGACGAAGTTCTTGATACCTCTCCGGATAACCCTTCATAACAGACTACTCCACTAAAGGAGCGGAAAGATGATTCAGGTTCAGACATACCTTAACGTTGCCGACAACACCGGAGCTAAGAGAGTCCAGTGCATTAGGGTTCTTGGCGGTTCTAACAGGAAGTATGCCTCCTTAGGAGACCAGATAGTTATTACCGTCAAGGAGGCTGCTCCTAACGCAACCGCCAAGAAGGGAGAAGTTTACAGGGCAGTTGTTGTCAGGGCTAAAAAAGAGGTAAGACGCCCTGACGGTACTTACATCAAGTTTGATGACAACGCCGTGGTTCTCCTCAACAAACAGGGAGAGCCACTGGGAACGCGTATCTTAGGTCCCGTTGCAAGGGAAGTAAGGCTTAAAGGCTTTGCTAAAATCGCCTCACTTGCTCCGGAAGTCATCTAAGGGAGGATTCTAATGGCTAAGAAGAAGTTCAAGATAAAGGCCGGCGATAAGGTTATCGTGATTGCCGGCAAGGACAAGGGAAAGGTCGGAAAGGTCTTAAAGGTCCTTCCGGAAGAAGAGAGGGTTATTGTTGAGGGCGTTAGGATAGTTAAGAAGCACTTAAAGCCAAGCCCTAAGTATCCAGAGGGTGGAATTATTGAGAAAGAAGCTCCTATCCACATCAGCAACGTTATGCTCGTTGACCCTAAAACTGGAAAGCCGACAAGGGTCGGCATAAAAATCGTTGACGGTAAGAAGTACAGGTACGCCAAGCGTTCTGGCGAGATAATTGACGAAATCAGCAAACCCCAGAAGGCGGGTCGGTAATCCGCTAACAAAGGAGGTATTATGGCAGAAGAGAAGTACGTTCCAAGGCTAAAGAAGAAGTATCAAGAAGAGGTAGTTCCGGCACTTATGAAGAAGTTTGGCTATAAGAACATTATGGAAGTGCCGAAGATTGAAAAAATCGTTGTAAACATGGGTGTTGGCGAGGCCGTTCAGAACATAAGGGCTCTTGAGAACGCAATGAACGACCTCGCCCTCATTACAGGGCAGAAGCCTTCCGTTAGGAGGGCGAAGAGATCTGAAGCCGGATTTAAGCTCCGTAAAGGTATGCCCATCGGAGCTAAGGTTACCCTCAGAAGGGACAGGATGTGGGATTTCCTTGATAGGCTCATCTCAATAGCCCTTCCGAGGGTGAGGGACTTTAAAGGTCTCTCTCCTAAGTCCTTTGACGGTAGGGGTAACTACAACTTCGGTCTTGAGGAGCAAACCGTCTTCCCCGAAATTGACTACGACAAGGTTGACAAGATTAGGGGAATGAACATTACTATCGTTACGACTGCTGAGACCGATGAAGAGGCTAAAGCTCTCTTGGAACTTCTTGGCTTCCCATTCAGGAAGTAACTTTTAGGGAGGAACTATGGCAAGGAAAGCGTTAATCGTTAAGGCTCAGAGAGAGCCAAAGTTTAAGGTTAGAAAGTACAACAGGTGTCCCCTCTGTGGACGTCCGAGGGGATTTATAAGGGCCTTTGGTATGTGCAGGCTTTGCTTCAGGACTCTTGCCCTTCAGGGTAAGATTCCCGGAGTTAGAAAGGCAAGCTGGTAAAACTTCATTTGGAGAGGTAGAGCGGCCATGATGATAGATACGGTAGCAGATTTCCTTACGAGGATAAGGAACGCAAACCTTGTTTACCACGAGTATACAGATGCTCCTTACTCAAAGGTTAACGAGGCTATCGCAAAGATTCTTAAGGAAGAAGGTTTTATAAAAGATTACGAGATAAGGGAAGAGCCCTTTAAGAGGGCTAAGAACCCTGAGAACAAGAAGAAGGTATTAAGGATTTACCTCAAGTACGGTCCAAACAAGGAAAGGGTTATCAACGAGATTAAAAGGGTTTCTAAGCCCGGTCGTAGAATTTACGTTGGCAAGGATGAGATTCCTCTCGTAAAGGCTGGACTTGGAGTTGTTATTCTCTCCACGAACAAGGGAATCATTCCCGGCTATAAGGCCAGAAAGCTTGGAGTTGGTGGAGAGGTTCTCTGTTACGTCTGGTAAAACCATTAAAGGAGTGGAGAGATGTCAAGAGTAGGAAGAATGCCCGTTGAGATACCGGAAGGCGTTACAGTTGAGGTTAAACCGGGTAACCACGTAATTGTAAAAGGACCTAAGGGACAGCTTGAGTATACTTTCAATCCAAAGCTCACAATAAGGGTTGAGGACAACAAAGTTATCGTTGAGAGACCTAACGACGACAAGCAGATGAGAGCTCTCCACGGAACTACGAGAGCTCTCATCAACAACATGGTTATCGGTGTTTCTAAAGGTTTTGAGAAGGTTCTTGAAGTTAAAGGTCTCGGTTACAGGGCTTTCGTTAAGGGTGATACTTTGGAGCTCCACCTTGGATTCTCCCACCCTGTCCTCTACAAGATCCCTGAGGGTATTCAGATTGAAGTTGACAGGGAAAACAACATTTACGTTCGCGGAATAGACAAACAAAAAGTTGGACAGGTTGCTGCTGAGATTCGTTCCTTTAGACCTCCAGAGCCTTACAAGGGTAAGGGTATCAGGTATAGAGGCGAGAGAATTATTCTCAAGGCTGGTAAATCTGCCAAGAAGTAACTGAAAGGGGAGAAGAGATGGCGAAGCTAACAAGGAGAGAGAGAATACGTAAAAGGCATATGAGGGTAAGGAAGAAAGTCTTTGGAACTCCTGAAAGGCCAAGGCTTGCTGTTTACAAAAGTTTAAAGCACATCTACGCTCAGATCATTGACGACACAAAGGGCGTTACTCTTGTAGCTGCTTCTACCCTTGACAAGGAG
Organism: Phorcysia thermohydrogeniphila; assembly: GCF_004339575.1. Classification (NCBI taxonomy): domain Bacteria; kingdom Pseudomonadati; phylum Aquificota; class Aquificia; order Desulfurobacteriales; family Desulfurobacteriaceae; genus Phorcysia; species Phorcysia thermohydrogeniphila. The sequence continues at coordinate 8,080 of NZ_SMFV01000002.1, forward strand.
ATTAGGCCTCGTATGCCTGAGCTTACAAAGACACAGGAGGCCTACGAGGTAGGAAAGCTTATTGCAAAGAGAGCCCTTGAAAAGGGCATCAAGAAGGTTGTCTTTGACAGGGGCGGTTTCATCTATCACGGTAGGATTAAAGCCCTTGCAGAAGGTGCAAGGGAAGGTGGACTTGAATTCTAAGGAGGTAGTTGATGGCTGAGAGGGTAAGACCTGAAGGGCTTGAGCTTAAGGAGAGGCTTGTTCATATCAACAGGAACGCAAAAGTTGTTACCGGTGGTAGGAAGTTTAGTTTTACGGCCTTTGTCGTAGTTGGCGATGGAAAAGGTGTCGTAGGCTTTGGTAGAGGTAAAGCTGCTGAAGTTCCAGATGCCATCAGAAAGGCCGTTGAAGACGCCAAGAAGAACCTCATAAGGGTTCCTGTTGTTGATGGAACAATTCCCTTTGAGGTTGAGGCAAAGTTTGGCGCTTCCAAAGTAATAATGAGGCCTGCTGCTCCCGGTACTGGAGTTATCGCTTCTGCTCCAGTTCGTGCTGTTCTTGAGTCCGCTGGAATAACAGACGTTCTTACGAAGGTTATCGGTTCTACAAATCCCCATACAGTTGTAAGGGCGGTGCTTAAGGGACTGGAACAGCTTAAAACTCCTGAGGAGTTTGCAAGACTCCGCGGTGTTCCTGTTGAGGAGCTTAGGAAGCGCTGGAAGCTCCCCGGTAGGAAGGTAACGAAGGAAGGTGAAATCATCAGGAGGTAACCATGGCTAAGGTTAAGATAACCCTCATTAGAGGTCTTGCTGGAAAGAGCAGAAGAAAGAGGGCTACCCTTGAGGCCCTCGGTCTTCGCAAGAGGGGTGCTACTACAGTTAAGGAGCTTAACCCTGCTATACAGGGTATGATTGAGAAAGTTAAAGAGCTTGTAAAAGTTGAACCTGTGGAGGAGTAAAATGGAGCTCAGGTTAGATAACTTAAGACCAAACCCCGGTGCTGTAAGGGAGAAGAAGAGAGTAGGTAGAGGTCACGGTTCTGGCCACGGTAAGACTTCCGGAAGGGGTCAGAAGGGGCAGAAGGCCCGTTCTGGATGGAAGGGAGGAACAAGACCCGGATTTGAGGGTGGACAGACTCCTCTATATATGAGGTTCCCCAAGAGGGGATTCTCCAACGCTCCATTTAAGAAGGAGTACGCCATCGTTAACGTTAAGGACTTAGAGGAGAGGTTTGAGGACGGCGCTGTTATCACCCCTGAGGTTTTAAGGGAAGCTGGCCTTGTTAAGAAGAAGCTCCCTGTGAAAATCCTTGGGGACGGTGAGCTTACCAAGAAGTTTACTGTTAAGGCTCACAAGTTCTCTGCTTCTGCTAAGGCCAAGATTGAGGCTGCCGGGGGCACCTGCGAGGAGATAGAATGAACCTTTCAAAGATTCTCGCCAACGTAACGGAAGTCCCTGAGCTTAGAAAACGTTTTATCTTCACGATGTTGCTCCTAGCCGTTTACAGGCTGGGAGCTCATATTCCTACTCCCGGAATAGACGTTTTAGCCCTTTCTGAATTTTTTAAGAAGGCACAGGGGACTGTTTTTGGTTTTATGGACGTATTTTCTGGAGGAGCTCTAAGCAAACTAACGATATTTGCCCTCGGCGTTATGCCCTACATTAGTTCCGCTATTATTATGCAGCTTCTGACCGTTGCGGTTCCCTCCATTGAAAGGTTGGCAAAAGAGGAGGGAGAGTACGGTAGGAGAAAAATTAACCAGTATACCCGTTACGGGGCTGTCCTTTTAGCTTTTATACAGGCCTTAGGTATTGCTATCGGTCTTCAGTCTATGAAGAGTCCGACAGGTGTTCCAGTTGTTCCCAATCCCGGTTTTACCTTTATTTTTGTCTGTGTTACCTGCCTTACTGCCGGTGCAACTTTCTTAATGTGGCTTGGTGAGAAGATAACGGAAAGGGGCATCGGTAACGGTATGTCAATTCTTATCTTTGCTGGAATCGTCTCTCGCATTCCCAACGCTGTTTTTACTATGTTCACAATGCTAAAAAACGGCGATATGACCCTTTTTAAGGCCATAGGTGTTGTCGTAATCATCCTTGCCATGATTGCGGCCATTGTCTACATACAGGAGGCCGAAAGGCGCGTTCCCCTCCACTATGCAAGGAGAATTGTCGGCACTCTCTCTGTTGGAAGTTATGCAAGCTACCTTCCTATAAAGCTGAATCCAGCTGGCGTTATCCCGATTATCTTTGCAGCTTCTGTTCTCATGTTCCCAGCAACCATCGTTAAGTTTATCCACCACCCAATTGCTCAGGCAATCTACGACTTTCTACAGCCGGGAAGTCCTGTTTACCTTGCTGTTTACGGAGCTCTCATTTTTTTCTTCACTTACTTCTACACTGCCGTTATCTTTAACCCGGAAGAAATTGCCGAAAACCTAAACAAGCACGGCGGTTTCATTCCCGGAGTAAGGGCTGGTAGCGATACGGCCAAGTACCTTGACAGGATAGTTTCAAGGCTAACCTTTGCCGGAGCAGTTTTCCTAACCCTTGTGGCGATTATTCCCCTTGTCATTACTCAAAAGATGCAGCTTCCCTTCTACTTTGGAGGAACTGCGATTCTCATCGTTGTAGGGGTCGCCCTTGATACCCTGAGGAGAATGGAGGCTTACGCTCTTACCCTTTCCTACGAAGGTTTCTTAGGAAGACGCAGGCGTAGGATGAAACTTGGTGCTGGAGGTGCAAAGTGATAAAGGTCGTTTTTTTAGGACCTCCCGGAGCAGGTAAAGGAACTCAGGCAGTTAGAATAGCGGAAAAGTACAACGTTCCCCATATCTCAACTGGAGATATCCTGAGAGCAGCTGTTAAGGAGGGAACAGAGCTCGGGAAACTTGCAAAATCCTACATGGACAGGGGAGAGCTCGTCCCCGATGAGGTCATCATCGGAATCATTAGGGAAAGGCTCTCTCAGCCCGACGTAAAGGAGAGGGGTTTTATCCTTGATGGATTCCCAAGAACGATAGCTCAGGCCGAAGCCCTTGATGAGTTGCTCAAAGAGCTCCAGCTCCCCCTTGACAAAGTTATCTACCTAAATGTTGACGATGAAGAAATAGTTAAGAGGCTCTTGGCTCGTGGAAGGGCTGATGATACAGAGGACGTTATAAGGAACAGGCTTAAGGTTTACAGAGAGCAGACTGCTCCTCTTGTTGACTACTACACTGAGAAAGGCCTCCTTGTGGAAATCTGCGGCGTTGGCGAAATTGAAGAGATTACAAAGAAAATTGAGGAGAGTTTAGGGTTAAATGATTAAGACTCTCAGAAGAACGAAGCACGGCATAATCCTTAAAACTCCGGATGAGATAGCGAAGCTCCGGACTGCCGCCGCGACGACTATGGAGATACTCTTAAAAATTGCAGAGCAAATAGCTCCGGGGATGACGGGGCTTGACGTTGATAAGCTTGCAAGGAGCTACTGCAAGGAGTACGGCGTTAAGCCTGCATTCCTCGGTTACGGTGGCTTTCCGGGAGCTATCTGCGTTTCCGTTAACGAGGAGGTCGTTCACGGCCTTCCAACAAAGAACAAAGTATTCAAGGAAGGAGACATAGTAAGTCTTGACTTTGGGGCGGTAGTTGACGGCTGGATAGGCGACGTTGCCGTAACTGTCCCCGTTGGAAAAATCTCTGAAAGGGCTCAAAAACTCATAGACGTTACCAGAGAGTCCCTCTACAAAGGTATAGAAGCTGCTAAAGCAGGTGGAAAGCTCATAGACATTTCAAGGGCTATCCAGAAGTACGTAGAGTCCCACGGCTTTAACGTAACTCGCGGTTACGCGGGACATGGTATTGGCCGTTCCCTCCACGAAGAGCCCCAGATTACCAATTACGTTTATAAGGGATACCCGGATATAACCTTAGAGCCGGGTATGACTTTTGCTATTGAGCCGATGGTTAACGAGGGAACGGGGAAAGTGAAGGTGAAGAGGGATAGGTGGACAGTAGTCACGAAGGACGGAAAACTGTCTGCCCACTTTGAGCACGATATTGCTATTACAGAAGAAGGGACTATAATTATGTCCGCAATTTAACCTTATGTTAATTAGGGGTAAACCCTCTAAGCTTAGGAGAAAGGATGGCGAAGGAAAAAGGTATTCAGGTAGAAGGAAAAGTAGTAGAGGCGCTTCCCAATGCTTACTTTAAGGTAGAGCTGGACAACGGCCATCAGGTGCTTGCCCACGCTTCAGGTAAGATGAGAGTTCACTTCATAAGGATTCTGCCAGGCGACCGTGTGGTCGTTGAGCTTAGCCCCTACGATTTGACGAGGGGGAGGATTATCTACAGGAAAGGATAACCGTCCCTTTATATACCGCGGCTGTTTGGCACTAAACCACTAATAAGGGAGAGGTACACAGATGAAGGTGAGGCCATCTGTAAAGAAGATTTGCCCCAAGTGTAAGATTATCAGGAGAAAAGGGGTTGTAAGGGTTATCTGTGAAAACCCCAAACACAAACAAAGACAGGGTAAGTAAGGAGGCTAAAGGTGGCGAGGATAGCAGGAGTTGACATTCCGGATAACAAGAAGGTTCCTTACTCTCTCGCTTATATCTACGGTATTGGAATTAAGACCGGCTTTAAGATTTGCGAGAAGGCTGGAATTGACCCAGAGAAGAGGGTCAAGGAGCTAACTGAAGAGGAAATTGCAAAAATCAGGAAGATTATTGAGACAGAGTACAAGGTTGAGGGTGACCTCAGAAAAGAAATTGCTATGAACATCAAGCGCCTCATTGAAATTGGCTGCTACAGGGGCGTTCGTCACAGACTTGGTCTTCCTGTAAGGGGCCAGAGGACCAGAACTAACGCAAGGACCAGAAAAGGTCCTAGGAAGACTGTTCCCGGTAAGAAGAAGGCAACTAAGAAGTAATTAGAGGAGGTTATTTATGGCAAGGGCCAAAAAGGCTAAAAAGAAACAGAAGAGGACCGTTACTTTTGCAATAGCCCATATACAAACAACTTTCAACAATACCATTGTTACCTTTACCGATAAGGACGGTAACACTCTCTGCTGGGAGAGCGGTGGAACTGTTGGATTTAAGGGAACGAGGAAGAGTACCCCTTACGCCGCTCAGCTTGCCGCCACAAGGGCAGCTGAGAGAGCTATGAAAGAGTTCGGCGTAAGGGACGTTGAAATTAGAATCAAAGGAAACGGTGGCGGAAGGGAGACGGCTATCAAGGCTATTGCTGCTGCTGGCCTCAACGTAAAGGCTATTAAGGATGTTACTCCTATTCCCCACGACGGCTGCAGACCACCAAAAAGAAGAAGGGTGTAACGGAGGTAGTAGATGGGAAGGTATACAGGACCTAAGTGGCGTATTGCCAGACGTCTTGGTGTTAACATATACGTTGGTGAGGAGAAAACTCTCAAGGGTAAGTCCATTCTTGATAGAAGACCCTATCCTCCGGGCCAGCACGGCCGTACAAGGCGTAAGCTCTCCTACTACGCTCGCCAGCTTATGGAGAAGCAGAAGGTTAAGTACTACTACGGCGTGAGGGAGAGGCAGTTTAGGCGCTTCTACGAGATGGCCGAGCGTATGAAGGGCCAGACCGGTGAGAATCTCCTCAAGCTCCTTGAGAGCAGGCTTGACAACGTTGTTTATAGGCTCGGTTTTGGTAAGTCCCACAGGCACGCAAGGCAGCTTGTTGTTCACGGTCACATCCTTGTAAACGGAAAGAAGGTTGACAGACCTTCTTACCTTGTAAAGCCGGGAGATGTAATTGAAGTTAAGGAGAAGAGCAGGGATATCCCTCAGATTAAGGAAGGAATGGAGCTTGCCCAGAAGAGGGGAATCCCGTCCTGGCTTGAGCTTGACCCAGAGAACTTTAAGGGTATTGTAAAGGCAGAGCCTACAAGGGAGGAAATAGAGATTCCAATTGAGGAACACCTCATTGTTGAGCTCTACTCCAAGTAATAGTTAATCGTAATCTGGAGGAAATAATGGTTGAATTTATAACTCCTGAGAAGTTTCTCTGGGAGGAACACACGGACACTTACGGCAGGTTCGTGGTTGAGCCTCTTGAGAAGGGTTACGGTATTACCATAGGTAATGCTCTCAGGAGGGTCCTCCTCTCTTCTATTGAAGGTGCAGCTCCGACTGCTGTGAAGTTTGAGGGCGTTTACCACGAGTTTTCCACAATCCCGGGTGTTGTTGAGGACGTTGTTGAGATCGTCCTTAACATAAAACAGCTCCGTTTTGTTCTTCACGGAGAAGGCCCTGTGTTTATAGAGCTCAAAAAGAAGGGGCCGGGAAAGGTTTACGCTAAGGATTTTGTCCTTCCTTCTCAGGTGGAGCTCCTCACTCCTGACCAAGAGATTGCCACCCTTGATAACGAGAACGCTGAAATTGAGATTCACCTGAGGATTGACAAGGGTAAAGGGTTCGTTCTGTCAGAGGATATTCAGGAAATTTTTGACATCACGACCATAGGCTGGATTCCCCTTGATGCAGACTTCTCTCCTATCAAGAAGGTTGCTTTTAGGGTAGAAGATACTAGGGTTGGAAGAAGGACGGACTACAACAAGCTCACCATGGAGATATGGACCGACGGAAGCATTACCCCGAAAGATGCTGTTGTGAGGGCCTCAAACATCCTGATTGAGCACTTCTCTACTATCAGGGACAGGCTCGTTGAGGCTATCTTCGCAACAGCTCAGCCCCAAGAAGTAAAGGAAGAAGAAAAGCCAGAAGTATATGAGAAGTCCCTTGAAGAGGCTGGACTTAAAGGTAGAGCTCTAAAAGTTCTCGTTGAAAACGGAATAACAACTGTGGGAGACCTTGTTAAGCTTACAAAGAAAGAGCTTGAGAGCATTAAGGGTCTTGGTAAGAAGTCACTTGCAGAGATAGAGAAGTTCCTTGCTTCTCTTGGATTTGAACTTGGAGGTGGGCAAGAATGAGACACAGAGTAAAGGGAAAGAAGCTTGGAAGGCCGACTGAACATAGAATGCTTATGCTTAGAAACCTTGTAACCGACCTTATGGAGCACGGTAAAGTTGTAACTACGATCGCAAGGGCTAAGGAGCTTAAGAGACTTGCAGACAAAGTTATCACGAAGGGTAAGCAGCAGGATAAGGTAAAGGCTATAAGGGACGTCCTTGCAATAGTAACTCGCAAGGATATAGCCTACAAAGTTGTAAACGAGATTGCTCCAAAGTACGCTAACAGGAACGGTGGTTATACAAGACTTCTTCACTACGACTTCAGAAAGGGAGACGCAGCTCCTACAGCTATAGTTATGCTCGTTGAGCCTGACGTGAAGGAAACTGCTGAGGAACAGTCACAGGAACAATAACAATACAGGGCCTCCGGAAGGGGGCCTTTTAATTTTTAGTTATTCCTGACAGGAACTTCTATTTCAATCTTGCCTTTACTGTTTTCTTCGTTAGCTATGTTTATCGTAACGCCTGAGGCATCAATAAAAGGAAAATCCTTGAGAGCTTTCAGTATCGCGTCCTTTACAGCTTCTACTGCGTTTGGTGGTAAACCTGCCCTGTCGTACTTAAGTATCAGCTGTAGGCGTTTCTTGGCTATTTCCTTCGCAGGAGGCCTGCTAAAGGCTTCTTTTATTTTATCTACAAATCCCATTGTTTACTCTCCTCCAAAGAGTTTCTTTAGCTTGTCAAGGAAAGACTCGTTATAGGAAAGGTCAAGGAACGGGACTTTTTTGCCGAGGAGTCTCTCAGCTATATTCCTAAAGGCCTTTCCTGCTATTGAATCTTCAAAGAGGACTGCAGGCTCTCCTCTGTTTATGTAGGAGACCATGTTCTTATCTTCGGGTACTATTCCTATAAGTTCAAGGCCTAAAATCTGGACGACGTCGTCAGCGTCCATCATGTCTCCTCTCGCTACCTTTTTGGGGTCAAGCCTGTTAACTATAAGCTTGGGTTCGGGCTTACCCATTGCCTCGCAGAGTCCCGTTACCCTATCGGCATCCCTGATAGATGCCATTTCAGGGTTGGCAACAACGATAATTGTGTCGGCAGGCAGAACGGCAGTTTTAAAGCCTTCCTCAATACCGGCAGGGGAGTCAATGAAGATAAAGTCAAACTTTTCCCGTAATTTCTCAACAATATTTACAAGGTCCTCAGGCTTTACAGCACTTTTATCCTTAGTCTGGGCAGCTGGAAGGAGGTATAGGTTCTTGGTTTTTTTGTCCTTTACTAAAGCTTTCTCTACGGGACAGACCCCTTCTATGACGTGGACAATATCGTAGACTATCCTGTTTTCAAGTCCGAGAACAAGGTCAAGGTTCCTGAGGCCAATGTCTGCGTCTATCGCTACTACCTTGTAGCCTTTAGCTGCAAGTGCAGTTGCCACGTTACCCGTAACGGTACTTTTACCAACTCCTCCCTTACCTGACGTGATACATATTACCTTGTCCGCCATTATCTCCCCTTCTTTCCGTTTTGTGGTTCTAATTTGATTTCTCCATCTTTTACCTTTACTCTAAAGTTTATATACTTTTCGTTCCTGTCAAAAATGAGTTCCTTACCGCAGAGTTCCAGCCTCGGAGCCTGAAAGAAGAGAGCTCTGACCTCCCCACTTGTCTTTCCAATACCGGCTTTAACAGTTCCTCTTAAGTTACCCATGACGTAAACGTTTCCCCCGGCCTCAATCTCTGCGCCGGGATTGACATCACCCATTACTACTAAATCTCCCGTTGAAGTTATTTTATCTCCAGACCTGAGGGTCTTCCTTACAAATTTTACCTCTTCGGTTTCAGCCCTCTCCTTCTCCCTTTCAAGTTCCATACTTGATAGGTCACAGGGTATATTTAACTTTATACAAAGTTCCCTGTTCTCCTTTAAGTTGGTTTTCAGCCCGCAGAATGTCAACTCTTCCATGCTGTGTAGGAAATCGCTTAGCTCTTTTACCTCTTCCTCTTTAAGAACTTTATTTTCTACTGAAATTATAAACCTCGCTCCCCGTAAAAGCTGTTTTTTCTCAAGGATGAATTTTTTTATCTCCTCAACGTTGAAGCTCTTTTCATCGGTGAGGAGCTCTATGGCAATTACGTTCGTTCCCCTCAGTTTAAACTTCATTTCATAAAATTCTCCTGTCTGCCGCTTTGGTGACAATTCTACCAATTTTCGGGGGTAGTATGGAGTTTCTATGTGCCTCTTCAGAGGGGAAGATTACTCTCTTTGGAATACCCTTTGACTCAACTACCTGCTTTAGGCCGGGGACACGCTTTGGCCCAGATGGCGTAAGGTTCTTTTCAGAAAATCTTGAAGATTACAGCCCAGAGCTTGACAAAAGCCTTCAGGATGTTGCTTTTAGGGATGTAGGGAATGTTGAAGTTCCAGCTACACCGGAAGGAATGATTAAAGCTGTTGAGTCGTTCATGGAAAGCGTAGAAATACCGGTAATGATTGGGGGGGAACATTCTGTTACCTATCCTGTTGTAAAGTCTCTGGTTGAGCGTTACGGGGAGTTAACGGTAGTTCAGTTTGACGCCCACGCAGACCTTAGGGATGAGTACACCGGCACGAAGTTTTCCCACGCCTGTGTTATGAGAAGGATTTTGGAGTTCGGCTGCCATTTGATTCAAGTGGGAATCAGGAGTGGAACGAGGGAAGAATTTGAGCTTATGAAGAGTTGTGAGAGGATAACCTTCTTAAAAACTCCTAAGGAGCTCCCAATTGTTCTTGGAGATGTAAATACACCCATTTACTTTACTATTGATATTGACTTTTTTGACCCGGCCTTTGCTCCCGGAACGGGTACTCCAGAGCCGGGAGGTTTCTCTCCGCTTGAATTCTTTGAGGCGATTTATAAATTACCACCTGCACTGAACGTAGTTGGATTTGATGTCGTAGAAATTTCTCCTCCTCTTGACCCGTCGGGAATTACCCAGATGCTTGGAGCTAAGGTGGTTAGGGAGCTCATTCTAAAGTTCTGGGGGTAGATGTGGAGCTCTGGTTTACGGAATTTTACAAAGGCGAAGGAATGGACTTACAGGGAACGGGGTTAACAGTTAAGGTCAAGAATGCAGTTTCTGCGAAAACTCCTTTTCAGGAAATTCTTCTCCTTGATACCGTTGACTACGGTAAGATGCTCGTCCTTGACGGTGCAATTCAAACAACCGAAAAGGATGAGTTTATATACCATGAGATGATAGTTCACCCAGCTCTTTTTACCCTTGGCAGGAGACCTGAAAGGGTTCTCGTTATTGGCGGTGGGGATGGTGGAACAGTTAGGGAGATTTTAAAGCACGACCCGGAAAAGGTTGATATGGTTGAGATAGATAAGGAAGTTGTTGAGTTTGCAAAGAGGGAGCTCCCTACCATCTCTTGCGCCCTTAATGACGAAAGGGTTAACCTGATTTTTGCTGACGGAAGGGAGTTTATAAGAGGAAAAGAGGAAGTTTACGACGTCATAATTGTTGATTGTTCAGACCCTATAGGTCCTTCAAAGGTTCTCTACGAAAAGGGATTTTACGAGGATGCGAGGAGAGCTCTCAAAGAGGGGGGTATCTTTGTAACCCAGTCTGAATCCCCCTTTGCCCAGAAGAGGGTTCACGGGAAAGTAGTTGATGAGTTAAAGAAAGTCTTTCCCATAGTTAGACCTTACCTTGCTTTTATTCCTACTTACCCTTCAGGTATGTGGAGTTTTACAATTGGTTCTGTAAAGGCCGACCCTCTGGCTGTAGAAAAGGAAAAGCTTAAAGAGAGCTACATTAAATTTGTTGAGGAAAAGGGGGAGCTTAAATACTACAACCCAGACATTCACTACGGAGCTTTTGCGATTCCAAACTTTGTATATAGGGAGGAGTAAAGATGGAAATACTGGAGCAGATTGCTAAGGAAGCAGAGGCAAACACACAAGTGCCTGCCTACGGAAGGAGCGTAGAGAAGGTAATTGCAGCTATCATGTCTTCTTCAAACTTCTGGAGAATCGTTGACCTTTCCGATGAGCCACTGCCACTCGTCGCAGAGATTCTAAAGCTCCTCAACAAGCGTGACCTTGTTGCCTTTGAAGGAACTCAGATTCTCCTGACAGAGGCAGGAGCTGAGCTTGCAAAGAAGGCTGGAATAGAGCCCTTTGCATCCCACAGGTGTCCTACCTGTAAAGGAAGAAGCGTAGTTATTGATGCCCTTAAGCCTGCCTTTGAGAAGTTCCTCAAGATACAGGAGAATAGACCACCTGCTATCCACCAGTACGACCAAGGCTACGTTACACCTGAAAACACTTTTGCAAGGGTAGCCCTTGCCGATGACAGGGGAGACCTTAGGGGTAAAAAGGTTATCGTTCTTGGTGATGACGACTTAATGAGCATTGCCTTAGCTCTTACAGGACTTCCGGCTAAGGTAACCATCCTTGAGATTGATGAGAGGCTTGTAAACTTCATCAAGGAAGTATCTGAGGAGTACAACTTAAACATTGACGCAAGGGTTCACGACTTAAGAGAGCCACTTCCTGAGGACGTTGTAGGTGCTTACGATACCTTCTTCACAGACCCACCTGAAACCGTTGAGGCTATCAAGGCCTTTGTTGGTAGGGGTGTAGCTACACTTAAGGGTGAAAGGTGTGCAGGATACTTTGGCGTTACAAGGAGGGAGTCCTCCCTTGACAAGTGGAGCAGGATACAGAAGGTTCTACTTGACATGGGACTTGTAATTACTGACCTCCTCCACAACTTCAACGAGTACGTAAACTGGGACTACTACCAAGAGATGAGGGGATGGCAGCTTACTCCCGTTAAAGAGCCTCCAAAGGACATCTGGTACAGGTCTACACAGTTTAGGGTTGAGACCGTTAGGGGCTTTAAAGGCTTTAATGATCCAATCGTTGGAGACATCTACAACGACGCAGAGAGCTCTACAACCTAAATATTCGGGGCAGGCCCAGCCTGCCCTGTTCTACTAATATCTACATAGCCTTTCGCAGGGGATGCCATCTCCGTCTCCATCCAACCGCGTTAAGCCGCAAACTTTGAAGTAGAACATAGCTTCTTCACAGGAGTTCATCTGAAAACAATACTTCTTTTCACCACATGTAAAATCTTCGCCGATTGGAGTCTCTTCTCTACTATCTTCCCAGAGTCCCCTTTGGTTTTCTACGGCGTACTTGAAAGCTTCTCTCAGTTCTTCTTCATACTCCGGCTCTAATGGATATTGAGTGAGTAAGTAGGCATAACCGTCTTCTAACATTGCTTTATTGATGAATTCTCCATCTGGCGTGAAGACATAGGCTAAAATCCTTCCGTAACGGTCCCTGTGTTTTGTTTGGGCGTTGTTTTCATCGTAAACTAAACACACTTCTTCGTAGTCTGCAAGGAGTTCCTTCAGGTGTTTTCTCGCTTCCTTTCCAAGCTTGACTATGGTTTCCACGTCTAAGTGGTTTTTCCTTGCCTGATAGTAGGCCCTACGATTTTTTCTACTCTCCGGAGTGTCTATGCCCAAAAGCCTTACGGAGGTTCTCTTTCCGTTGAATAGTATTTTTATTGTGTCCCCATCAATAACGTAGAGGAACTTGTAGCACTCCTCGGCGTAAGAAGTAAGAGTTAGAAAAATGCTCATGAGGAGTACAGTGATACTTCTGACTACACCTTTCATTTTCCCCTCCTTTTGTAGTTTTTTTATCTATAGCAGGCTTTAGAAGTCCCTCCTTAAGTTTTTAATTTTTTCAACTTCTAAAAAATGCACTACTTATTTTTCCATATTTTGAGAGTTTTTTATAAGAACTTTCCTTACTCCCCTTTAAGGCAAAGAACTACGACACTCTTACAGGTGGAGGTCTTCTTTCTATGCACAGGGATTCCCTTTCCCTAAACGACAGGGAAGAGGTCTTCGGAGCTCTTAACTTCATATTTGGTTCTCAAAGATCGGTCTTTGTAAACAGCTGTTTACGCTAAAGAATGCAAATGATTGTTTACAGAGTGTCAAGGGGTGAGGTAATCATGAACAACCCACCACGACAAAAGCGTTAAGAGGGATAAGAAACGGTTGAATTAGGGAAAGAATGCTTGGTAGTTGTTGAGGCACTAATAAGTTGGTTATAACTTATAAAGTAGTAACTGGGAGGAGGGGTAGATGGAAAAAATAGTAGTGGATGTCTTTCTGTCGGAAATAGAACAACAATGCAAGTTTGCATCCATTGCTGTAAAACAAATGTCTGCCGGATTAAGTAACAGAGATTCCAATTTGTTTTGGTATGCAATGCAAAGCTTTTTAATAGCTGTAGCAAATATTTCCAAAATTCTTTGGCCACAATGTTCTGGCTCTAAAGAAAGAGGGAAAAAGTTGAGGGAAATTTTGGGTATTAGAGGTGATTCTCCTATAAGACATAGGAGATTTAGGAATCACTTTGAACATTTTGATGAAAGGATAGAAGAATGGGCATCGTCTTCAAAAAGACGCAACTTCGTTGACTTAAATATATGTTCACCGGGTATGATAGTTGGAATAGATCCTGAAGATATTCTTCGCAATTTTGATCCTAAAACTTGGACACTCACTTTTAGAGGAGAGGTATACAAGCTAAAACCAGTTATGGATGCTATCCAAGACCTTCATCAAAAAGTTTTAGAGCCAAGGGACAAGCGTTGGAATAGAAGTGTTAACAGATGAAAGAATTAAGAGAGGTCAGACGAATTTCTACTTCTCTTCTTTGCATAAAGATATACAGCATAGCCAATAAACATTGTTATCAGAACTTCAATCAAAAGAAGAAGGGCATCAACTTTTAGTGGATACTTAGTATCAATTTTGAATTTTTCCCATATAGGCCCAAATCCCCAAGATATGTAGTTCCCAGCTGGTAAAGCTCTTAATTTTGGAGGAAAGAGAAACTCCAACAAACACAAGAACCCTGTTAGAATTAAAATTAGCTCCCTTTTTACACTCATAAAACCTACAACCTCGGGAAGGATTAGCTGTATTTTACCACAGCATGTAGAACTACTTCCATGAGCAAGCGGTATACAAATGGGGCAGAAACTTTTGTGGCCAAGTGGGGGAGGGGGATTTAAAATGAAGAGAGTGTGATAGTTGAGAAGTTGTTAACCTTTTGAGGGTGTTTGAAAATTGCCGAAGTGAAAGAAAAAGCCTACCTTCCCCGGCATGAGACCAAAAAAACTTCATCCCAAAAGACTCTTAAAAGAAGTCAACTACTACATGCGCCGGAGAGGTAGGCCAATAAAAAGTTATTTCAAAACTTCTAAAAGGGGAAGACCTCCAAAGTATCCAGACGACATAATTCTCCTAATGCTCTTCCTACAAGTTATTTGGAAACTCTCATTTAGAGAAGTTGAGGATTTCGCAGTTAATATCTTCGGAAGAGAAAACGTCCCAGATTTTTCTACTTACTACTACAGGCTAAAACATCTACCTTCCTTACTCTTAATAGACTTCCTTAACTTCTTATCTTCCAAACTGCTCAAGAAATATCACAAGAGGATAGTAGCCCTAATATTTGACGGAACAGGGTTTAAGTATGACGAGCTTTATCCGCTGAAGATACTTAGAGGAGGAGAGATAAAGCAGGTAAAGAGTCATGTAAAGACGGTAATTTTGAGTGCTCATCTTGGAAATGGTAAACGGTTCATAGTATCGCTTTCCTGTGGTAGAAGTTACTCCTCAGAAGTGAAACTTGCTCAAGAAGTTCTCAATTTTGTTTTTCACTCAAATACAGTTTACTGCTACCTGAAAGGGAAACCGGTGTTAGGGGATAAAGCTTATGACAACGAAGAATTTATCAGTGAACTGTTGCTTTTAGGTCTTAAACCTTACATCAAGGTTAGGGAGAGTTTTAGGAAGAGGGTAGTATCTTCTATTAGGAGATTGTGTAAAGGTCTTGTGGAGGGGAATAGTCTTTATAGGAAACGAGGGATGGTAGAGGGGATATTTGGGGAGGTTAAGCAGGCGTTAGGGAGCTATGAGAGGACTAAGGACTTTCAGATAGCTCAGTTGTTTGTGATTGCCAAGTTTTGTGTTTTCAATCTCTGGGTTCTTGCTTTGGTCATTCGGATTTTTCAAACAGTCTCCATTCTTGATTTGACACTTCGTTCTTAATGAGATACATTTCTATTAAAACGGAAGAGCTTCTAAAAGCTGTTTTTGCTCCTAATTTGGAGTATGCGATGGGACTCATAGAGAGGATTAGAAAACAGGTAGATCCAGTTGAAATGGCCAGTAGAAACCTTAAACTCCTTATGAAGAACCTCAAAGTTGAGAGGAAAAAAATCTCTGAAGAAGCTGGTGTTCCTGAAAAGTTCTTAATAGCAGTGGAAAAAGGCGAATTTGTTCCCTTCAGCGTTTATGAGAAGATAGCTTCTTACTTTGGTATTTACACTTCAGACTTTATAGGAAGCAAAATAGAGGATTCTCTTATAGGAGTATTCTTTAGACACAAGGGTGAAGAATATTTATCTTTAAGAGATAAACATTTTCTTATACGCCTTAAAGAGTGGGCTCGAGTTTATAGAGCTTCCTATCCTGTTAGAGAAACAGAAATACTTAAAAAATTCAGACAAGTACTTAAGGAGGCTAATAAACGGAACGTAGAGGAAATAGGAACGAGATTTAGGAAAATTATAGGCTTTGACGATTACAGCTTAGGACAGATAAAAAAGTGGAAAACATGGGAAGTGAAAAACTGGTTAAGAAATATAGAAGAGAGTATTCATAAGGCATTTGGAATAAAGATAATCCACGTGTCTCCTTCAGCCCCTCCTTCTTTTAGAAGCATTTACTTCCCAGAAACCGAAGTTATTTTTATAATAGACCCCCGCAATATAGCAATCAATCTATTTCAAATAATGCATGAACTTTTCCATTCCTTCAGAAAGGAATTTGTTGCTGAATTTGACATATTTAATGGTTACGATGGTCACTCTGAAGAAGACTTTCTCGCTAATCAATTCGCTGCTTCAGTATTGATACCAAGGGAGTTGCTTAAAAAAAGGTTACAACAGGTAAGTCCGAAGGATGTTAAGGAGTTAACTTCTATATACGAAGAGTTCTTGGGAAGTAAAGAAGTTTTCAGGTACCGTTTAAAAGCGCTTGGGTGCAGGAATTTAGAAGAGCTCGTAAAAGAAATTAAGCCAGGATTAAGACCTATTTATATTACAGACAAGAACAAATTGCCCAAAGAAATTAAACAAGCTCTTAACAAACTACGAGAGGAAGGAAAAATAACCTATAATAGATGGGAGGAGTTGGCAAAAACCGATGTACTTGTTGGTTGTTGATAATGGTCCAATATTAAGTCTTTATAAGTGCCTCAAATGGCAATATTTCTTTGAAACATTTTCAAAAATCTGTGGAGTAGAATTCAGAAGACTGGAGCTGGCTAAGAAGGAGTTTGAAAAGCAACGTGGGAACATACCAGGTATAGTATATGTTGCTACTGAGGAGATAGAAAATGACCCAGACTTTGCTTATCTTGTTGCCTATCTTAACCAGCTTAAGGATACTTGTAAACATGAAAGAGACGATGTTACTAACAAAATAAGGTGTCTCAGTGAGGTTGATATTAAGCAACTTGCTTACGTCTTGCTTCTTCTTGATAGAGGATGTGATAAATTTCCCAAATACTTAACAGAAGAAGACGTCCTGAGAAAATTTGTTAGAAACTCTAAAGACCTAGAGGAATACTTTTCAAAAATTTTTTGTTCTACAAAGGATATTCTTATTTGTTACTGCAAGAAAAACAGTAATCTCAAGAAGACTTATCACGAATACCTCGAAATCCTTAAAAAGAAAGGACGAATGTTAGGACATCTTCCTGAACCAAAGGATTGTTTTTGTTGTGGTAAAAGAAGTCGTTTTTAGTCAAAATCTAATTCTTACAGGGCGTCTAACTTACTTAGACTAAGATATCACGATTCATAACTGAATATAAGAAAAAAGACCCCCTTTTCATCATATTCTAATAGAGGTTAAGGGATTTAGCTTTGCTGGAACGTGATATGTCATGATATATCCTGACATGTTGTTTCATTTTTCTGTGTTTTTGTAGTTTTTTTCAAGAAAAAAATGGTGCTGGCGGGGGGGCTCGAACCCCCGACCTGGGCATTACGAGTGCCCCGCTCTGCCAGCTGAGCTACGCCAGCAGATTTGCAGCTATAAA
This sequence comes from Phorcysia thermohydrogeniphila, assembly GCF_004339575.1. Classification (NCBI taxonomy): domain Bacteria; kingdom Pseudomonadati; phylum Aquificota; class Aquificia; order Desulfurobacteriales; family Desulfurobacteriaceae; genus Phorcysia; species Phorcysia thermohydrogeniphila. The sequence continues at coordinate 25,184 of NZ_SMFV01000002.1, forward strand.
TATAGTCAATTCCTCTCTTCTTTGCAGTACTTCTCAAGTAGGGAAGGCACTCCTAACTTGTGAAGAAGGATTGATGATGGACATAGTCCTGTGATTGCGTAGAACATTAGCATAAATCCTACGAAGGCTGTAAAGTAAAGGAAGTACTTACTGACTGTAAGTCCTAAAACAACGCTGCCAAAAACAAAAATTCCTGCAAGAAGAGAAGTTATTCTTTCCACGTACCAGCTATCGGTTTTCGCCCTGTAGATTGGCATCGTTCCCCTCCTCTTTTGGATAGACAGTTTGACAGTTTGAAGGAGTTGTCCTGTAGAGCTCCTCCGCACCTATAAATTTACTTCCAAAACAGATACCTGCAAGGTCTCCACTCCTTGTAAATACAAAACCGTTGTCGCTACAGATACCTTTAAAGTCCTTGAAGTTTAAATTGCCCTTCTCGTCAGGTACAACGAGCACTCCCTTTCCTTTAAGCTTCTCTCTGTGAATTTCTGGTGGCCAGACGCCCTTTACGGTGTAAACAACGTCAACTATACCATTTTCGCAGAGGAAAACCTTTTCTGGCTCTTCTAAGACTAAGTCATCTGAGATGTAGGTTCTAATAAAGGGCCACTCCATAGTTGAAAAGGTTATAAGGTGAATTTCCGTTCCACTGCTAACGCCCCTTACTTTTAGGATTAGGGCAGGGTAGTAGGCGATTCCTTCTTTTATCCTCTTGAAAGATGAGAGGATAGTTTCATTTATTTTTTCCTCTTCGTCTATTTTGTCTTCCTGTGGAGCATTTTCGGGAACGTCTATAGTATTTTCCTCGCTGTCTGTTGTTTCTGGAACTTTTGTGTCCGTATTCTTCTCTGTTACTACGTGCTTAGCGTTTGTGATGCCTGTAGTTGGTCTGTAGAATGCAACAATCACACCTATGGAGAAGGCGATTATTACTGAGAAGAGAACGGCTAAGAAGTCAAGGAGTCTGCTCATCTATCTCCTCTAACTTAAGTTTTGCCTTTATTCCGAGGCCACTGGCAGGGTCTATCTCCATACACTTTTTAAAGTACTTCTTGGCAATCTTTAACTTCTTCTCTTTAAGGTAGATTTCACCGAGGGCACAGTAGGGAGGTTGTAGCTTTGGGTAAAGGCCTATAAGTCTAAAGTAGATTTCCTTTGCCCTTTCTGTATTCCCTTCGTCTGTGAGGAGTTTTGCAAGCTCTAAGTAGGCCGGTATGTAGTCGGGGTTGTTCCTGAGAGCTCTAACCAAGTTCTTTTTAGCCTCTTTCCTTCTACCTTCTTTAAGGTCAAGGAGGGCTAATCTGTAGTAAGCGACTTCCGGAGTTAGGTAAAGGGGATTAGAGAGAGCCTTGTTGTAGTACTCTCTTGCCTTCTGGTAGTTTCCTCTTTCCTCGTAAACGATTCCAAGGTTTAGGTAACTTTCAGAAAAGTCCTTTTTCAGTTTGATGGCTTTCAGAAAGTTTTCCTCTGCTTTGCTGAGGTCTCCCCGTTTTAAGAAGGCTACTCCGATTGCGTTGTATATCTTGGGGTCGCGAGGGGAGAGTTTTTTGGCTTTAAAGAGATAGTTAAGGGCTAAAGGAATTTCGCCTAAACGTAGGTAGGATATTCCTATCTGGTAGTAACCTTCTGCTTTCTCCTTTGGTGATGGTTTTGACGCCTGAGGGGGAGGTTGTTGGGGGACGGGAGCTGTTTTAGTCTGTCCCTGTCCTCCTCCTGAAAAAGGTGCACAGGACGATAACGTTAGTACGATGAGTGCCAAGGCCGTGGACTTTCTCATTACCTCCCCTTTATGAGGAATAGAGCTTCCATCCTTGTGGGCTCATTCCTCATAACTCCTTTCACTGCACTTGTTACTGTGTAAGAGCCGGGCTTTTTAACGCCTCTCATTATCATACATAGGTGTTGTGCCTCAATGATTACCATTACGCCCTTGGCCTTGAGCTTCTCCATTATGGCGTCGGCTATCTGTTCCGTCATCCTCTCCTGAAGCTGAAGCCTCTTTGAGTAGACGTCAACAATCCTTGCAAGCTTAGAAAGGCCTGTTACCTTGTTGTCTCCCGGTATGTAGGCCACGTGGGCTTTTCCAAAGAAGGGTAGCATGTGATGTTCACAGAGGGAGTATATAGGGATGTCCTTAACAATTATCATCTCGTCGTACTTCTCTGAAAAAAGAACCAAGTGGTTGTCCGGTGAGTCGTGGTAGCCGGCAAGGATTTCCTCGTACATTTTTGCTACGCGCTTGGGAGTATCCTTTAGACCTTCTCTTTCTGGGTCTTCTCCTATGGCTATGAGTATCTCCCTTACGGCCCTTTCAATCCTTTCCCTGTCAAAAGCCACCTTTAAGCCTCCAGCTGTGGATTGAGTCCGAAACCTTCTATTCTTTCTTCTTTTTCTTTACTCTTCTTCTCTTCTTCCTTCTTTCCTCCGGAGGTTGGAGGAGTTTTTGAGTCGGTGTCGGAAGAAGGAAGTTCTCCTTTCATCGCTAAGTCAATTTCCTCTCCCACTAAGGTTTCCCTTTCAAGGAGGGCTTTGGCCAAGTTTTCCAGCTTATCCATGTTGTTTGCTATGAGTTCCTTTGTCCTTTCGTAGGTCTCCTTGATGATTCTCTTAACTTCCTTGTCTATGAGCCTCTTCATCTCTTCGCTAACGAGCTCTGAAGGCTCTCCGAACTCTTCCCGGAGCTTCACGGCAATGGGGCCTATTTTCTCGCTCATTCCCCACTCGGCTACCATCTTACGGGCAATTTCGGTTGCTCTTTCTATATCGTTACCTGCGCCGGTGGATATAGTCCCAAGGGCCAGCTCCTCTGCAACCCTTCCGCCGAAGAGGACGCAGAGCCTATCGAGGAGATACTCCTTCGTGTAGGTATACCTATCTTCTTCCGGTAGTTGCTGAGTTATTCCTAATGCCTTTCCGCGGGGGATAATTGTAACCTTGTGAACCTTGTCGGCATTGGGGAGGAGTTTGGCAACGAGGGTATGGCCGGCTTCGTGGTAGGCCGTTGTTACTTTTTCCTGCTCAGAAAGTACCATACTCTTTCTTTCAATGCCCATTGTAACCTTGTCCTTTGCCTCTTCAAAGTCCTCCATCGTTATCTTTCCGTGGTTCTTCCTTGCAGCTATGAGTGCAGCCTCGTTTACTATGTTTGCAAGGTCTGCTCCTGAGAATCCGGGAGTGGAGCGGGCGATTACCTCAAGGTCAACGTCGTCTGCAAGGGGCTTGTCTTTCGTGTGTATCTTGAGAATCTCAAGCCTTCCTTTGACGTCGGGGAGTGGAACGTATATCTGTCTATCAAATCTACCGGGTCTTAGTAGTGCCGGATCAAGGATGTCCGGGCGGTTTGTCGCCGCTATGACGATTATTCCTTCGGAGCTCTCAAATCCATCCATTTCTACGAGGAGCTGGTTGAGGGTCTGCTCCCTCTCATCGTGACCGCCGGTGAAACCTGCTCCCCTTTTCCTTCCAACGGCGTCTATCTCGTCAATGAAGACGATACAGGGAGCGTGTTTCTTTGCCTGCTCAAAGAGGTCTCTAACCCTTGATGCTCCAACACCTACAAACATTTCAACAAACTCTGAACCGCTGACAGAGAGGAAGGGAACGTTTGCCTCTCCGGCTATTGCTTTTGCAAGGAGGGTTTTACCCGTTCCCGGAGCTCCGGCTAAGAGTATTCCCTTTGGAATCCTTCCCCCGAGTTGCTGGTACTTTTTGGGATTTTTCAGGAAGTCAACAATCTCTGCAACCTCTTCCTTTACCTCATCTATTCCAGCAACGTCCTTAAATGTAACCTTGGGCTTGTTGTCTATGAACACTTTAGCGCGGCTCCTTGCGAAGGAGAGTGCCTTGTTGCTACCGGCGCTCATCTGTCTCATCATGCTTAGCCAGAGGAGTATCAGGAATATCATCGGAAGCCAAGAGACGAGGACAGTTATGTACCACGGACTTCCCTCCTCTGGCCTAACCTCAATTTCAACGCCCTTTTCAGTCATCTTCTTGATTATGTCGTTGTATCCCGGAGGCATGTAGGTTTCAAAAGGCTTGTTGTCTACAGTTATGCCGATAACCTTCTGTCCCTGAATGATTACTTTCTTTATCTCCCCTTTTTCTACCTGCTGAACGAAGGTTGAGAAGGGTTCTGCGTGGTTTTTGAGCTGTTCTGAATTAAAGAAGTTGAATGCTAAGATAACAAGGAGAGCTATTGCCAGCCAGAGGGCTAAGCTTTTTCCAACTTCTTTCATTTTTTCCATCCTCTTTTCTCCTTTAGTTTATTTATCAAGGTATCCAATGTATGGGAGCTCCCTGTACATATCGTTGATGTCAAGTCCGTAACCTACAACAAAGCGGTTGGGAATCTTAAATCCGACAAAGTCGGGTTTTATGTCAACTTTCCTCTCTACTTCCTTTTCAAGGAGGACGCAGGTCCTTATGCTGGCCGGAGAGTGTTGGGCGATTTCTCTGTAGACGAACTGGAGGCTCTCACCAGTGTCAAAGATGTCGTCAACTATTAGAACGTTCTTCCCTTTGAGGTTTAGCTCCGGTTTGTATGTGGCTTCAAGCTTTTCCTTTTTCTCTCCCCTGTAGCTCTTAACCCTTATAAAGTCAACCTCAACGTTACTTTTCAGAAACCTCATAAGGTCTGCCGTAAAGACGAGAGCTCCCTTTAAAACCGATATAATTGTTACGGGAGTATTTTGGAAAGCTTCTGATATTTCATCAGCAAGTTCCTGAACTCTCTGCCTTATCTTCTCTTCCGGTATCAAAACCTTTGGAGTCACTTTTTTCAAACCTCACGCCGACGTAGCTTACGTGGGTATCATTAATATATGCTCTGTAAAGGCCGGGAATCCAGATAATCCTGTCCCCCGAAATGACGATGGGTAATTTGTCCCTTTCTTTAGCTGGTACTTTCTTCTCTATCAGGAACTTTTTTAGTGGTTTGGAGAACCTGCGGAAAATAAGTCTGTCCCCCGGCTTGCGACTTCTGATAATTATACCTTTTTCCTTGAACTCCTCGTAGGAAACTACAGGTTTCCCTCTGTCTTTCTCAAAGAAAAGGGTTCCGACAGGAGTGTCCACTTTTGCAGGGAGCTCCCTGACTTCAAAATAAAAGGGTTTAACATCTCCTTCCTCTTTTCTCTGTATGCAGAGCTCCCTCTGGTCGCGGTAGGCGATAAAACCCTTGCTAAGTTCTACCTCTTTGTAACCTTCCTTCCTTAGGAGGGAGATTACAGATGAAACGTTCTCGTAGGATAGGGATTCTCCCGTAAGAGCTCTATAAGCCCTTGTGATTAACTCCTTCTTAAGGGCATCGTGAAGCTTTTTGAACTCGGTTAACGGGATGCAGAATTTCCCGTCCTTTAAGAACTCCCTTAGGAGAGGTTCTACGGAGAGCTCTAAAAACTCCTCCACATCCCTGAGGATTTCCGTAGTTCTCAGAACTGCCGTTTCTACTGACGGGTTTATCTCCTTTAGGACAGGAACAACCTTTAGCCTTAAGAGGTTTCTCTCGTACTCTGTAGAAAGGTTGGAGCTGTCAACGACAAAGGGTAACCCCTTTTCCTTTACGTAAGCTTCAACCTCTTCCCTTGTTACTTCAAAGAGGGGGCGAACTATTCTGTCCCTTTTTGGTAGAAAACCTCTTAAGCCCTTTACTCCTGCACCTTTAGCTAAGTTGAGGAGGACTGTTTCTAAAAGGTCTGATGCTGTGTGGCCTGTGGCTATGAGGTTTCCGTCTATTTCCTTTAGTTTTTCATTCAGGAACTTATACCTTACATCCCTTGCAACGGCTTCAACGTTTCTTCCCTTTGAAATTTCCTTTACGTTTACCCTCCCTGTAAGGAGGGGGACGTTCCACTTTTTACAGAGCTCCTTAACAAACCTCTCATCCCTTTCTGACTCTTCACCCCTTAGCATGTGGTTAAGGTGGGCAGCGAAAACCTCTATCTGTAGTTCTTCTTTTAGAGAGAGGAGGACGTGGAGGAGAGTTACCGAGTCTGGACCTCCGGAAAGGGCAACGAGAACTTTTGAACCTTTTGGAATTAGCTGAAATTTTTTTATAGTTTTGAGGACTTTTTCTTTTAGCATAAAGCTGGACTATAAAAAAAATTTGGTGGCGACGGGTGGAGTCGAACCACCGACCTGGCGGGTATGAGCCGCCCGCTCTGACCACCTGAGCTACGTCGCCACGTGCAAGAGGGAATATAGCACCTACACTTCACACTGTCAACAATTTTGTCGTAAAATTCCACAACCCAAAGGAAGTTGGAGGAAAGCGTGGGTAAGAGAGTGGTTCTTGCTTATTCAGGAGGTCTTGATACCTCCGTTATAGTAAGGTGGCTGACAGACAGGGGATTTGAGGTTATAACCTACACGGCAGACGTTGGTCAGGGTGAAGAGCTGGGAGAGATAGAGGAAAAGGCTAAAAGATCAGGAGCAGTTGAGGCCGTAATTGACGACGTTAAGGAGGAGTTTGCAAGGGAGTACTGCCTTCCACTAATGAGAGCTGGAGCCCTCTACGAGGGCAAGTACCCTCTCCTTTCAGCTCTATCAAGACCTTTAATAGCTAAAAAGCTCGTAGAGATTGCCCACGAGGTTGGAGCAGACTACGTTGCCCACGGCTCAACAGGTAAGGGTAACGACCAAGTTAGGTTTGAGGCTTCTGTCTGGGCCCTTGACCCGGACATTGAAGTTCTTGCCCCTGTGAGGGAATGGGAGTTTAAGTCAAGGGAAGAGGAGATAGAGTACGCCAAAAAGCACGGTATTCCCGTCGTTGCGACAAAAGAAAAGCCCTACTCCTACGACAGGAATCTCTGGGGAGTTGCCATAGAGGCAGGTCCCCTTGAGGATCCTTACGCAGAGCCTCCTGAGGACGCTTTCGTTCTAACCAAGAACCCACTTGAAGCTCCCGACGAGCCTGAGTACGTTGAGATAGAGTTTGAAGAGGGAACTCCTGTTGCCATAAACGGGAAGAGGTATGAAGAGCTCTGGAAGTTAATCTGGGACTTAAACGAGATAGCAGGAAAGCACGGCTACGGCCGTGTTGATATGGTTGAGAACAGGCTTGTCGGCATAAAGTCAAGGGAGGTTTACGAGTCCCCTGCGGGACTTCTCCTCATAAGGGCTTACGATGAGCTTGAGAGCATAGTCCTTGACAGGTTCACCTACCACTACAAGCAGAGCCACGTTAAACATCCATACGCTAAGCTCGTCTATGAGGCCCTCTGGTTTACTCCGTTAAGGGAAGCCCTTGATGCCTTTAACAATCAGATAGCTCCCCTTGTTACCGGAACTGTCAGGTTTAAGCTCTTTAAAGGAAACGCTCAGGTAGTTGGAAGGAAGTCTCCCAACTCCCTCTACGTTGAGGACCTTGCAACCTATAGCCCGAAGGATGCCTTTGACCATAAGGCAGGTGCAGCCTTTACAAAGGTTTGGAGCCTGCCTCTTAAAGTAATGGGAAGAGTAAGAAAAGAAAGGAGGAAATAGATGGCATACGAAGTTGAGAGGAGGAGCGAGGTACTCTACGCTGTAAAGCTTGTAGCAGAGCCACAGGAGCTTGAGAAAGAGGTAAACGATATCTGCAAGGAAATTAGAAAGTCTGCCAAGATTCCGGGATTTAGGCCCGGCAGAGCTCCCGTCAACCTCATCAAGAAGTACTACGAGGACACAATCAGGGACGCCCTCTTTAGAGGTTTCGTCTCTGAGAAGTTGAGGGAAGTTGTTGAGAAAGAGAACATTCAGCTCATCTCCGACCCCGGAGTTGAGGACTACAGCTTAGACCTTAACAACAACAGCTTTGAAGTTGTTCTCCTCCTTGAGGTTAAGCCTGAGATAGAGCTTAAACCGGAAGACTACAAGGGAATCAAAGTAAAGAAGACGACGAGGAAGATAACCGACGAAGATGTTGAAAAGGTCGTTGAGGGACTGAGAAATCAGGCTGCAACTTGGAAAGAAGTTGATAGGGAAGTAAAGGAAGGCGACTTAGTAGAGATTGAATACGAGACAAAGATTGAGGGAGAAGAGAAAGCCCATACCGGTAACGTAGCCGTTGTTATCGGTCAGAACCAGCTCTGGCCTGAGATAGAGAAGGAAGTTATCGGAAAGAAGGCAGGAGAAGAGGGAGAGGTAACCTTCAAAGCTCCTGAGGAGAAGGAGAAGTACGGGGAAGCTGCTGGAAAGGAAGTTTCTGTTAAGTTTAAGGTTAAGTCCGTTAAGGAGAAGGAGCTTCCCGAAGTCAACGACGAGTTTGCCAAAAAGTTCGGCTTTGAAAGCGTTGAAGAGATGAGAAAGAGAATAAGGGAAGACCTTGAGACTGCAGAGGAGACGAGGGAGCAGGAAGAGATAGAGGATCAGATTGTTGACGCCATCTTGAATAAGGTTAACGTTCCTGTTCCTCCATCCATGCTAAACCTTGAGATAAGGGCTCAGGCAGAGGCTCAGCTACGTCGCCTTGCCCAGTTTGGCGTTGATGTAAGGCAGGTGAATCCTGAAGCAATCGTTGAGATGGTTAGACCAACTGCTGAGAAGACCGTTAAGGTGAAGCTTCTCCTTGAGAAGGTAGCCGAGCTTGAGGGTATAGAAGTTACCGATGAAGACTTGGATGCTGAGATTCAAAAGCTTGCAGAAGCAGCCTTTGGAGGCGACTACGTTCAGGCAAGGCAGTCCCTTGAAGAGAGGGGACTTCTTGGAATGGTAAGGCAGGATGTCCTGAGGCAGAAGGCCCTTGATAGGCTCATAGAGCTTGCTGAGATTGAGGAAGTAAGCGCTCCAGAAATTAGTGAGAAGAAAGAAGAAAAGTCTGAAGAAAAATCTGAAGGTTAAACTTAACAGCCCCCTTTTGGGGGCTATCCTCTAATTCCGTACTTTGAGAGTCTATACCTAAATTCCCTAAAGGTTAGACCCAGTAGTTCTGCCGCTTTTTTCTTTTTCCCGCCGGCTTTTTCAAGGGCTTTGATGAGATAATTCCTCTCTATATCGCTAAGAATCTGCTTAAGGTCAATTCCCTCTTCGGGAATCCCTATGAGCTCTTTTCCTTCGGTAGTTTTGTCCTTTCTATGGTAGCCAGCGCCTATTACGCCGTTTTCTGAGAGAATTACCTCCCTCTCAATTATGTTCCTGAGCTCCCTCACGTTTCCTTCAAGGGGGAGCTCCATCAGGTACTCAATGAACCCCTTTGAAACCTTCTTTACCTCCTTACCGTACTTACTTGAAAACTCCCTGACAAAGTGCTCTACAAGGAGTGGAATGTCCTCTCTCCTTTCCCTTAAGGGTGGAACTTCAACGACTATAGTTGCAATCCTGTAGAAAAGGTCCTCACGAAAGTTTCCCTTCTTTATTTCCTCCCTTAAGTTCTTATTGGTTGCGGCTATTATCCTTACGTCAACTTCCCTCTCCTCTGTTGAGCCTAAGGGTATGAACTTTTTAGTTTCAAGGAAGCGAAGGAGCTTTGCCTGCAAAGATAGGGGCATATCTCCAATCTCATCAAGGAAGAGAGTTCCACCGTTGGCCTTCTCTATAAGCCCCTTTTTATCCTTTACAGCTCCCGTGAAGGCTCCTTTTTTATAGCCAAAGAGCTCACTTTCAAGGAGCTCTGCAGGCAGGGCAGCGCAGTTTATTGCAACGAAGGGTCTATCACTCCTGTTGCTTAGATTGTGAATCGCCTTGGCTACAACCTCCTTTCCACTTCCACTTTCTCCAAGAATTAGAACGTTTACATCGTAGGGAGCTATTTTTCGGATTATCTCCTTTAGCTTCTCTATGGCTGGAGACTGACCTATAAGTTCTGGAATGCTTTCCTGCTTGAGTTTTTCCTTTAGGGTGAGCTTCTCCTTTAAGTTCCTTAGTATTAACCTTAAGTCCTCAATCTTAAAGGGCTTTTCTATGTAGTCGTAAACGCCGAGCTCAAAGGCTTCCTTTACCGTTTCTGTTGAGGCAAAGGCCGTTATAATCACCACTTCCGTTTCTGGCCTTTCCCTCTTTACCTGCCTTACAACCTCCATTCCTGAGCCGTCTGGAAGCCTCAGGTCAACGAGGAGGAGCTCGTAGGAGTTCTCCTTTAACTTCTCTAAAGCTTCAAGGAGGGTTTCTGCCTCGTCTATCTCAAAGTCAAACTCTTCCACTACTATGGAGAGGATTTCTCTTATGTTCTTCTCGTCCTCTAAGATAAGAGTTCTCATCTTTCCTTCTCTAACTTTAAAGGTATCTTCATTACAAATTTAGCTCCCCCTAAGGGACTACGCTCAACCTGTATTGTTCCTTTGTTTTCAATTACAAACCTTTTAACTATCGGCAGTCCGAGCCCAGACCCTTTGGGGTTATTTGAGTAGAAGGGTTCAAATATCCTCTCCTTCTCTTCCTCTTTAACTCCGGGGCCGTCGTCCTCAACGGAAATTTCAACAGTTTCTCCCACTTTCTTACACGAGACAGCCACCTTAGACTCTGCCCACTGAAAGGCGTTCCTTATCAGGTTCTCAATGGCAGAGCGAAAGGCCCTTTCGTCGGTTTCTATCTCTACATCCTCTAAGTTGAGGGTGTATTCCTTACTTTCTCCCAAGTTCTGGATGATTTCTCTTATGATGGAGGGAAGGGATACTTTACGCTTTTCAGAAGAAATCGGCCTAGCAAGTGTTAAAAAGTCCCTTACTATTCCGTCAAGGCGTTCAGTCTCGCTGTGGATAATCTCAAGTAATCTCGGGGTTACCTTTCCTTCTTTTAGGAGCTCCACAGCTCCCTTGAGTGACGCTAATGGATTCTTAAGCTCATGGGCTAAGTCTGCACTTATCTCGTAGAGTCTCTTATAAACTCTGTTCTGCTCTCTCTCTTTCTCTAAGGAGGCTATGTACTCCTCCTGAGCTTCAAGCTTTTTTTTGAGCCTTTGGCCTGCAAGCATCATTGCGATTAGTGCAATACTTATGAGGAGGGACTGTATTGCAGACTCTACGAATCCCCCGTCTTTTTCGCCCGTTAAAAGGTAGCCAAAGTTAAAAAGGAGGGCAAGGGCTGTTGTGGTGTAGCTTCCCTTCCTGCTCAGCGTTAAGGAGGAAAAGAAAACGGGAAACATCAGAAAGATTGAGAAGAAGCTGTAGCTAAAGATTTTGTCAAGTACCAAAACGAATATGAATAGCTCATCAAGTATAAACTCAAAGAGGTGGGGAGCTCTTGAGAGGAATAGGAGGGCAAGGCTTACAACCAGAAAGATGGCTAAAATCGTAATTGAGTTTTCGGGGAAGGGAAGCTTGTCAAAGGAGTAAAGGGAGAGGAAAAGGAAGAAGAGACCGGCTGAGAAGGCGAACCTTCCCACCCGGTAAACAAGGTAGAACTTGTCTGTAAAGGAGCTCCTTCCTTTAGTGCTCACCTGAAAGTTTCTTCTCTAAGGAGGTTTCGTAGATTTCCTTACACTCCTTGATTGGCAGGTTCACCACCTCTTTACCCTTATGTCTTATCACTCCCCTGCCTGTATCCGTAACCTTTCCTATGACCTTTGCAGGAACTGTTTTCTTCTCAAAGAATTCAAGGACTTCGGTAAGTTTTTCAGGGGATACTGTTATTACAATCCTGCTCTGCTCCTCTCCAAAGAGTAAGAAGTCTGTGCGTAAATCCTCGTCAAACTCAACCTCAAATCCGAGTTCCTTTTCAAAGGCAGACTCAAAGAGGTTAATAGCAATTCCTCCTTCAGATACGTCGTGGGCACTCTTTACAAGCCCTTTCTCTATAGCTTCCACTATGGCGTCCTGTAGGGTCTTCTCAAACCTGAGGTCTATCGTCTGTCCCCTTCCCTTAAACTCTCCCTCTACGAGCTTCTGGTACTCAGAGCCGGATATGTTACCTGTGTTCTCTCCAAGGAGAACTATTACGTCGCCTGCTTCTTTAAAGAAGGAGGTCATCCTCTTTTCAACGTCTTCAAGGACTCCAACGCAGACGACCGTCGGTGTTGGGAAGACAGCTCGCTTGCCGTTTTCTGTTGCAGTCTCGTTGTAGAAGCTAACGTTTCCGCTTACCACCGGTGTCTCAAGAACCTTACAGGCGTCTGCCATTCCATCTGTTACCTTTACAAACTGCCACATAATTTCTGGGTCTTCAGGGCTTGCAAAGTTCAGACAGTCGGTTATTGCCCTTGGTTTCGCTCCACTGCAGGCGACGTTCCTTGCCGCCTCTGCAACGGCGATTTTTCCTCCCTCGTAGGGGTTGAGGTAGCAGTAGCGGGAGTTACAGTCTGAGCTTATGGCTATTCCCTTCTTGCTCTCCTTAATCCTTAAAACTGCAGCGTCAGAGCCGGGGTAAACTGTGGTGTTTATCTGAACCATGTGGTCATACTGCCTGTAAATCCAGCGCTTGCTTGCAATTGTCGGGGAGTCAAGGAGCTTCTTTACTATCTCGTTGTAGTCCTTTGGCTCGGGGAGGTTGTTCTGGTCGTAGGAGGCGTTCTTAAGTATGTATGCCGGAACTTTGAATGGACGGTAGTAAACTGGAGCTTCCTCTGTGAGGGCTTTTACGGGGAGCTCTGCAACTTTTTCGCCGTGCCAGAAGAGCCTTAAAACGGGCTCTTCTATGATTTCTCCAATTACGCAGGCGTCAAGCTCCCACCTTCTAAATACCTCAATTATCTCCTCTTCCTTTCCTTTCTCACAGACTACGAGCATCCTCTCCTGAGACTCTGAAAGCATTATCTCGTAGGGAGTCATCCCCTCTTCTCTTGTGGGGACTTTGTCAAGGTAGAGGACTACTCCAACTCCACCGCGGGAGGCCATCTCAACAGAGGAGGAGGTTAGTCCTGCCGCTCCCATGTCCTGAATGGCGACAATTCCGTCCTTCTCCATCGCCTCAAGGCAGGCCTCTATGAGAAGCTTCTCCATAAACGGGTCGCCAACCTGAACGTTTACCTTCTTTTCAACTTCCTCCTCAGAGGAAAACTCCTCAGAGGCCATCGTAGCGCCGTGAATTCCGTCCCTTCCCGTTTTTGCTCCAACGTATATAACGGAGTTTCCAACGCCGGTAGCCCTTGCGTAGAAAATCTTTTCCTTCTTTACGATTCCAAGGGCAAAGGCGTTAACAAGGGGGTTTGTCTGGTAGCAGGAATCAAAGTAAACCTCTCCTCCAACCGTTGGAACGCCTACACAGTTTCCGTAGTGGCTTATTCCGGAAACGACTCCCTTAACGATGTAGCGCATACGGGGGTCGTGGAGCTCTCCAAACCTCAAAGAGTCCATACAGGCAATTGGCCTTGCGCCCATTGTAAAGATGTCCCTTAAGATACCACCAACTCCCGTAGCTGCTCCGTGGAAGGGCTCTATAAAGGATGGGTGGTTGTGGGACTCCACCTTAAAGGCTGCACATATGCCCTTTTCCTCGTCAACCATTATTATTCCGGCGTTCTCGCCGGGTCCCTGAACAACCCACGGTGCACTTGTCGGGAACTTTTTAAGGTGGGGACGGGAGGACTTGTAGGAGCAGTGCTCAGACCACATAGCAGAGAAAATTCCAAGTTCAACTAAATTTGGCTCTCTCCCAAGAAGCTTAAGGATTCTTTCGTATTCTTCCATCGTAACGTGCTGTTCAATGATTTCCCTGTCCATGCTCTTCTCCCTAAGTCAAAAAGGAGTTTTGTCCAAATTATAACCTGTAGGGGGAAATGGTAGAATAAGAAAAATTTTCCCAAGAATGCTAAGGGGGAACTTTATGGAAAGAGTAATTGACTTAACAATAGAGGGAGCTCACAGCTTGGGGGAAAGGTGGAGGGAGAGAGCCCTCGGTGATGTAGTAGAAGAGGCTTTGAATAAACTTGTAGACATTGTTTCTGTTAGAGGAAACAGTGAAGGATATACGCCTAATAACCTTTTTATAGACGGAAGAAGGGGGAGTGGAAAGACAACAGTATTGCTTACGATAAAGGAGATTCTCTCAAAAGTTTCAGAATACGAGGGTATTCCTGAAAAGTTAAAAGAGCTTCACTTTGAAATTATAGACGATGTTCTTGATACTTCGGTAAATACGATGAGCATCACTTTTTACTTTCTCGGTTGGTTAAAGGAAAGAATAGAAAAAGAATTCTCTTGTGAGAAAGAACTTTTGGAGTATTTGTATGAGGCGATTAAATACTTTCCTTCTTACTTAAAAAGGTGTAATGGTAACTGCGATGAAATAAAAGAGGAGGAAAATCTTGAGGAACGGCTTGATAGAAGTGATTTAAAGTTTAGGAAAAAACTTTACAAGTTGATAGATGAATATTGCAAGGTTTTGGAGAGGAAAAAGACTTTTATAGTCCTTTTCCTTGATGACCTTGATATAAGCTTTCCCCTTGAAAGGCTTCAGCGTATTTTAACTGAAATTTACATGTTTTTAAGTCATCCCAAACTTATTGTTGTGGCTGCAGGTAATTATTCAAACTTAACCGATGCTGTAGAAAAGTGGATTCAGGTTCAGAGGAAAGAAACTGAAGAAAATAACAATGACCAGAAAAATAGTAGAAAAGATGTAGCTAAATCGTTTTTAGAAAAGACTTTTGCCGTTCATTCAGTTCATATACCCGAAATTTCTTATGAACTTGTAAGAGATTACCTAAAAGTTAAGTGGCAACCGGGAGAGAGCTCTCCAGAAGTTTCTGTTAAAAGCTTTTTAGAAGCTCTACCTATAATTCGTTTGCTGTCGTTGGACTCTTTGCCCTTTAGGATTCTCTTTAATGGACTTACTATGAGAGAACTTATTCTTATCCTGAAAGAGGTTAAAAAGAAAATAGAAAACTATTGTGAATTTAGGGACGGAAGATTTGTGTTCAATGATAACCTTCTAAAAGTACGTATAATAGATTTATGTTTTAGCGACATATATCAGAAAGTTAAAAAGGTAAAAGTCGCTATTTCCTTTGAAGGTAGATATTATTTTAAGGCTGATGATTTAGGGAAACCCTCAGAAGTAGAAACATTAATGCTCCGTTTGAAGGAAGCGGTAGAGAAAGGAAAGTTGCCTGAATTTCTATATGACGAAGGAAGACAATCTACCCTACCGTTAATTCTTGGTATAGAGGGAAAAAAGAAAGTAGGGGCTCTTTTCTGGGTTTGGTTCAATGAAAACATATTCTTTATGGATGGTCTTATGAGGAATTTCCCTCGTTTAGTATTATGGGAATTTTTGGTTAAAAATATTCTTAGAAACAAACATACAAATAAAGGGAGATTTATAAAACAGAAGGATAATGAAAAAGAGATTTTGTCTTTTTATAATATGTGGAGAAGTCTGAATTTTGATCTGGATATTTTTGCCGATGAATATTTTGAACTTTACGAATTTTTAGTGGGTTCGGAAGAAATTCTAAGAGTTAATTTGCCGAATATACATAGAGAAAATGTTTTTTCTCCTTTAGAATCTGAGGAAATGATTATCATTAAGGCTGGTAATGAGTACCTTTCATTAGAAAAGATACTCTTCTCCTTCGCTGAAATTAAACTACCTATATGCTATGTTACTTTGTCTCTGATATATCTCTCGGACACTCCAGTCTCTCTAAAATTTTTGGAAGTGGAGAAGACTCTGGCTAATTTTTGGGATAAACTAATGGAAGCCTTGAGAGAGTTAAAGTTTCCTAATCCTTTTATATCTCCTTCTTCGGGAATAGCAAAGTTGTTAGCTTTTGAGCTTATTTATTTGAATCTTTGGTATCGTCTTCTTTATCTGCCAAGAATTACTGAATATGGTATGCCAAAAAAATTTTTCAGAAGTTTTGTAATTAGCAAGGAAGAAGATTTACCAAAAGATAGAGTGTTATTAATAAGAGAAGAGCTTTATAACTTAAAGAAAATATTAAACTGTAAAGGAGAGCGTTTGAAAATAAGAGAAGTTAAACGACGTTTTGAGGAAATTTTAGATGAAATTGGTGATAAACGGATACGGGAGATATTTCAGTTTGTTTGGAGAGAAATAGAGGAGGAAGATATCTCAGAAACCGCCTATATTTGTGGAGAGAGGAAGAAGGAAATAAAGGAAAGGATAAGAAATAGTCTCTTGATTTTTCTTTCTAATCTTGAAACTTGGATTGGCGAGAAATTTAGAGATCAAGTAGTTCAGAGATTTCCTTTTTGGATAGCTCCTTCTCCTATTTTGAAAATTCTTAGAGAAGAATTGAGTGGAGAGGAAAGGGTCAGTTGGATGATATACAGGGAAGCTTTTAAAGCTCCTTTAATACGGGCTGTTCTATACGATGGATTGGACAATCCTGATGAATACCTCAAGAAGCTCTTTAAAGATAAATGGAAAGAAGTAAAAGATGGTATAGAGAAGGATTTAGAAATCCTAAGAAAGAGAAGTGGTCTAAAAGAGGAAGGTGGTGGAGACCAAGAGGCTTCTTCTTGAGCCTTATTTGACACTTTGGAGTAGTATAGAAACTTTCAACAAAATAGTTAGGTTCTGGAACGTTAGGAATAGGGAGGTTGTTGAGTCTTTAAAGAAAGAGCTCCACAGAACCCTTTTCAATCACCCTACCTTTTATGGAGAGCTCCACTACTACATTTCAGACCTTTTTACCCACCTCTGGGAGGATAAGAAAACAGTCCTTGACTGCTACAGGGACGCTTTAAAACAGATAGTAGAGCTCCTCTTTGACGGCTATAAAATTCGGGACTTACAGTTCTTTAAAATTGCTACCTCTTCTGTTGTTAAGGAGCTCCCTATCTTTGCCTTTCACAAATTAAAAGGACTTCCCTGTCCCGAAAGGATAAAGATAGAACACTACTGCGACGTTCCCTACTACGTTGATGACCTCAAAGAGCTCCACCTTCACGCCGGCCTTGCCTACAGGTTCTCAGACGTTATAGACTTTGTCGTAAGGAGGCTTCACTTCTTTATAAGAAAGTGGCAGAGGAAGGTAGAAAAAAGGGTCATTTCCTTACTTAAACTCCTTGCTAACTCTTATGCCGTTCTTGAGAGGAAGTCTTTACTGGAAAAAAAGCTTAGACCTCAGGGAGACTGTTCCTGTAATGAAGAAAATAAAGAGGAAAACTGTCGGGATAAGGAAAAGAGAATTGAGGAGATAAACTTTTTTGCTCTTCTGTGTCATCAACTCTGGGCTTTTGAAAAATCCCTTCCGATTCCTCTTTATTTAGACTACTTAAAGGATTTTTCCTTTGAGAAAACGCTTTTTAAGGCTGTCTCCTGTCTCTTTGATGAAGACGCGAAAGATGAGGAGGTTTTAGCAAGTCTTATATTCATAATCTCTCTAAACGAGCTCTACACCTTAAACATTCACGATAGGTTTTATAGAGGTCTTGACTACTTTTCTGACAAGTTCATTAAAGGAAACCCCTTTGTCTACGGTGTTCGTGTTTTTGACGGTTCTTACAGGTTTTCTGACTTTGCAGATGAGGTTTATAAGAAGTTCTTTTTTGAACAGGATAAACTTTCTTCTGTTGAACTGAGAATGTATCCACGCTGGAAGTCTTTAGTTGAGTGGAAGAAGAGTATAGACTCATGGAAAGAGGAATATGCAAAGAAAGAGTTTGGAATCATTTTCCACTTTGGGAAAATGCAAAGCTCTAAGGATTTTGAAAATCTTTCCAAGTTCCGTAGGAAGGTTTATAGGGAGTCTAAGGAGCTTGCGAACTTCTTAAGGGCTAACGGAGAGTACGTTTCTCTCCTTGTAGGAATAGACTGTGCCTCTCAGGAGTACTGGACTCCCCCGTGGGTATTTGCTCCCCTTTTCTCCTTCTGGAAGAAGAAGGCTCACCACTACATACCGGCTCTTAAGGAACTTTCCCATCCTCATCTAAAGTTTACCTACCACGCCGGAGAGGACTTTGTTGACCTTGCAACAGGTTTAAAGAACGTTTACGAGGCTGTAAAGTTTTTGGAGCTCCAAAGTGGCGACCGGATTGGTCACGGTCTCGTTTTAGGGCTTGACGTTGAGAGCTACTCTTTAAAGCACAGACAGATAAAAATTTCTCCCCTCTATTATTTCTTCCACCTCCTCTGGTTAAACTACATGACTTATAAACATCCGGAACTTTCCCACTACGGTGAAAGGGTTTTAAGGGAGCTCTTCAGGCTGAAGGAGCTGTCTTTTCTCTCAGAGGTTTTTAAGACTACGTTTAAGGAGCGTTTAAACGCTTGGGATTTTCGCCTCTTCTTGGTTAACCTTTACGAGTCCTTAAAGTTTGAGTTCGTCCTTCATGGGGATACTTCCCTTCACGGAAGGCTGTGGAAGGAAAGTGGGGAATCTGGCAGGGAGGAGTTTAAAGTCTGCCATACCTTTTTGATGAGGCTCTTTAGGGAGTATGGAAAGTTTAAAAGGTTAATGAAAGAGAAATTTTCCCTTGACCCTCTTCTTGATAGAGGAGCAGACTTTACTTTTGAGGAACAGTTGGAGTTTTTGAAGAAGATTCAGGAAGTTACTCTCGGCCTTGTGGTTAAGAGAGGTATCGTTGTGGAGGCCTGTCCCTCTTCAAACCTCTACATAAGGGGACTTGTGGACTACAAGGAGCACTTAGTAGTTAGGTTAAAGGAGCTTATTAAGAAGATGGAGCTCCGAGTTTCCCTTAACACCGACAACCCACTCATTTTTGATACTACTATCTTGGAGGAGTACCTTCTCGTAAACGAAGCTCTACCGGAAGAGGATAGGGAGGGGGTAATAAGAGCTCTTTGTAGGAACGCCACAGATTTCGGTTTTGCCGGAAGGAAGAGGGTTGGGTAGAACCTTGATATTGATTTTGAAAAGCGTAACTTTTGTTCACGTATAATTATAGCAGTCCTAAAGCTTTGGGTCTTGAGAGGTTTGTTTTGAAAAAGCCAGAACTTTCAATGACACTGAGAGAATGTCTTTCGGAGTTTCCCCAGCTTGAAGAGACAATCTACTCGCTAATTGAAGAATGTGTTTACTGTGAGGGATTTAAGGACGAGACTCTTGAGGAGGTCTTTAAAGCCCACAAGCTTGACCCTGAAAAGGCTCTAAAGAAACTCCTTAAAGCACTTGAGGAGGAGTGATGGAATTTCCTTACTACGGTGCGGTTAAGACGGTTGCTGAACTTATGTGTTGTAGCGCCATAACTGCTCCTAAGGGTAAGGGTGTTAACCTTATCTACACTAAGATATTTGAGGGAGAGGAGAAGGATAGGGTAGCCGACCTTATGGAAAAAATAGGTAGGGAGAAGGACATTCCTTTTTTTGTTCGTGACGCAAAGAACGTTAGGGATTCTCTGCTCGTCGTTTTTGTAGGGACGGAGGTTAAGCCAAGGGGGGTTCCTTTCTGTGGCTTCTGTGGGTTTGGGGACTGTGAGGGGTGCTCTAAGGCAGGAGGACACTGCGCCTATGCCGTTGGTGACCTTGGAATAGCCATAGGTTCAGCTGTAAAGGTTGCCTCTGATAATAACTTGGACAACCGTATTATGTTCTCTTTCGGGAAGGCCGTAATCGTTGGAGGCTTTGTTCCTGAGAGTGTAAAGCTCGGTTACGGGATTCCCCTTTCTGTCTCCGGTAAGAACATATTCTTTGACAGGAAAAGGTAATGGAAAATGTTGTGTGGGTTGTTGTTCCAGATGAGAGCTCAATAAAGACCGTTAAAACCACAGTTGACGCCTTTATTGATGACGAGAAGCTCCTCTCACTAAAGCCCAAGTGGATTCACTTAAGGAGGATTGACGATAAGACCGAGGAGCTCCTTGTTAAGCACTTCAGAATAAACGAGCTCTCCTTAGAGGACTGTCGCTCAGAAGGTCGCTCAAAGGTAGAGGCCTTTGAGGACTACATCTTCCTTTTGATGGTCTACTTTGACGGAGGTATAAGCCGTCAGAAAAAGCTCTGCGTCTTTTGGGGGAGGGACTTTATCATTACCGTCGGGAGTAGAAGGCTCTTTGAGGAGGCAAGGAAGAACCTTTCCTTAGAAGAAGAGCCCTTTAAGGAGGGGGTGGAGAAGGTTCTCTGGATAATTTCAAGCATAGTGGCCGATAAGTTTAAGGTTGTTACAACAATCTTAGAGGAGCAGGGAGACGAGATAGAGGCAAGGGTGTTTAAGGAGCAAAACCCGGAACTCCTTGAGGATATTTCAGACCTTTCCTACGAGATTTTGACGCTGAGGAAAACGCTAAAACAGCTTAGGGATACCTATAAGGCCGTCATGTCCTTTTCTCCAAAGTTCATAAATCCTGAAAATATCCACTACTTTAGAGACCTCCTTGACGAGATAACAATTCTTTACGATAGAGCAGAAACTTTACACGAGTTCATCCAGAACGTTCTTAACGTTTTCTCTTCCCTCGTTTCCTTTAGGCTCAACGATGTTATGAAGACTTTGACGATATTTGTCGCTGTCCTTGAGCCTTTAATGTTTATAAGCAGCTACTACGGGATGAACGTAGCCAACCTTCCCTTTGCCGGGACTCCTTACGGCGTCTTCCTTATAAGCCTCTTTATGGTGGTCGTTACCCTTTCTCTCCTCTTCTTCTTCAAGAGGAAAGGTTGGATTTAACGGTAGAACTTAAGTAGGGAAAGGTCCTTCGTCTGCTGAATAGCAGCAATTAAAGCCTCATAGGCAGTTTTCGCCTTCTCGTACTCAGAAATTGCCGCTGCGTAGTCGGTGTCCTCTATCTTTGATATCAGGTTGGAGTAGTGAACTCTTAGGCTTTCGTTTTGGATTCTTAGGTTTTCAACGGTTGCGATTTTTGTTCCGATTATTGAACGGTACTCCATGATTTTTGAAAGGCCTGCGTCAAAGGCATCAAGGAGTTTCATCTTTGTTGGAGTTCCGCTACCGTCAAGGTCAACGTCTATCTCGTAAGTGTTGAGCTGAGAGTACTCACCGTTTTTGATAAGGGTGATTATAGTGTCTAAAACTTCTACGATTAGGATTTTTCCACTTCCACTGGCACTGTTTACGCCGAAGTAGTTCTTACCGTTAAAGTTCGTGTTTACCGTTACGCCGTTTGCAACGGGGACGGTAGTTTCTGTAGTTTCGCCGTTGTAGCTACCGTCGCTTGAAAAGGGGGCTTCCTGAGTTTTAACTCCTCCGAAGAGGTAGGAGTCGCCGATTTTTGTGTTGCCCTGCTGTATTATGTAGTCCTTTATACTTTCAAGGTAGTCAACCATAACTTTTGCGTCCTCTTCGTTTAGGACTCCCGTGTTTAAGAGCTGAACGATTTTTACCCTTACGGTTTGGGCAGTGTTAACTACAGTTCCGAGGACGCTCTCTGCCGTTTCAAGGATGTTCTGAGTAAGGTCTATGTTCCTGTTGAACCTTTCAAATCCTGAAACGATGTTCTTTAGCCTAATAACTCTTGCGTAGTCTACGGGACTATCGGAGGGGTAGAGTAGAGCTTTTCCGGAGGAGAGTTCCTCAGTCTTTCGGGTTAAGTCAACGCTCCTTTTCCTGTCGTACTTTATGAGTATGTCAAAGAACTTTAGGTCTGGCACTCTCATGGTTTACTACCCCACCATTCCAAGGATTGTTTGAAGTAACTCATCCGTAACGGTTACAATCCTTGCCGCTGCTTCGTAAGCTCTTTGAAATCTTGTCAGGTTAACGAGTTCCTCGTCCATGTTGACGGAGGAGAGCTCCTTAACTTTCTCGTCTATGCTTTCAAGGAGGAACTGGCTCTCTTCTGCCAAGTTCTTGGTGTGTTCAAGCTCTGTACCTATTGGGGTTACTATTTCTGAGGTGTAGTATTCTTCAAAGCTCATGTTGTTAAGTTCTGGCCACTTGCCGTCCTTTAGCTCTATCATGTCCAGTATGTTTTGGTTGTCAGAGTTTAGGTAATTTGGGTCTTTAGCCGCGGCGATTTTCTTTGGGTCCTCTTCTATGAGTGGGTTGACTATGATGTTTGAGGCTTTAGGTGGAGGAGAAGCTCCACCTCCAGCTAAGAAGAAAGGAGTACCTGTATTTCCATAAAGATCAAGTCCTCCTTCGTGGGTAAGGTTAACCCTGTTTGCGAAGGAACTCGTAAAGGTGTTTAGCTTGTCTACTACGTCGTTGATGAAGGAGACGCCTTTTAATAGGCCGCCGATTGAGCCTCCCTGAATTTCCCCGGTTAGGTCTGTGCCGTTAATGGATATTTTTGGGTCGCCGCCCACCTCTTCAAAGGTTACTTCCTTAGCTTCGCTGTCTATTACTAAGGCAAATCCCTTTGCCGTGTAGACGTTTACGCTTCCGTCCTCGTTAAAGGTAATTTTTGTCTCTATCAGCCCGCTTATTTCTTTGAGGAGCTTGTCCCTTTCGTTGAGGTAGGTGTTGAGCTTTTCTGGGGAGCTCTGGAATATCTTTATGTTCTTGTTGATTTCTGCTAAGTGGGCTAAATCCTCGTTGAGGAGCTTGACTTGGTCTTTTATCTTCTTGACGGAAACGCTCTTTATTTCCTGTAGCGTGTCGTAGCTGTCCCTTATTCTACCTACTAAGGATTTTGCTACAGAAATTAGCTCAGCCCTTGCGGCTATATCATCCGGGTTAACGGCTATGTCGTTCATTACGCTAAAGAACTCTTCAAGTTCTTTGGCAAAACCGCTTCCCTGAAGGTCGTTGAAGACGCTTTCAACCTGTTCAAGGACTCCTCTGTACTCTTGGAGAGAAGCGTTCTCTTGGTTTTGAGAGATAAATCTCCTGAAGAGAGCTCTGTCAAAGATTCTCCTTATCGTTTCTATGGAAACTCCTCCGCCGGGGACGTCGGAGAAGACAGCCTCTTCCCTTGAGTAGTCTTCATTGTAAACGTTGGATATGTTTTTGTTCGTCGTATTTATCGCCGTTGTGTTTGAAAGTAGCGCTTGGCTTGCTATGGAGAGGGCAGCGAAAATAGCCATTGAAACCTCCGTAGAGAAAATCCACCCTTTTACTAATTATCGGCACTTTACACCTTTTTGTTTAGCAGTGAGGAAGTAGAAGTGTTGCCTATGGTGTAAGTAGTATCCCTCTCTGGGAAGATTTCCTTGAGTATTGATTCAACAAAGAGGAGGTTGTTGAGGAGAAGAGCTTCAACTTCCTTATTAAGACGCTCTACTCTCTTTACTGTTTCAAGGTGCTCTTTGAACTCTTTAGGCTCAAGCTGTGATATGGAGGAGAGAACTTCTAACTTCTCCTTTTCTATTTCTTCAAGCTTTTCAGCCTCTTCTTTTCCCTTTATACCTTTGAGGAGGAGTTTTTTCTCCTCTGAGAGGAGCTCCTCAAGCTTTTTGAGTAGTTCTTTAACCATCCATTACCCCTAATCAGCAAACATACGTAGCTGGTCCATTATTTCTCTCTGCCTCTTCATTATATACCTAACCACTTGGTTTAGGAGCTCCTTTGAAGGGGATAAAAACATTATTCCCGCAAGCTCTCCCTCTGGAGTCTTTTCAAGTCTTACCACTTCTCCTTTTGCCTCTACGGTCTTTCCGTCTGGAAAGGAAAGTAACAAATCAACCTTGTCTCCTATACGGAAGGTGCTCGGTGGAACGAAAAGTCCAACTCCACCTTCGGATATGTCCCTTACCTTTACCGGTTTCACCGGAAAGTTTTTTGCAGTAAGGAGAGCTCTAATTGGAAGCGTTTCTGAAGTTCTTATCCTTAAAGATTTCCTGTTAAAACGTGAATCACCGGCTACGGTGGGGGTTGCAGTTTCCATGAATCCTTTTCCGTAGTATATAACGTCGGCGCTGAGTATTCTGTTGGCCTGATGTAGAGGGTCGTAGAAGGGGAGGAAGATTTTTCCGGTTTCTTCTATGGCCAAGTTTAGCCTTGGGTGAGAGTTCCACTGAATAAGCTCTTTTTTGTCATCAACGTCAAGAACGTTGAGCCTAACCCTTACTGGAAGCTCGTTGTAGAAGCTAATTACCTCAACGGGTTTTTTGGATTCTCTCAACTCCTTGAGCCAGCTTACTACTCTTTCTGTGTAGTCAGACAACGAGCGCCTCCTTCCTCTCTGGTGTTGACAAAGTACCCACAGGATACTATATTATGCATCGTCAAGTTGCGGGAGTGGCGGAATCGGCAGACGCGCCGTCTTGAGGGGGCGGTGCCCTTACGGGCGTGCGGGTTCAAATCCCGCCTCCCGCACCATTTAATCATCACTCCCTCCCTTAACGAGCTCCTTAAGCTTCTCAGCCTGTTCCCTCGTTCCAATAATAATCAGCGCATCCCCTTCAAGAACCATCGTTGTTGGCGTTGGATTGAGGATAAAGGAGCCGTCCTCCCTTCTGACTCCGATAACGATAACTCCAGTCTTTTTGGGTATCTCAAGCTCTTTTAGGAGTTTTCCGTGAAATGGAGAGCCTTTTGGGACGTTTACCTCTTCAAGTCTTAAATCAATTTCACCGTGGTGGGTAACAATATCAAGGAAGCTGACGACGCTTGGCCTTATGGCAAGTGAGGCCATTCTAAGGCCACCTATCACGTTGGGGAGGATAACTTCTGTAGCTCCAGCCCTCTTCAGCTTAAGGACGTTCTCCTCCCTGTTTGCACGGGTAACGATTCTTATCTTTGGGTTAAGGTTTTTGGCAGAGAGGGTAATGAAGAGGTTATCTGCGTCGTTTGCCGTTGCCACTATGAGGTTGGCAGCAGACTTAATTCCCGCCTTTATGAGGGTTTCGTCCTGCGTGGCGTCGCCGTGGATGTAGATTAAGTTAGGGTATTTCTCCCGAGCTTCTTCTATTTTCTGCTCGTCCTTTTCAACGACGACGAAGGGAACTTTTTCCCTCCAGAGCTCCTTTATAGCAGCAAGCCCTGTCCTCCCAAGTCCGCAGACTATCGTGTGGTCCTTCAGCCTTGAAGCCATTTTTTCCATCCTCTTTATAACGAATATTCTTTTGAGTTCTCCTTCAAATAACATTGATGCAACCATTGATGCTCCGTAGGCAAATACGACAAAGGCTATGACTATTACCACCATTGTGAAGATTTTTCCGGCCGTTGATAGGGGGTGAATCTCTCCGTATCCTACGGTTGAAATTGTGATAATTGTGTGCCAGAGGGCGTCAAGGAAAGACCACTTTTCAATGAGCATTATGCCTACAGTTGAAAAGACAACGAGGAGCATTAAAATTGACAGGATGAAGAGAAATCTGTGAACTGTTATTCCCATGTTTTTTTAGTTTCCTTTACTGTTATAGCATCTATCAAGTATATTACAGGAGAGAGGCGTGAAGTTCAAGTTCTTTTTTGTCGGCAAAATCCCAAGTAAGGCAAACTACAAGAAAATCTCCCACAGACGCGTGGGAGGTGAGTTAAAGCCGTTTATAATAAACAATCCTCAAGTTCTATCCTCCCAGAAAGAGGCAATTTACCAGCTTCACATCCAAAAGCTTGCCTATGGTTTAGATAAATTTCCTATAGAGACTCCTGTTAAGGTGTCAATTTCCTTTCTTCTTTCGGGTAGAGTTAGGCAAAGGGATATTGATAATGCAGAAAAGTTTGTAGGAGATATTCTTGAAAAAGGTGGGGTTCTAAAGAGGGATTCGCTTATCTACATTAAGGAAAGGGTTGAAAAGAGACTTGGGATAAAGGGTTTTGATGAGATAGTCATAGTGGAGATAGAGGAGCTTAGTGAGGAGGAGAGAAAGGAGCGGGAGTCAGAGGTTGCAGAGCTCCCGCCGGAGTTCTATCAGTTTTTAAAAAAAATTAAACGGGAGTTGCCAGATGAAGATAGAGCTGGACGTAAAGGTTGAGCCTGATAGTAGCTTAGAGGAAGAACTGAAAAAGCTTGGCATAGAGGAAGATTATCGGATAGTCAGGAAATCCCTTGATGCCCGTAAAAAGCCCTACTTCCTCTATAGGGTTCTTGTTGACTTACCAGAGGAAACTGCCAAGAAGTTTATAGAGGAGGGAAGAGCAAGGGAGCACGTTCCGGTTCCGGAAGTTCAGATACCTTTAGTTTCTCAGAAGAAGAGAGTTCTCGTAGTTGGAGCAGGTCCTGCAGGTCTTTTTTCTGCCTTGGTTTTAGCCCGTGGGGGACTGGAGGTTACCCTTGTTGAGAGGGGAAAGCCTGTTGAGGAGAGGGTTAAGGACGTTACTAACTTCTGGAAGAAGAGGAAACTAAACGAGAACTCAAACGTTCAGTTTGGAGAGGGAGGAGCTGGAACGTTCTCCGACGGAAAGCTAACAACCAGAGTTAAGGACAAGAAGAAGCACTTTGTTTATAGCGTTTTGGTGGAGTGTGGAGCTCCTCCTGAGATTCTCTACGAGAACAAGCCCCACATTGGAACTGATAAACTACGTGAGGTTATTCCAGCCCTTAGAGAGAAGCTAAAGTCCTTGGGCGTTGAGTTTAGGTTCTCTACCCTCTTAAAGGATTTAAGGCTTGAAGATGGCAGGGTAGTAGAAGTTACACTTAAGGACCTTTCTACCGGACTTGAAACTGTAGAAAAGTACGACTACATCTTTTTGGCCGTTGGAAACAGCGCAAGGGATACCTTTGAGACCCTTGCAAAAAGGGGGATTACCCTGCAGGCAAAGCCCTTTGCCGTTGGCTTGAGAGTTATTCACCGTCAAAGGAGCATTAACAGGCTTCAGTACGGTAAGAAGTGGTTTAAACACCCAAAGCTCCCGCCTGCAGACTACGCCTTTAGCTATAGGTCAAGGAGCGGAAGGAACGTCTTTACCTTCTGCATGTGTCCGGGTGGTTACGTAATATGTGCTTCTTCTGAGGAGAACAGCGTAGTCTGTAACGGAATGAGCAACTACAAGAGGGACAGCGGTTACGCAAACAGTGCCGTTGTTGTTCAGGTTTTCCCAGAAGACTTTGGAAACGACCCCTTTGAGGCGATAAACTTTCAGAGGGCTTTAGAGAGAGCTGCCTTTGTAATGGGAGGGAGCAACTACGCAATGCCTGCTCAAAGGGTTGTTGACTTTATAGAGGGGACGAGTTCCTCAGAGCTTATAGAGGACGGCTACATACCTGAGATAAAGAGCGCAAGGCTTGATAGACTCCTTCCAAAGGAGCTTACAAGGCCGATAAAGGAGGCCTTCCTCTACTGGAAAGAGAAAGTTCCATTCTTCGTTCCCGGTAACGCCACTTTTGTAGGCGTTGAGACAAGAACTTCATCTCCTGTTAGAATCGTGAGGAAGGAGGACTACACAAGCGTTTCTGCCGAGAACCTGTACCCTATCGGAGAGGGTGCAGGCTACGCAGGGGGTATTACGAGCTCAGCCATAGATGGAGTAAATGCAGCCCTTTCTCTCTTGGAGAAGCTAAAATGAGGAAGATACCTGACCTTCTGTGGCTCTGGACTCTCTTGATTGTTCCCCTTGGGCTTTTAAAGCCAGAACTTTTTATGCCCCTAAAGCCCTACATAAAGCCACTCCTTGGAACTGTTATCCTGTCAATGGGGTTAACTCTAAGGCCTGAGGACTTTAAGATTATCCTTGAAAGGCCAAAATTGGTTCTCATAGGGCTATTTTCCCAGTACGCCGTTATGCCACTTCTTGGGTTAGTCTTTGGAGTGTTTTTCTTTAAGAACCTACCACCAGACTTTACGGCAGGTCAGGTTCTAACCGGTTCGTGTCCAACGGGCGTTGTCTC
Organism: Phorcysia thermohydrogeniphila; assembly: GCF_004339575.1. Classification (NCBI taxonomy): domain Bacteria; kingdom Pseudomonadati; phylum Aquificota; class Aquificia; order Desulfurobacteriales; family Desulfurobacteriaceae; genus Phorcysia; species Phorcysia thermohydrogeniphila. The sequence goes on from NZ_SMFV01000002.1 coordinate 52,636, forward strand.
TAACGTCTATACCTTCTTGGCCGGTGCAAACGTAGCCCTTTCAATATCCCTCTCTGCCGTTAATACCTTTGTTTCTCCAGTTTTGACTCCTGCTTTAACGGCAGTTTTGGTTTCTAAGATTGTCCACGTTGACCTTTTAAAGCTCTTCTTAGACATGGTTCAGGTTACCTTAATTCCTGTGGTTCTTGGAATAGTTATCAACTACTACTTTGGCGATAGGCTACAGAAGGTAAAACCCTTTCTTCCGGTTTACTCTACGTTGGCAGTTGTTCTGATTGTCGGTTTTGTCGTTTCTGCAGGACACAAAAAGATTCTTTCTCTCCCCCCAAGCTCTGTTCTTTTTCTCCTTTTAGCTTCCCTCTTTCATCTTCTCTTTGGTTTCTGGTTTGGTTACGTTATTCCACGCCTCCTTGGGGTAACAAAGAGGGAGAGGATAACGATTTCAATTGAAACGGCGATGCAGAACTCTGGACTTGCGACTGTTTTAGCGATTTCTCAGTGGGGAGCTCTCTCAGCCCTCCCTGCCGTTACTTACAGCGTCGTCCAGAACCTCGTTGGTCCTTTTGTCTGTCAACTGTTTAGAAAGATGATAGAGGGTTGGTCTCCCTTAAAGTGGCTACGAGGGTAGTTTCAGGTTTTTTACCTTTTCTTTTAGTCTTGAGAGAAGCAGAAGTGCTTCTAATGGGGTTGTAGTTGAGATTTCTACTTTTTGGAGCTCCTCAATCAGCTCCCTCACGCCACTTGGAAGCTCCTCCTTTTTCTCCTCGTAACGAACCTCTCTTTTTTCTGCGACTTTAAGGAGTGGGAGCTCCTCCTCTTCCTTTTGTCTTTCTCTCTCTCTTGACTCTAAGGTAGAGAGAATCTCCTTTGCCCTTTCTATTACTTCTGTCGGTAGGCCTGCAAGCTCTGCAACGTGTATTCCGTAAGATTTTTCAGAAGCTCCCGGCAGAACCTTGTGGGTGAAAACAACTTTACCGTCAACCTCTTCTACTGAAACATGGTAGTTCTTAACGCCCTTAACCTTTCCTTCAAGCTCTGTGAGCTCGTGGTAGTGGGTGGCAAAAAGGGTTTTAGCCCCGACTTTACCGGATATGTACTCTATAACAGCCCTTGCTATGCTCATTCCGTCGTAGGTGCTCGTTCCCCTTCCGATTTCGTCAAGGATTACCAAACTCTTTTTTGTAGCGTTGTTCAGGATGTTTGCCGTTTCAACCATCTCCATCATAAAGGTAGAAAGTCCTCGGCTTAAGTTATCTGCGGCTCCTACCCTTGAGAATATCCTGTCTACTACTCCTATCTCGGCGCTTTTAGCCGGAACAAAAGAGCCCATCTGTGCCATCAGTGTAATTAGAGCCGTCTGTCTTAGAAAAACTGACTTACCTCCCATGTTTGGGCCGGTTACAACGAGGATGAACTCCTTTTCTGTTAAGAGGGTATCGTTTGGTATGAAGTCCTCCTCAAGGAACTTTTCTAAGATTGGGTGTTTCCCGTCTTTAATCTTAATGACGTAACCTTCTGTTATCTTTGGCTTTGTGTAGCCCCTTTCCTCTGCTACCTTTGCCAAAGAAAGAAGGACGTCAATGGTTGCGATATCCTCTGCCGTTTTCGCTATTCTTTCTGAGTGTCTTGAAACGAAGGAGCGGAGCTCCGTAAATAACTGGTATTCAAGCTTTTCTATCCTCTCCTGAGCAGAGAGAACCTTCTCCTCAAACTCTTTCAGCTCTGGGGTTATGAACCTTTCGGCGTTGACTAAGGTCTGCTTCCTTATGTAGTCCTCCGGAACAAGGTGGAGGTTGGGTTTTGAGACCTCTATGTAGTAGCCGAAGACGTTGTTAAACCCTACCTTAAGGCTTGCTATGCCCGTCCTCTTCCTTTCCCTCTCCTCTATTTCCCTTATGATGTTTTCTGCTTCACTTCTGATTCTCCTTAGCTCGTCAAGCTCGTCGTGAACGCCGTCCCTGATGATTCCACCCTCTTTAGAAGTTGCAGGGGGATTGTCTACGAGGACTCTCTCAAGTTCGCAGAAGATATCGTAGAGGTCGTCAAAGTTTTCGTAAATTTTTGAAAGGAGCTCCGAGCTGAAGTTTGAAAGGAGCTCTTTAATCTGAGGAAGAACCCGAAGAGAACTTCTTAAAGCTGCCAAGTCCCTCGGGTTGGCAATACCTGAAGTTACCTTAGAGAGTAACCTCTCTATGTCGTAAACTTTTGAAAGGGCTTCTCTTAGCTCGTCTGCAACTAAAAAGCTCTCTTTTAGCTCCTCAACTGCGTTTAACCTTTTTTCTATTTCCTCTTTCTCTTTTAGGGGGTGGAGAATCCAGAACTTTAAAAGCCTTTTTCCCATTCCGGTTTTTGTCCTGTCAAGGACGCCAAGGAGGGAGGCTTGGGGAAGTCTGCTGTCTAAGGGTTCAACGAGCTCTAAGTTTTTCTGGGTTTGGGGGTCTATGTAGATAAACCTTTCACCGGTGTACCTTTTGGGAGCTTTTAGCTTGGGAACGAACTGTATCTGGGTTTCTTTAATAAAGGTAAGGAGGGCAGAGAGAGCTCTCCTTTCTCCTTCAGATTCAACTTCCGGAGAGACTACCTTTTCGGCTTCGTAGTAGCTTCTGTCCTTTTCTTGGATAATTGCCTCAGGAAGGATTTCTTTTATGCCCGTGTAGTCTGAAAAGCCTTCCGGGACGATTATCTCCTTAGGTCTAAACTTTGAAAGGAGGGACTGAAAACCTTTTTTATCTACCGTTGTAAAGTAGAGGTCGCCGGTTGAGAGCTCCGTCCACGCAACGCAGTAGCTCTTTCTGGAAGGGTAAACTGCCATTAGGAATCTATCTTCGCTCTCGTCCTCAAAGTAAGTTCCCGGAGTAATAACCCTTACTACTCCCCTGTCCACAACCTTTTTACCGGGTTTTGGCTCTTCAAGCTGTTCGCAGATTGCTACCTTGTAACCTTTCTTTACGAGCTTGGCTATGTAGGTTTCAACGGCGTGGTAGGGAACGCCGCACATTGGGGCTTTCTCTGAGGACTTGCCGAAAGCCCTTGAAGTGAGTGCTATTTCAAGCTCCTTGGCGGCAATTTCTGCGTCCTCAAAGAACATTTCGTAAAAATCTCCCATCCTGAACATCAGGATGGCGTCTTTGTACTTTTCCTTTAGCTCTAAGTACTGTTTAAGAGCCGGAGTTAGCTTCGTCTTCTTCAAGGGAGCTCTCCTCCACAGCTACTGCGTATTCTTCGTTTAGCCACCTTGAGAGGTCTGCAAGCTTACATTTCTCCGAGCAGAAAGGCCTAAATGGGTTGTTCTCCCAGCTTGTTCTCTTACCGCAGTTTGGACATTTTACTCCGTCCATAGATTCTTCTCCTTTGCCGTTTGGGTTAAATTACGAAAGACTCTCTAAACTTTCAAGGAGGAGAAATGCCGGAAGTTGTGGTTGAGAGCTCTTTCCACAAGACAAGGCTTGACCAGTTTATTTCCGCTGTTGCCGACATTTCCCGCTCTCAGGCTAAAGAACTTATAGAGGAGGGGCTTGTCCTTGTTGACGGAACTATCGTAAAAAAGCCCTCTTTCAAGGTTAAAGAGGGGCAGAAAGTATCCTTTGAAATACCAGAGCCAGAACCTTTAGAGCTTGAACCTGAGAACATTCCCCTTGACGTTGTCTACGAAGATAGGGACGTTATTGTCATAAATAAGCCTGCAGGTCTTGTTGTTCACCCTGCTCCGGGGCACACTTCCGGAACGCTTGTGAACGCTATCCTTTACCACTGTAAGGATCTTCAGGGAATAGGGGGAACGCTTCGGCCGGGAATTGTTCACAGGCTTGACAAGGACACAGCGGGACTGATAGTCGTTGCAAAGAACGACCTTGCCCAGCAGTCCCTCGTTGAGCAGTTTAAGAACAGGACGGTGGGGAGATTTTACAGAGCCCTCATTTTCGGCATCCCTAAGAAGGAGCACGACCGTATAGTAGTCCCTATCGGAAGGGACAAGTTTGACAGGAAGAAGTTTTCTCCAAGGACAACTTCGCCAAAGGAGGCGATAACAAACTACTGGGTGATTGGAAAGTTCCCAGAGCACAACGTTTCTGAAATAAAGTGTAAGCTTGAAACGGGAAGAACTCATCAGATAAGGGTTCACATGTCCTACTTGGGGCATCCCCTCTTAGGGGATAGGACTTACGGCTATAAGCCTTCTCGGATTGAGGATGAGACTTTAAGGAAGCTTATAGACGAGATGGGAATGCACGCCCTCTGTGCCTACTACCTTGCCTTTGACCACCCAAGGACGGGGGAGAGGATGGAGTTTGAGGTGGAGCTCCCAGAAGGTTATAGGAAAGTTCTGGAGTACTTGGTTTCAGGTGGTTGTTAGTTTTTCCTCTTTTAACCACTTCCTTCCTGTGATGAGTATTTCTCCAAGAAGTTTCTCTTAAACTCCTGAAACTTTCCCTTCTTTATGGCCTCTCTTATGTCTTTCATTAGCCTACCGTAAAAGTGAAGGTTGTGTATTGTATTGAGGATTGCAGCGTTTATTTCTCCAGAAACGTAGAGGTGTCTTAGGTAAGCCCTTGAAAAGTTTTTACAGGTGTAGCAGTCACACTCAGGGTCTACTGGTGAAAAGTCTCTTTTAAACTTTGCAGCTTTTATGTTTATCTTTCCTCTTGAAGTAAAAAGCGTTCCGTTCCTTGCGTTCCTTGTAGGAATAACGCAGTCAAACATATCAACGCCGGCCTCTACGGCCTCTAAAATATCTTCAGGTTTCCCCACTCCCATTAAGTAGCGAGGTTTATCCTCTGGTAGCTGTGAAGCTACAAGCCTCGTTATTCTATACATCTCATCTTTCGGTTCTCCAACGCTTAAACCACCTATTGCAAAACCCTCAAAGGGAAGCTCAGAGAGCATCTCTACACACTTTAGGCGCAGGTCGTTGTAGACTCCTCCCTGAACGATTGCAAAAATCGCCGTTTTGTCCGTCGTCCTTGCCCTTATACTCCTTAATGCCCACCTTACTGTTCTCTCCATTGAGTGCTTGGCATACTCGTAGGTTGCTGGGTAAGGAGTGCACTCGTCTAAGACCATCCCTATATCTACGCCTATTTTCTCCTCAAACTCAACTACAAACTCTGGAGAAAAGAAGTGCTCAGAGCCGTCTATGTGGGACTTAAAGTAGATACCGTCTTCTGTGATTTTCATCAGTTTGGAAAGGCTAAAGACCTGAAAACCTCCGCTGTCTGTGAGGATTAGGCCTTTCCAGCCTGTAAAGGGGTGTATACCTCCAGCTTCTTGAAGTATTTCAAGTCCCGGCCGTAAATAGAGGTGGTAGACATTTGATAGGACTAAGGAGTAACCCATCTGACCGATTCTGTCCCAAGTAACCCCTTTAACTGCTCCAAGCGTTCCAACTGGCATGAAGCAGGGAGTTTCTGTTTCTCCGTGTGTTCCTCTTAAGATTCCATATCTGGCGTTGCCGTCTTTTCTGATAACCTGAAATTCCATAAAAGACTACCTTCCTCTTTTGAAGTTTGTGGTGGATATTTTAACCGGCCTCCCGAAGGAGGCCGAAGGGGAAGGGGATTACTTGCAGGCGGGCATTTCTATGAGGCCTATATTGCCGTCCTTCCTCTTGTAAACAACAGCGGCATTGCCCGTTTCAGCGTTACAGAAGACGAAGAACTCCCTGTTTGAACCTAAGAGTTTTATTACGGCGTCTTCAACGGTGATTGGCTTGTAAAGTTCTGGTTCAACTTCTATTATTTCAATAGGCTTTTCAGAAACTTCCTCCTCAACGAAAGTGATCTGTCTTTTTGACCTCTGGCCTTCCCTTTTGGCTTCGTTTTGAACTTTGTCTTTGAGCCTTCTCAGTTGCTTCTCGGCTGCGTCAACAACATAATCAATGGCTGTGTAGAGGTCATCCGTTTCCTTCTTTATCCTGAGAGTATGGTCAAAGACGTTATAAATGATGATTTCTACAGAGGCGCGATATTTCTCTTTTCTGACGATGATGTCTGCAAATACCTCTCTTTCTTCATCATCCCCTAGATACTTTTCAAGTTTGCTAAACTTTCCCTCCAGAATGTTTTTGATGGCACCTGTTAACTCAATGCCATCTCCAATGAGATTTAGTCTGAGGGTTGCCATCCCTTCCTCCTTGTGGTTTTCTCTTTTCTCTCCTACTTTTAAATTAAATCCTAAAGGAGAAAGTGTCTATGGAGAGAAAGGCTTACCTGCTCTTCTCTGGAGGTCTTGACAGCATAATAGCTGCAAAGCTTTTACAGAAGTTAGGTTTTAAAGTTGTTGGCGTTCACGTTACTTCTCCATTCTTTGAAAAAGAGCCAGAGAAGCTAAAAGAGCTCGCAGAGAAACTGGGCATTGAGCTGAAAATTATTGAGGCCGGCGACGATTACCTTGAGATGCTCAAAAATCCGGTCTACGGTTACGGAAAGAACGTTAATCCCTGCATAGACTGTAAGGCCTACATGCTGAGGAAGTTAAAAGAGATTGCAGGGGATGAAGGAGTAATCGCTACAGGGGAGGTTTTAGGACAGAGACCAATGTCCCAACACATGCAAGCCTTTAGGAGTATAGAGAAGCTCTCTGGTCTAAAGGGCAGGATTTTAAGACCCCTTTCTGGGAAGCTTCTACCTCCGACAATTTATGAGGAGCAGGGGATTGTCAGTAAGGAGGAGCTCCTTGACCTTAAAGGGAGGTCCCGAAAACGCTACCCTGAGATACTGAGAAATCTCGGCATAGACATTGACAACTTGCCCACTCCGGCAGGTGGATGTCTCCTTACAGAGCCTTCCTTTGCCGTTAAAGTTAGAGATTTAATGGAGCACGGTGAGCTTACTTGGGAAAACGTAAGACTCCTCAAGATAGGAAGGCACTTTCGCCTTGGCGACTGTAAGCTTGTAGTTGGTAGGAACGCTGTGGAAAACGCTACGATAAGGAAGATTCTCTCTGATAAAGACTACCTCATTACCGTTCCCGGAATCCCTTCCCCCGATGCTCTCTTAAGGTGTAAGGGTGAACCAGAGAGAGATGTATTAAGGATTGCTGCCGGTATAGTGGCTAGGTACTCTGACGCTAAGAATGAGCCAAAAGTTGAAGTAGCCGTTTACAGAAATGGTAAACTAATAGAAAGGTTGGAGGTAGAACCTATTCGGGATACTACCCCCTACTCCGTTACTCATAAAGGTTCTTGAAGGGGAGGAGAATATGCCTCTTTTTGAGAAGGTTCTCTACTCAACGGACTTTTCTCCTTTGGCAGAGGTTGCCCTTGACTACGTTAAGAAGTTAAAAGAGGCCGGTGAAAAGGAAGTAGTTGTCGTTCACGTTGTTGATGACTTGTCTATAGAGCTTCCAGAGGGAGCTGACCTTATCAGTGAGAAGGAGCTCTACAAAGTCCTTCCTGAAGCTGACCAGAAATACTTGACGTCTAAGCTCGGGAAACTTGAAGCTGTAAAAAATCAGCTTGAATCTTATGGCCTTTCTGTAAAGCTCTACCTAAGGTACGGCAACATTTCTAAGCAAATAGTCAACGTTGCTGATAAAGAAGGTGTAAACCTGATAGTGATGGGAGCTCACGGTAAAGGTTTACTTACAGAGATTTTACTTGGAAGCGTTTCAACGGATGTTATTAGAAACGCAAGCTGTCCTGTTCTAATCGTTAAAAGGAGGGAGGAGTAATGCTGTTTCAGAAAGTTCTCTACCCGGTAGACCTTAAGCCTGCAAGCCTTAACGTAAAACCTTACATCCTCAAGCTAAAAGAGGCAGGATGTCTTGAAGTTCACCTCCTCTACGTCCTTATTCCTTCAGAGTGGGGACTCCTTAAAAGGGAAGAGTACGATTCAGAGGAGAAGATAAGTGCCCTTAGGGGAGTGATGAACGAGGGTTATGTTGAAGGGTTAAAGAAAACCTTTAGAAAAATGCAAGAACTTGCAGAGGAGTTTGAAAAAAGTGGAATAAAAACAAGAGTTCTTATGATACCCGGAGAGCTTGATGAGGTAATAGCCAACTACGCCGAAAAGAACGAGATTAAGCTCGTTGCCCTTGGGATAACTTCAGAGTCTCTTTCCTTTTTCAGGGTTGGAAAGGTTTTAGACATCATAAAGGCAGTTGATAAACCTATTCTGATAGTTAAATCTCCAGAAGAAGAGTAGCTGTTTCAGCGAAAAACTAAAAAATTTAACAAAGAAGGTAGCACCACTTTGCTGGGATGGCTACTCTTCAATTCCATTTTAAAGTTTTGGTTCCGCAGGGTTGATTTTTTAATCGTGTCCTTAAATGAAAAAGGGGGCGCATTTGCGCCCCCTCGTTGGTTTCTTTTTGATTGACCTTAGAACTTGAGGTCAGCTTGGAGCCAGATGTGGTCTTCTGGGTCGTCGTTAGCAAGACCTGCTGCAGCAACGTAAGCATCATCTGGATCAAAGTGGTCCCAACCGAGAGTGAGGCAGAGGTTCTTGCTGTACTTGTACTTAACTGCAAGGTCTGTTTCCCAACCTACGTTGTCCTCTCCTCCGAGAGGAGCATCTTCAGCAGCTTGGAAGTAGTGGAAGTCAAGGTGTGCAGCAATCTTAGCAGCTGGCTTTACGCCAACCTTGAAGTAAAGGTCTGTAACTCCGGGGTAGTTCTCTAGGTTAAGGAGACCACTTCCGTTGAAGGAGTAGAAGTTACCAAGCCATACTACGTCAGCATGACCGAGCCACTTGTGGGCTGTTGGAAGAACGGACCAGAATGCGTCAATATCTCCGTCTGTGCTGTCATCATCTCCAGAGTAGTAGTCATATCCTACAAACACACTTGGAGACCATGTCATGTCTGCAAAGTCAGCTCCAGCTCCTACGCTGAAGAAGTATCCGCCGTAGTCCTTGTTGTCGGGAGAATCTCCACTCTGGGTAGCGGCCTCAATGTTTACCTTAATCTTAGCCATGTCTGTATCAAATACAGGAGTTAAGCGTGCGTAAAGTGTGTTGATGTTAGCGTCGCCAGCGAGGTTTACGAAAATGTCAGTAACTTCGTAAGTTCCGCCAATTCCAAACGGCTTGAAGTTACCCTGCCATGTTGCAACGTAGAGGTCAATATCACCAAGGTCTAAGAGTCCACCGTTGTTATCGGCGTCTGCTGGTACGCCCCATGCGAGGTTCTTAACAGCGTCGTTGAGTTTTCCGTAGAAGAATCCAGCAAGTCCGTAGTCTCCGGCTACGTAACCTACGAGGATTCCATCAAGGGACCTTCCAGCTTGGGACCAACCAACAGCACCTACAAGCCTCTGGTTACCGAGGTTAACTTCTTGACGACCCATTTTAACGATTACGTTTTCAATACCGAATGGGTTAGAAAGGAGCATGTAGGCTTCATGCATGTAGATGTCACCAGTTTGGTCACTATCTAGCCCAAGACCTTGACCGTTGTTACCCCAGTATCCGACAGCTTGAGGTGTGAATACGGCTGTTACACCGTCGGCAAGTTGAGCCTTGATTTGGATTCTTGCTCTGTAAGTACCGAGAATTTCCTTACCCATGTCCTCGCCGAGCCTATTGGCCCACCACTCAATCCTTTGCCTTAACTGACCGCTAATTGTGATTTTGGTGTCTCCCATATCCATGTCACCAGCTTTTGCGGGAGAAACGGGTACTATAAGTGCTGCTGCGAGCCCCATTAGGGTCGCTGCTTTGAGTGCCTTTCTCATCTTAAAACCTCCCCATCAAAGTTTTTTAAGTATTTTCAACTTTCTCACACTGCAATTTAACATTCTTTTTGATGGGATGTCAAGCTATTTTCCTTCAATCTTCATTTTACAAGTTGCAAATATGCAAAGCTGCTAATGAACCTTTTAATCTAATTATATCCTGTTGACAGCTGGTGGCAACGGGTATATCTTTTCTTACGCAGTTCGCGGAGGGGTGGCCGAGTCTGGCTGAAGGCGGGTGACTTGAAATCACCTGAGGGCCTAACCGGCCCTCCGAGGGTTCAAATCCCTCCCCCTCCGCCAGAAAGTGGGCCGGTAGCTCAGCTGGTAGAGCAACGGACTTTTAATCCGTAGGTCGGAGGTTCGAATCCTCCCCGGCTCACCACTTTTTGTTATTAACGGAGAGGTGGCCGAGTGGCTGAAGGCGCCCGCCTGCTAAGCGGGTGTACGGGTTTAAAGCCCGTACCGCGGGTTCGAATCCCGCCCTCTCCGCCACATCTTCTAAAAATCCCGCCTGAAAGGTCCCGCCTTTGTTTATAATTTTCCTTTGAGAAAGTTCTTCAAAAGGAGTGGTTATGAGAAAAGTAGACTTAAGGAAAAAAAATTGGAAAAATGACCCTGAACTTTTGAGAATTAAAAATCGTGGGCAGGGATTAGAAAGTAAGTACGCCCAGAGTGTTCTTGAGATAATTGAAAACGTAAAGAAATTTGGTGATAGCGCTGTTTTTTCTTATGCGCGGAAGTTTGACAAAGTAGAGCTTACATCGGAGAACGTTAGAGTTTCCGAAGAGGAAATAGAAGAAGCATTTAAAAAGGTAGAGCCTGAAGTTGTTGAGGCTATAAGAACTGCAGTTGAGAGGGTCAAGAAATTCCACGAGCATCAAAAGGAAAATTCTTACTTTGTAACAGAACCCGGAATAGTTCTTGGTCAAAAGGTTGTTCCCTTAGAGAGCGTGGGAATTTACGTTCCGGGAGGGAAAGCTTCTTATCCTTCTTCCGTTGTTATGAATGCCGTTCCTGCAAAGGTAGCAGGTGTAGAGAAGGTAATAATGATTACGCCTGCAAGAGGGACATTTGAAGTTAATCCTTATTCTTTAGTCGCAGCAAAGCTTTCTGGCGTTGATGAAATTTACAGAGTTGGGGGTGCCCACGGAGTTGCGGCAATTGCTTTTGGCACAGAGTCAATTCCAAAGGTTGACAAGATAGTAGGTCCCGGTAACATCTACGTTGCCCTTGCTAAGAAGTTTTTATTTGGAACTGTTGATATTGATATGGTGGCAGGACCAAGCGAGATACTTGTAATTGCCGATGAAACGGCGAATCCAGAGTGGGTTGCGGTTGACCTCCTCTCTCAGGCTGAGCACGACGAGCTGGCAGGAGCTTTCTTAGTAACTCATAGGGAAGATGTAGCTGATGCTGTTATAGGTGCTTTAAACGAGACCCTTAAGAAACTTAAACGAAAGGAGATTGCTCAGAAGTCCATAGAGAACTTTGGAACAGCCTTCATAACGAGGGATATCTATCACTCCTGTGAGGTTGCGAACCTCATAGCTCCAGAACACCTTGAGGTGGCAACAAAAGAACCCTTTGCTCTCCTTGACTACATAAAGAATGCGGGGGCTATTTTCTTGGGACATTACACTTGCGAGTCTTTAGGAGACTACGTTCTTGGGCCAAACCACGTTCTTCCAACAGGCGGAAGCGCAAGGTTCTTCTCTCCTCTTGGGGTTTATGATTTTGTAAAGAGGTCTTCTGTTCTTTATGTTAGCAACGAGGGCTTTAGGAGAGTTTCCCAGCCTGCAAAGGATTTAGCCGAGTGTGAGGGGCTTGAAGCTCACGGTTTGGCGGTTAAAGTGCGGGAAGAATGCTCACAGAAGTAGGGAATGGAGTTGAAAGGGTTTTAAAAGTTGAAGAGCCATTTCCGAAAAAGAGGGAGAAATGAGACACTTAATTTCTGCAGAAGACGTTAGTAGAGAGCTCTTTTACGAGATATACAACCTCTCCTGTCGGGTGAAAAAAGCCCTAAGGGAAGGGAGAAAAAAGTTTTCTGTTCTCAGAGGAAAGTGTGTTGTTAACCTCTTCTTTGAGCCTTCAACGAGGACCCGCTCTTCCTTTGAGAAAGCTGGGAAGTTTCTATCTGCCGACGTTATCAACATAACGGCTTCTGCAAGTAGTGTGAAAAAGGGAGAAACTTTAATTGACACGCTGAAAAACCTTGATATGATGCACCCAGACGTTGTAGTTCTTAGGCATCCATGTGAGGGAGCTCCCTACACCGTCTCTAAGTTTATAAGGGCTTCAATCGTCAACGCCGGAGATGGCCGTCATCAGCATCCCACTCAGGCGCTCCTTGATGCTGTTACTCTGGTTGAACACTTTGGAACTCTTGAAGGTAAAAGAATAACTATCATAGGCGACATCGCTAACAGTAGGGTGGCAAGGTCTGACGCAATTCTTTTCAGGAAACTTGGGGCTGAGGTTTTTGTTTTTGGTCCATCCACTATGATGCCCCGTTTTCCAGAGGCAATTGGTGTAAAAAGGTTAAGCTCTTTTGAGGAAGTGGCGGAAGTTTCTGATGCTGTGATTCTCTTAAGAATTCAGCTTGAAAGACAGGACGCAAAGAAAGTTTTCCCGTCACTTAAAGAGTATGCAGAGCTCTTTGGAATGAACAAAAAACGACTTTCCATGCTAAAGCCAGAAACTGTTATCCTTCACCCCGGACCTTTCAATAGGGGCGTGGAGCTAAACAACGATGTCGTGAATTCAGACCGTTCCCTTATATTTTCGCAGGTTGAAACGGGACTTGCAGTGAGAATGGTAATTCTTTCGCTCCTTTGCGGCAGGAAGGAAAAGCTAAAGGAGGAGATAGCATGAGGAGAGTTCTCTTATTGGGAGGAATAATCCTCCTCTTTGGGTGTATAGAAGGAGGCGTTTTAAACAAGGATCTTGTGTATAAAAACGAAAAAGGAGACGTTGTCTTTAGTCACGTTTACCATGTGAAAGTGAAAAAGCAGAGGTGTTCCTATTGCCACCCAAAGCTCTTTAAGAAAAGGTTTGGGACTACCAAGTTTACGATGCAGGATATCTGGGAAGGCAAGTTCTGTGGGGCTTGCCATAACGGAGTGAAAGCCTTTGATGCTAAGAAGCAGGAGAACTGCTCAAGGTGTCACCGTGGGAAAACAACGGAAGAGGTGAGAAAGTAATGACGTCTTTGCTTATAAGAGGAGGAAAAGTAGTAGACCCTTCTCAGGGGATTGAGGGGAAGTTTGACGTTCTTATAGAGAATGGAAGAGTTGTTAGGATAGAGAAAAACATTTCGCCTTCTGAGGCTTCTTCCGTTCTTGACGTTAACGGACTTGTAGTGTCTCCCGGATTTATTGACCTTCACGCCCATTTGAGGGACCCCGGACAGGAGTGGAAGGAAGATATAGAGAGTGGCTCTCAGGCTGCAGTTGCCGGTGGAATTACGTCCGTTTGCTGTATGGCCAATACCGACCCTGTCAACGATAACCCGACTGTTACAAAGTACATAGTTGATAAGGCGAAACGGGTAGGCTTGTGCGATGTTTTCCCGATAGGGGCTATTACGAAGGGGTTAAAGGGAGAAGAACTTGCAGAAATAGGCCTTATGGTGAAGGCAGGAATTGTTGCGATTTCTGACGATGGAGAGGCTACGAAGGACTCTAAGCTTCTCCGAAATGCTATGGACTACGCTAAGAGCTTGGGAATTCCCGTTTTCACCCACAGCGAGGACAAAAGTTTGTCTGCCGGTGGCCATATGAACGAGGGAGTTCTTTCCAACTACCTCGGAGTTCCCGGAATGCCGGCAGAGGCGGAAGAAATAGGAGTAATTAGGGATATCCTACTCGCAAAGTTAACAGGAGTACACCTTCACATCTGTCACGTTTCAACCAAGGGAGCTCTTGAGATAATAAAGCGGGCAAAAGAGGAAGGAGTAAGGGTAACCTGCGAGGTTACCCCTCATCACTTTACGCTGACAGAAGAGGCCGTAAAGGGTTTTGATACGAACGCAAAGATGTGTCCTCCTTTGAGAACAAAGAGGGATGTAGAGGCCTGTAAAGAATCTTTAAGAACAGGTGTAGCCGACGTTATAGCCACCGACCACGCTCCCCACTCAGAGGACGAAAAGCTTGTTGAGTTCTGCCAAGCTCCCTTTGGAATAATAGGTTTTCAGACCTTACTTCCTCTCTCTCTAAATTTGGTGAGGGAAGGCTACCTTACACTCCCTCAGTTAATAGAGAAGCTTTCTGTTAACCCGGCTAAGATAATAAACAAGAAAGATATAGGAACATTAAGGCCCGGGGCGAGGGCAAACGTTACTATTTTTGACCCTGAAGAGGAGTACACCTTTACTAAGGAGATGATAAAGTCAAAGAGCTCCAACACTCCGTTCTTAGGTTGGAAACTAAAAGGAAAAGTGAAATTTACAATTTATAATGGTAAAATTGTTTTTAAAGATTTGTAAGGAGAGTCAATGCACGGTCCCAGTTTCTTTGATATCTTCTGGCTCTTAATTATTTTCTTTTCCCTCCTGCCCCTCTTCCAGCAGAAAAACCTTGAGTGGGCTCGCCTTCGCCTTATAAAGGAAATTGAGAGAAAACGTAAGTCCCGCGTGATTACTATGATTCACCGTCAGGAAAGGATTGCCTTTATGGGTTTTCCCCTCGTCCGTTACATAACGATTGAGGATTCAGAAAGGATACTGAGAGCAATAAGGATGACTCCTGATGATATGCCGATAGACCTGATAATTCACACACCCGGCGGGCTTGCGTTGGCTGCGACCCAGATAGCTTCTGCCTTGGCAAAGAGAAAAGCTCCCGTTAGGGTAATAGTCCCCCACTACGCCATGTCTGGAGGAACCCTCATTGCCCTTGCAGCCGACGAGATAGTTATGGACCCCAACGCAGTTCTTGGTCCCCTTGACCCCCAACTTGGGCAGTTCCCAGCTCCTTCTATTGTGAAAGTTGCCCAGATGAAAAAGACAGGGCTAAAGGATGAAACCCTGATACTTGCTGACGTTGCAGAGAAGGCTCTTACCCAGATGAAGAATACGATAGTTAGAATTTTAACGATGAAAGGCCACGAGAAAGAGAAGGCAGAGAGGATAGCTGACCTGTTAACTTCTGGCTACTGGACCCACGACTACCCCTTGACCGTTGAGGTGATGAAAGAGCTGGGGCTTTCAGTTTCAACTGAAGTTCCGGCTGAGGTTTACGACCTTATGGAGCTCTACTACCAGCCTGTAGGGCAGCCTTCTGTCCAGTACGTCCCCGTTCCTTACGGGGAACCTAAGAAGGGAGAGGTTCCGGTAAGGAAACCACATTAGGAGCTTAAAGGTGTTTAAGGTAGGAGATAAGGTTGCCTGCCCCCCTCACGGCGTTGGAATAATTGAAGGAACAGAAGAAAGAGAAATCGGGGGCAAGAAGATACTTTACTTCAGAATATCTCTTGTTGGGAAAAACATGTCTATCCTGATACCAGAAGGGGCTTTAGAAACTTCGGGAATACGCCCGATACTTTCAGAAGAGGAGATAGAGGAAATATTCCGCTACCTTGCAGAGGTTCCAACAAACATCAGCGAAAAGTGGACTGTCAGACACAGGCTTAACATTGATAGGTTAAAGACGGGAAACCTTAAAGAGCTTGCAACGGTGGTTAGGAATCTTTCTTACAGGGCTAAGGATAAAGAGCTCTCCTACTCAGAGAAGAGAATGTTTGAAGAGGCCTTCGGTAAACTCTCGGAGGAGATAGCTCTTTCTCTCGGGGAGCCTGTTAAGAAAGTTAAGCAGAAAATAAGGAAGATACTCAAAGAGGTTAAAAAGCCGTGATATCAAAGTTCATAGGCGGTTTTTTCCTCTTTCTCCTCTTCATTTCAACTGCCATATTCAAACACTACGGCTTTACGCTAACCCAGTCCCTCATTGTTGGTATTTTCATCTCGGCGGCGTCCTTTCTCTTCTACGAGTTTGTCATTAGGAAGAGGCTAAAGATAAGGGTCATCATACTCTTTTCAGCGGGCTTCTTCTTAGGTCTTCTCCTTGCGCAAGGTATAACCCTTTCTCTCTACTCTATCTTTACGAGCCTCCCCTACCTTCAGGAAATTCTCTTCATTACTCTACCTTACCTCTTTGGATTTACTGCCGTTGAGGTGGCAAAGGGAAAGCCGTTAGCAGAGCTCCTAAAGGAAGAGAGAGGGCTTTACTGTACTCCGAAGGTTGTTGATACGAGTGCACTGATAGACGGGCGGATTGTTGAGATAGCCAAGAATGGCTTCCTTGAAGGGAAGATAATCATTCCAAGGTTCGTTTTAGAGGAGCTCCAGAACCTTGCCGACTCTACCGACCCGATGATAAGGACTAAGGGAAAGAAGGGTCTTGAGATGGTTTCACAGCTGAGAGGACTTGAAAAGCCTCCAGTTGAGATATACGAGAGGGACATCCCTTGGATAAAGGATGTTGACTCAAAGCTTGTGGAGCTCTCAAGGAGGCTCAGGGCAAAGCTTGTAACGACGGACTACAACCTGAACAGAATAGCGACAATAAAAGGAGTAGAAATCCTGAACATAAACGACCTTGCCAATGCCCTAAAGCCTGTAGTTGCCGTAGGAGAGGAGCTCGTTATTTTCCTTGTCAAGGAAGGTAAGGAGAAGAATCAAGGTGTTGGCTACCTTGACGATGGAACAATGGTTGTTGTTGATAACGCCAAACACCTCATAGGGCATAAAGTAAAGGTTCTCGTTAACAACCTTCTTCAGACGTCGGCAGGAAAAATCATATTTGCAAGGGTGAAAGAGGTAGTAAAGTGAGGTACGCTGTAATTCCAGCTGCAGGGGTTGGCAGGAGGTTCGGGGGGAAAAAGCAGTTTTTCACGGTCCACGGCCGTTTCTTAATTGAGTATCCTTTAAGCATTTTCCAAAAAAGTGAGCTCATAGGAGGAATAGTTCTCGTTTTACCGGCGGAAGACGTTGACTTTGGGGAGAGGTTAAAGGAGAAGTACCCCAAGATTAAGAAAGTTGTAGAAGGAGGTTCAGAGAGGCAAGAGTCGGTCTATAGAGGCCTTACAGCCATTGATGAGCCGGTTAGGGAGGTGGTTGTTCACGACGGCGTTAGGCCTGTGATAGATACTGCTCTTATAAGGGAGCTCGTAATTGCCCTTTCTGACTACGATGTGGACGGCGTAATCTGTGGCGTGAGGCCAAAGGAAACAGTTAAAGAGGTTGGCTCTCCCTTAGAGCCGGGTGACTTTTTCGTTAAGAGGACTCTTAACAGGGATAAGCTGATACTCGTTCAGACTCCCCAAGTTTTTAACTACAGCGTCCTCTTAGAGTGCCACGAAAGGGCTCGGGAGGAGGACTTTTGGGCAACAGACGATTCTGCCCTCCTTGAAAGGTACGGCTACACGGTTATCTCAATTCCGGGAGATTACAGGAACATAAAGGTAACTACTAGGGAAGACTTAGAAATCGTATCCATCTTCTTGAGAGAAAAACTTTAATTTCTTTTAAACTTGGGTAGAAGTTCATTTTCGGCGTATGAGATGACTCTTTCGGATATCTTAAGGAGCTTTTTGGAAGCGTATATAACTTCCTTAAGCTTTTCGTGAAGGCGTTCCCCGACGTACTCGTGGGCAAGCTCGTTCCTTAGGTCCTTTAAGGCCATCAGCTCTTCAAAGTTTTCTACAAAGCCCCTTTTTTCAGCTCTTATGGCTATGTCAAGCTTTGTTCCAACGTCTTCAAACTCAAGGATATCTATACCTCTTAGAATTCGGTTTATCAGCATATCAACGCTTCTTGAAAAGCGTGAGAATAAAGCTTCAATGGCTTCAAGCTGGGAGTCTGTAAGGCTCTTAGGGTCTTTATCTACAAGCCCTTGGCATTTTTTGAGGGATTTTTTTAACCACTCAAGGTTGTTTTTGAAATCTTTAAGGTTTTTGAGGAAGACTTCAAGCTTTCTCATATCTCAATCCCTTCTTCTATGGCAAGTTTTACGAATGGGTCTTCTAAATTTTCCCTGCTTGCCACTATAAGGTCTATCTTCCTGTCGCCGAGCTTTTTTATGAGCTCCACTCTTATCTTTCTTCTTGTTTTCCAGTCTATAGCGTCGGAAATAACTAAGATATCTATGTCACCTCCTCGTAAGTTGGGGTTTGCCCTTGAGCCGAAGATGAGCACTTTTGCCTTTTCATCAAAACTCTTTACGGTAGTTTTTATGGCTTCAAGTTCTTCCTCAGAGAGCCTTACCCGGCGGGAAGTCATGGGAGCTCTCCCAGTAGCCTGTCAAGGATTATCGCCGCTGCCGACCTGACGGATAGGTGGTTGTAGTCGGTAGCGCCTCTTATTGGCTCTAAGATGTAGTCGGCCGACTTTATGAACTCTTCGGTTAGTCCCCAGCCGGTTCCAAAGCAGATGATTAGGTCCTCTCCTTCCTCTATTTTTGACCTGAGGAACTTAAAAGATACAGCTCCTTCGTACTCCCTTGCAGAGGTAACCACAACTTTCGGCTTTACTCCATCTTCCTTTTCTATGTCCTTCAGGACGTCCTCAAAGTAGGGGAGAGATCTAACGAGCTTTAGGGCTTCCCAGCGTTTTGGGTTGTACTCCTTTCCGTGTCCGCCCTGCCAAAAAGCGAGGAGTTTATTGGCGAGCCACAGGTGATTTTCTATTGGCTGGACTATGTAGTAACGTTTTACCCCATAGGTTCTTGAGGCTCTTGCTATATCGTGGATGTCAAGAGTGGTTAGGGAAGTTGCAACCACTCTCCTTTCCTTGTTGTAAACGGGGTAGTGGAGTAATGCTGTGTATACGGCCATTCCTTTCCGTCCTTAAGGTTTTGTGTAGGTTTAAGAATAGCAAAATTTTTTGTGGAGTTGACCCAGTTTTCCTTTAGGATATTATTATTTATTACAGTAAGGGCGGGCGTAGCTCAGGTGGTAGAGCATCAGCTTCCCAAGCTGAGGGTCGCGGGTTCGAGTCCCGTCGCCCGCTCCAGATTATCAATTCCTCGTAAACGGAATTCTGAATGGAAAAAGAAATAAAGACTGACCTTTTAGCCTTTTCTGTATCTGTACTTTTGCACGCGTTGGTTTTTTCTATGCCCTTTTTTTCTAAGGCTTTTTCCGTTAGGACCTACCAGATAGCAGATGTCCTTCCCATTTCCTTTGATACGGTAGTTGACTCTTCACTTGTGGGGGTAAGGTCTATAAAAGGGGATAGGGAGAGCTCCTCAAACAGAGCAGCTACGTTCCTCCCTTCAGGAAGGAACTCCAGAAAGCTAAGGAAAGTAGGAGAGGCTGGTAGAGAGGCTTCAAGAGCTGGAAGGTTTCGTTCCTCTGAAAGGGAGGGTAAAAGAGCTTTCCCTTCTGGCGAAAGAGCTTTAAGCGTTAGGAGAGGAAATGGTCAGCTTACGCTTTCATGGTCAATTAACGTGCCTGACGGTAAGTACAGTAAAAAGCTACCGGCCGTTAGTGCCCGGAAGATAGTTCCTTACCTCTTGAAAGTAAGGGATAAGATAATGTCCAACTGGAAGAATCCTTACTTTGGTAAAAGCTTGTCGCAGGAAAATAGGAGAGTAGTTATCTACGTGACAATTAACAGAAATGGGAAGCTTGACGAGATTAACGTTGAACGTTTTTCTCCGGATATGGCCTTTAACCGCTCGGCGATTTCTGCTATTTATTCCTCTGAGCCTTTTGACCCTATTCCTCCCTCTATAAACCTTGATAGAGTAAGAGTAAAGGTGAACTTTGAGGTTAAGTAAGCCATACGTTGCATCCCTCCTTTTGAGGGCATGGGTTAAGACCTTAAAGGTAGAGGTTGAGTTTCTCGCAGAGCCCACTTTTCCCTCTATTATTGCCTTTTGGCACGGAAGGATGTTTCTACTACCTTTTGTTTTCAGGAGTTACGCCTCGCAAGTTTCTATTCTCATAAGCCGTCACAGGGATGGGGAGTTTGCTACTCGTTTAGTAGAGGCTTTAGGTTTTTCAACAGTTAGGGGCTCTACTGGTAAAGGAAAAGGAGGGGATAGGGCTTTCCTTGAAATGGTTAGACTTTTAAAGTCTGGTATGTCTGTGGCAATAACTCCTGATGGTCCAAGAGGTCCAAGGGAAGTGGTAAAGCCGGGAGTAGCTCGTCTTTCAATAAAGACCGGAGTGCCCATCTACCCTTTGACCTTTTCCTGTAGCCGTGGAAAAAAGCTTAACTCTTGGGATAGATTTTTGATTCCCTATCCTTTTTCCCGGTGCAAAGTGATCCTTGGAAAGCCGATATATCCTCAAGGGTATGAGGAAGAAGAGCTTGTTAAAAAGGTAGAATTAGAACTACAGAGGTTAACCGAAACCTGTGATGGGGAGATGGGATGGAAGGCTTAGTAGCAATAATCTCGGACTACGGTCTAAAAGACCACTACGTTGGGACTCTTCACGGCGCTATAAAGCTAATATCCCCAGACGTTCAAATCGTTGACATTACCCACAACGTTAGACCTTTTGACTTGGTTGACGCGGCCGTCAAGCTCAAGTGGTCCTACAAATACTTTCCAAGAGGAACTGTATTTTTGGTCCTTGTTGACCCAGACCCGACGGCAGAGCCGATAATCGTAACAACGGAGAGGTTCTTTGTCGTCTGTCCGAATAACGGAGTTGGAAGTTTAATGTTTGAGGAAGAGCCCCCAGAGAAAGTTTACCGAATAAACGCAGACCACTACTTCATCAGTGGAGAGGGGAACTTCAGGGGTAGAAATCAGCTTGCTCCTATTGCGGCGGAGCTCTCACGCCTTGGCTCAGCCCGTCACTTCGGCGAAGAGCTGGAAATGTCAAAGCTTAAACGCTTCAGGCTACCACAGCCTACAGAGGTTTCTCCGGGAGTGGTTGAAACGATTATCTTAGACATAGACCACTTCGGTAACATCGTCCTTAACTTGGAGTATAACGGTAAAGAGCCACTCTACGCCGAAGTGGCCGGAAAGAGGATACAGAAGGTGAAGAGTTCCTTTGCTGGAGTTCAAAAGGGAGAGCTCTTCCTCTCTGTGAACCCGGAAGGCTACTTCCAGATAGTCGCCTACATGGCAAGTGCTGCTCAGCTCCTGCAGGCAAAGAGAGGTATGAAAGTCAGGGTTGTCTTTCAGGGGTAGTGAATGTGGGATGCAGTTTATGACGTTATAGTCGTTGGGGCAGGTCACGCAGGTTGTGAAGCTGCCTTAGCTGCTGCAAGAATGGGCTGTAGGACGGCGCTTTTCACAATCAACGTGGACAGGATTGCCGAAATGTCCTGTAATCCCGCCATAGGGGGTGTTGCCAAGGGAACGGTAGTTAGAGAAATAGACGCCCTTGGCGGGGAAATGGCAAAGAACATAGATGAGACGGGAATTCAGTTCAGAATTCTAAACAGGCGTAAAGGTCCTGCAGTAAGGTCTCCGAGGGCACAGGCTGACAAGCACGCCTACAGAGAAAGGATGAGAAAAGTCATAGAAAACACGCCTAACCTTGACGTTATACAGCAGATAGTTGACGACATCATCGTTGAGGATGGCAGAGTAAAGGGAGTTGTTACCCACATAGGGGCAAGGTACGGTGCTAAGGCTGTTGTAGTTACAACGGGAACGTTCTTAAGGGGAAAGATATTCATCGGCTTTAACGAGTTTGAGGGCGGGCGAATGTGGGAGCCCGCAGCAAATAAACTTACAGAGTTTTACGTCCGCCACGGTTTTAGGGTAGGGAGGTTAAAGACGGGAACTCCCGTAAGGATTGACGGAACGACCATAGACTTTTCAAAGATGGAGAGACAGGACGGAGATGAGCCCCCTCCCTTCTTTTCCCACTGGACAGAACCGAGGGAAATAGAGCAGATACCCTGCTGGCTTACATACACTACCCCTGAAACCCACAGAATAATCAGGGAGAACCTCCACCGCTCCCCAATGTACGGGGAGTGTAAGCTCATAAGCGGCGTTGGTGTTAGGTACTGTCCATCAATTGAGGACAAAATCGTTAAGTTTCCAGAAAAGGAGAGACACCACGTCTTTGTAGAGCCCGAGGGAAGGAATACCGTTGAGTTCTACCCCAACGGAACGTCTACAAGCCTTCCCTACGACGTTCAGGAGAAGATAATCCACTCCATTCCCGGCTTAGAAAACGCCAAGATTATTCGCCCTGCATACGCCATTGAGTACGACTTTGTTGATCCTACGCACCTTTATCCGACATTAGAGACAAAGATAATTAAAGGACTTTTCAACGCCGGTCAGATAAACGGAACAACCGGTTATGAGGAGGCAGCCGGTCAGGGAATTGTTGCAGGAATAAACGCTGCCCTCTACGCCCTTGGAAAGGATGAGAGGTTCGTCCTTGGAAGGGACGAGGCCTATATAGGTGTTATGATAGACGACCTCGTTAATAGGGGAGTTAGAGAGCCCTACCGCCTCTTCACATCAAGAGCCGAGTATAGACTGCTCCTCCGTTACGATAACGCCGACTATAGACTTGCAAAGTACGGCTACAAGTTCGGCCTTTTAACGAGGGAGCAGTACGAGAGGGTAAAGAAGAAGTATGAGACTGTTAAAGTCTTTATTGAGAAGCTCAAGGAGGTAAAGCTAAAGCCCCAGCATGTAAATTCCATTCTGGAAGCTTGTGGTTCAACGCCTTTAAAGGAAACAAAGAGCGCCTATGAGATTCTGAGAAGACCTGAAGTGCCCCTTGATAAGTTGCTGGAGCTCCTACCCGAACTTCAGCTGGATGATGAGAGGTTACTTAAGGAAGTATTAGAGGAAGTGGAGATAGAGGTAAAGTACGAGGGGTACATAAAGCGTCAGCTTGAAGAGGTAAAGAAGTTCAGGAAACTTGAGAACGTAAAAATTCCTGAAGATTTTGACTACGATACAGTCCCAATCTCAACAGAGGAAAGGCAAAAACTGAAGGAGATGAGACCTTTAACACTTGGGCAGGCTGCAAGACTTGAGGGTATAAGGCCTGCTTCAATTCCCATCTTGGCCATCTACATAGAGAAGTGGAAAAGGAGAAAGAATGGCTCTTGAGAGGTTAAAAGAGCTCTGCTTCCTAAACGGGATAGAGCTAAAAGATGAGCACCTTGAAAAGTTTGAGAGGTATAAGGAGCTCTTAAAAAAGTGGGGAAGGAAGATAAATCTCACCTCCATCCTCAACGATAGAGAAATAGAGGAAAAGCACTTCTTTGATTCCCTCTTGGGACTTAAGGCCTTTGAGGTTTATGGCTTTAACCCGGAAGGTAAATCTTTTTGCGACGTTGGTTCTGGGGCAGGTTTCCCCGGCGTTCCCTTGGCTATAGTCCTTAAAAACTCCACCTTCACCCTCGTTGAGTCCCGTCACAAAAAGTGTGTCTTCTTGGAACAGTTAAGGAGGGAGCTCCGGCTTTCAAACGTAAAGGTTTCCTGCTGTCGCATAGAGGAGCACGAGGGAGACTACGATATGCTCCTCATGAGGGCTGTGAAAGATCCAAAGAACGCCGTGAAGATGACGGAGCACCTCTTGAAGCGTGGAGCTCTCCTCTGCATCTACAGGGGAAAGGAGGAGTTTAAGGGGGAGCTCCCAGAGTACAAGCTCAGAAAAGTTTCCCTTGAGCTCGCAGGAGTAAACTTTAAGAGGCAGTTTTTAATTATTCATCCTCCTTTTTCAACTTCTCCTTTATCAAAGGAAGAAAGTTAACAGAAGGAAGAATCCGTTGTGAAGGGGGAATAACCGAACACATCTGATAGATGACCCCCCTAATGAGGCCGTACGTAATTACCAGACCATTGATTAAGAGCAACTTTTCCTTTTTGTCTTCAGGAACTCCCTTGTCTATTTCAAAGAACACTACGACTTCTAAATCCGCTTTTATAAGAGGATTTTTGGCCCTGAGGTTGTACTTGAGCTTAAAAAGAATGGCGTACCAGCCATTTTCTGCAACTCCAATCTCAAAGTCAATATCAAGTATGTCCTTCTTGATGCCTTGAGGGTTCTCCTCAAGCTTGAGCTTTTTAAATCTTACATCCTTAACTTGCAATGGCGATAGCATCGCTTTCATCGTTTACTCCGTTGAGCTTGGTCTTAAACTTCAAGAGCTTAAGCTCCCTTTCCTTTCTCTCCTCCAGAAAGAGTTTGGCATCAACCTTAAGTGCCGCAAGAACTTTTGCCACTGTCCTTAACGAAATGTTACTCCCGCTGAAAATCTTGGTTACGTAGGCAGGAGATACACCCATCCGCTCGGCGAGTTCCTTCTTTGTAACTCCTCTCTCTTCCATCAACCTCTTCAGCCAGTAAGAAAGGTCTAAGCGTAAACCTTCATAGATGAACTCTTCGGAGTACCTGTACTCTTCTAACAAATCTCTCAAACTCATCTCTCACCTCCTCGGCTTTTAAGCAGGCTTTTTCCACCTCTTTGGACTTCCTTCTGCTCCTGTCCTTTTGGACCCTCCACATGTGAACCACCAGTATAAACCTATCTACTACTAAGCATCCCAACCGATAGGGTTTGGGCTTTAACTCAAAAACGTTTTGACAACTTTCCCCTTTGAGCTTCTTCCACTGCTCGGGGTTGTTCGGTATCCTCTCTGAAAGGATGTCCAGCCATCTCAAAATCTTGACACGGCTGTTTGCGTCCCTCAGATCTCTTATCTGCTTTTCTACCTCCGGCAGAATAAAGATGCAGTAGTTACCCTTCTTGAACTCAAGCTCTTCAAAGTTCAACATGGCTTTAACTCATAGGTTAAATATAGCGTATTTTTCAGAGTTTGTAAACAACCGACGAGAGGCTCAGGTTACGAGCAACCTCACTTTAAAGACCTTCTTGAAGTCGTCCTTTACCTCAAAGGATATGCGCCTTCTGACTGTGAAGCTCCTCCAGTTCATATTCACGTCTCTTGATATCACGTTCGTTCCTTCGCTTCCGTGAAAGGCGACGAACTCAAAGGTGCTTCCCTTTGGAACTTTGAAGGTTTTACTGGAGGATATCTCTAACTCCCTCCCGTTGATTCTTATCCTTGCGGTGTACAGCCTCTTTGAGTCAAGGAGCTCCTTCGTTTTAGAGAGTAACGTGTCAAAGTCCGGCTTAATCTTCACGCCGTAGAGCCTGAAGAACTCCTTCATCATGAGGAGGTGGAACTTCACCTTTGTCTCAAGGTCGGGTAGCTGTTTAGACGCTTCAAGGCAGAAGGCCGGAACGTTGCACTTTGACAGGCAGTAGTACGTTAGGGACCTCCTCTGCTCCGGGTGTTCTGTATCGGGGGAGAAGGTTCTCGTGTTAAATACTGGAACTTTCCACCTTCTCTTTTGAACCCTTTTGTTTACTGCGTTAGAAACCTCTCTGGCAATCTTTCCCAAGGGATAGCCGTTGTAAACATCTTCATCAATGACTATACACTGTCCCCAAAAGCGCTTGTTTAAAACGTGAAAGCCGTAACCGTCGTGGAGGGAGAGAACAACGTCCGGTTTAAACTCCTTGATTAGCTCTTTTAGCCTCTTAACGTAAGGGTAGTCTGGGTCTTTGGGGGAAATTTGGGCGAACTTCCTGTTCATATCACCGTTGTAGCCCCTGACGTTAGCAAGGACGGAGAGGAAGTTGCTCCTTGGGGCGATTATCAGCTCTCCCTTTTCTACTTCAACGTTCCTTAAAATGTCTGCCGCCTTGTAAGCTCCCGGTTCGTTCCCGTGGATACCACCTACAATGAGTATCCTCTTTCCCTTTTTCTTTCCGGTGATTACTGTGCTCTGAAAGGGAAACTCCGGAAGCTTTACCCTGACTCCCCTACCTTTAGCGGCCTCTGCCCTATCCGGTATTGCTGGGAGTAAAAGGGCGAGAGCTCCAGCTATAAATTCTCTTCTCCCAATATTTTCCACTGCTGGCCCTCTTTTACAATGTATAGAAGCTTCCTTCCCTTGGAGGAGAAGTTGTTTGACCTGTAGTCAAGCCTAAAGCTAACTACATAAATATTACCAAATTGTAAAAGTCTTCCATCTTTTGTAGCCGTTATGTCTGAAAGCTTTATCCTTATCCATTTTTTGTATCTGGTTATGCGAGTCTTGTACCTTACCCACTCCTTGTAACCGCCCTTTTTCCAGACGAAGTTCTTTGAGTAAAGACTTAGGTATTCAGAAATGTCCTGTGGGGTGTTTTCCCACGCCTTTTTCCACCTTAGGAGGAAGTCAAGGATGGACTGTTTCTCTTTTAGATACTCGTCCCTGTCAGCAAAAGAAAGGTTGGAAACTATAACTACTGGAGTAACTTTTGGATTGATGATTTTGCGAAGCTCCTCCAAGTACTCGTTCTTGAGGACTATACAGCCGTTAGTGCTGTGGGGAGGACGGTTGGGGTTGTTCGTTCCGTGAATCCAGATACCGTGGCCGTTGCGTCTTAAAACTTTTCTGTCAAGTAAGTTGGGGTAGTTTAGGGGATAAGCCCCTATGCCGTACATTGGTGGAAGTCCGGTTTTCCAGTAGAGGGGGAAGTATATTCCTTCTGGAGTCCTGAGGTCTCCCTCCTCAAGCTTATCCCCGGGGCGTTTTCCCGTTATGCAGGGAAACCTCCTTATAATTTTGGGAACGCCCTTCTCCATTTTCACAACGTACAGGATTTCCCTCGTCTTATCCACGACTATTGCAGCGGAAGTTTCTGGTAATTCAAGAACGTTTGTGATTAGCTTCTTGGGGTAGAGCTCCTTTAGTAGTTTCTCTGCCTCCCTGTTCTTGCCGGTGTAGCTCAGGAAGAGAAGCTGGAGCTTTATCTTCTCTTCCTGAGGGAGTTTCTCTATTTCCCTTGCAATTTCTTCCGGTTTCAGCTCGTGAAGTCTAAAAATCAACTCCTCAAGGGTGAGGGCCTGAGCGTTAAGGGTAGAAAAAAAGAGGAGAAAAAGGAGAAAAAATCTCCCCATCCATTTCTCCACTATGAGTATTTGTTGGGAAATTTTAACATCAATCGTTATGTAATGGATGAAAGCTCGTTTACGATTTCCTCTATATCCTTCCTCGTTACTTCTTTCCTCGTGGCAAAGTCCTCTATCCTGCCGGAGAGCCAGAAGAGGTATTTGGCCTTCTTAAAGTCCTTAGAAATTTTCCCCCTCATGACGGGTCTAAAGTAACCTATCGGCCTTGACCATAAGGTTACGTCCTCTGAGCCACACTTTTCACAGGCCGTCTTCCTGCCGACCATCTTGTGGCCGCATCCGTTGCACGTCGTTAAGAAGGGCGTTTTTGTAAGGTACTGGATGGGGAAGTTCTTAATTATGTTGAAGATGAGCCTTTCCTGCTCCTCAGGCTTCATCTCCTCGGCAGTAAAGAGGTGCATAATGCTACCGCCTGTGGCGTAGGACTGGAAGTGGGAGTTAACGTCTATCTGCTTTAGGAGGTCTCCTTCCTGAAATGGAGCTTGAAAACCGGAAGTTAAGAAAACCCTTCCGGATACAGGGTCACCGTTAACGTACATCTTTGGTTTCACCTTCTTTGCACTTTTAACGCTCTCCATTTCCAACCTCCACAAGGTCAAAAATTTTATCTCCGAATTTAACGATGGCCTCTTTTATGAAGAGGTTTAAGTAGGGGTCCCTTGAAAGCTTGTAGTCCCTCTCTCCGTTTAGGACGTCAGCCAACGCTTTTGCGAACTGAAGGTCCTTCTCAGCCATCTTGCAGGCAGCGTTTTCGCTGGGTGCGTACTCAAGGGAGTAGAGAACTTTATCTCTTTCCATAAACTCCTGAAGTTTCTTGTAGAGGTACTGAGCAATCTGGTGGGCGTACTCCTTTGCTTCGTCATTAAAGAGGCCGTCCTTAAAACCTGCATTTATCATTCCTTCGTGGACGCCAACTACCGAGAAGATGTTGAAGAGGGATTTATCATCCTTCTGGTAGAAGGAGAGGTAAGGGAATAGGTCGTTCCAGTGTTTCTTTAGCCACTCCCTCTTTCTTTGGAGAGCTTTCGCTCCAACGTCCATTAGGTAGTCAATCATACTCTTTAAGAACTCAAAGTCATCTTTTGCAAGGAATAGGAGTCTGTTCATATTGATAGCGTATACCCCGATTCCTCCAACACCACTTCCTGAGTGGAAGGGGTTTGAGCCTGTAACTGCTTCAACCTGTGAGATGTTGAACAGCATACGGCAGTTAAAGCTAACGATTCCGTTTGCAAGGACAAATGTCTCGTTATCTTCAACTTCTATGTCAAGGAAGGGCTTAGGTTCTTCTAAAGCTTTCTCCTCAACAGATTCAACCTTAACGATTTCAACGTCCCAGCTTTCGTAGTCTTCAAGCCTTTCATTTGTCAGTCCGTACTTTTTAACGAAGTCCCAAGAAACCGTTGGAGTTTTAATGTAGCTCCTGTTACCGGAGGCAGTAACTACAGCCTTTTCTTCAATGAAGGTAGTCGGGACGAGTGAGTAGCAGGAAGACTTGGTAGGTTTTGAAATCTTTAGTGTCTGTGAGTCTTTTCTTATCCTTAGAGTGTGTCTGATTCCGTGAACCCAGAGGAGGGAGGAGAGCTCCTTTATTAAAGGCTCATCGTTTATATGAATTTCTACGTGGTCGCCTCTCCTGTAACCGTCTCCGTCTATGAATCCGTTTAAGAAGGCTTCTACAACGGACTTTGGGGATCTCTTTAAAGCAGGGGGTAGCTTGCTGTACTTGACGATTCCGTTTTCAAGGAGAAACTCTGCAAGGCGTCTTCCGTATATCCAGAGCTGAATGGAGCTCTCTCTTCCTTTCCACCTCTTAACGTAAAACTTTGCTGAAGAGATGAGGTCACCAAAGTATTGAAGAGCTATCTCCTTCGCCCTTTCAAGTTTTTCCCTTTCGCTTATGTTGGCTGTAAGCACAACGCCGTTAAACTTCTCCCTGTTGTAGTGGTCTTTGATGAAACAGCCCTCTGCGTAAAAGTATCCAAAGAACCACGCAAGTTCTTCATTTAGCTCAGTTCCGTCGGACAGTTTGGCGTAAGAGTTGGCTTCAAACAACGGCTTCTTAACGGTAAGTCCAAAATCCCCGGGCTTAACTTCACAGGCAGGTTTCCACGTTATTCTGTTCTCTTCAGGTGAGAATACAGCTACTCTGTGGGTTGGGTCACAGACAATTTCAAAGCCGTTCCTGAACCTGATTCTTACTTCCCTCTTTGAGCGAATTTCTAAGAGCTTAGTTACTCTTTTCTTTTCCAGCTTACCTGTTTTCGGATTCAGGGAGGGAACGAAAATGTCTTCTACTTCCCACCACTTTTCGGAGCTCCCCTCAGCGATAACCTTCTTTGTGAACCTTTCCTTAATTTCCTGTAAGGTTATCCACTCTGGGTGTTCTTTTCCTTTGGTGTAAACAAACAACTCTGTTTCTGGAACGAGACAGCAGTTGGAATAAATCATTCCTTCGTCAAAGGGCTTTATGTAGGGGTTTTTCTGCTTGTAAATAGACGGTTTTTCAAAGGGTTCTCTCAGGTAGTTCTGGACGTAAAAACCTCCAAAGTACTCACTCTCTTTGAGGAGGAGTTTCCAAGCTGGGTTGTTTCTGTCAAAGTCTTCTGTAATGTTTACGGTTATGAGGGGGAAGGTGAAGGGGTTTCCGTCTGCGTCCCCTTTTCTCATTGCCTTTATGAAAGCGATGTTTATCCTGTCAAAGTAGTGGGATGGAATCTGGCTGTAAGTGATGTTTAGGAGTTTTCCTGCGTAAACTACCGGCTCGTACTTAAGTCGGCTGTTAGGTTTTCCAAAGTCTAAGGTGATATTTGAGAAGGGAGAGTTTCCGCTCCTAAAGGGTAGGTTGATGTTGTAGAGGAACTCCTGCCACAGGTTTTCAAGCTCGTAGTCTGAATAGCTCTTCCTGCCTTCTTTCTCTAAGTAGTAGAGGTATCCTGCAGCAACTGTTGAGAGGTCGTTCAGAGAGGTTGCACCGGATACTTCCTGAGCTACAAGGCATATCAGGTTTGCACACTGCATAAAGAGGGTTTCAAGCCTTTTGGGGGGAGCAGCCTTCCTTTCGTTCTTTGCGTTACTCTGAAGACCATGAAAGGCAATGTCTTTGGCCGATAAGCCAATACAGTAGGCCGAAAGTCTATACGTTTGATGGTGGTATGACCAGCCTTCTTCGTGGTGGATTCTTACCGGTAGGCCTTTGTATACCTCATCAAAGAGGTAATCCTTCATTATCTCGCCAACTACAACGTGCTCAAGGACGGGGATGCCCCTTACGAAGTTGGCGTTGTTACGGGAGATGTCGTCGTTATCAATGAAGAGCTCTATCAGCTTGAAGTACTTATTCATCTATCTCCTCCACAGGGTAGAAGGGGTTAAACTGGTGGGGAAAAGATTTTAACTCTTCAGAGATGGCCTGCCTATCCTCCTCCGTAAGGAGTGGATAGTTGACAGTCCTAAAGAGGGTGAAAGGCAGGGAGTATTTTTTTATCGTGTTTATTGTAATCCTTAGTCTATTGGCATATTCGTATACTGCTTTATCCGGGATACCTTCATCTGAAAATAGAACTCTCTTAAAGCGTTGGAGTTCTGAAGGGGTATACTCATCTTTTAGGGGAATCTTCACGTCAACGGCAAAACCATCTACCAGCTTTCTCTCAATTAATCTTTCAACGACTTCTGGATTTGTTCCGTTTGTGTCAACTCTTACGGGAAAATCAATCTCCTTTATGAGCTTTAGACCTTCCTCAAGGTTTTCCTCAAGTGTTGGTTCACCTCCAGAAACGATTATAAGCTCAACTCCAAGAAGCTTTAGCATTGAAAGCTTTTCCCTTAGCTCCTCATAGGTAAACCTTTCCTCCTTACCACTGTAGGCGTGTCTGTTGTGGCACTGGAAACAGTTGAGGTTGCACAGGTTAATGTCCGTGTAGAGAACTGCTGACTGAACGCCCGGATGGTCCTTGAAGGTGACGGGAATGTCCAGCTTAAGGAAGGGAGATAGAGCCATTGGACACCTTCGGGGATTTTCTGGATGGTTACTCCTGAAGAGAAATTTTACAGGAGGAGTGAGTTGAGGAGAAGGGAGGCCCCCAGAAGGGGGCAGGGAAAGTTAATTGGTTTCTTTTCTTAGTTCTCCGGCAAGTTTTACGAGATTTCTTAAAGCGGGAATAACCTCTTCCCAGCGTCTTGTCTTGAGACCGCAGTCTGGGTTAATCCAGAAGTTTTCCTTGGGGATAACCCTTAGAGCTCTCTCCACAATCTCCTTCATCTCCTCAGCACTTGGAACGTAAGGTGAGTGAATGTCCCACACTCCAAGGCCTATCTGCCTGTCAAAGTTAACCTTCTCAAAGGCCTCTATGATATCTCCCTTAGACCTTGATGCCTCAATGGAGATAACGTCAAAGTCCATCTCAAGGATGTACTCCATGATTTCGCCAAATTCAGAGTAACACATGTGGGTGTGAATCTGGGTTTCGGGCTTTACGGAAGAGTGGCAGAGCCTAAAGGACTTGATAGCCCAGTCAAAGTACTCCTTCCAGTTTCTCTTCTTTATTGGAGCTTTCTCCCTGATTGCCGGCTCGTCTATCTGGACGATTTTGATTCCGGCTTCCTCGTAATCCCTGATTTCATCTTTAAGGGCAAGGGCAATCTGGTAGGCGACTTCAGAGATTGGGATGTCTTCCCTTACAAAGCTCCAAGCAATTATCGTTACAGGCCCTGTCAGCATTCCTTTAACAGGCTTATCTGTTAGGCTCTGGGCAAAGGCGATTTCTGGAACGGTCATTACTCCGTCCCTTTCAACATCTCCGTAGATAATTGGGGGACGGTAACACCTTGTTCCGTAAGAAATCACCCAGCCGTTACCGGTTGTGGCTATGCCTTTCATCTTCTCGGCGAAGAACTCAACCATGTCTGTTCTTTCAAACTCGCCGTGGACGAAGATGTCAAGGCCGAGCTCCTCCTGAATCTGGATGGCCTTTGCAATCTCTCCCCTGATGAAAGTTTCATAGCTCTCCTTGTCAAGCTTACCCTTCCTGTAAAGGAGTCTAACCCTTCTGACTTCTTCTGTCTGTGGGAATGAGCCGATTGTCGTTGTCGGGAAGAGAGGGAGGTTAAGAACTTCTTGCTGCTTTTTAACCCTCTCTTTGTAGCTTGGCTTCCTTACGAAGTCTTCCTCTTTAAGGGCAGAGACTCTCTCCCTTACGGCCTTAATCTCTCCGAATTTGTTGTTTATGCCCTTAACCCACTCCCTTGCCTCTTCCTCTTTTCCTTCAAGGATTTCGGCAAGGAGCTTGATTTCCTTTAGCTTCTCCTCGGCAAAGGCTACCTTCTGTAAGAGCTCCTTAGGCAGTGTAGCGCCTTCAAGGCTTACGGGCAAGTGGAAGAGAGGAGCTGCGTTTGTGATGACAACGTCAAATTTCTCGGAGAGCTCCCTTAAAACCTCAGCCGTCTTAAAGAGGTCGTTCCTCCAGACGTTCCTTCCGTCAACAACTCCGGCAAAGAGCTTCTTTCCACGTGGGTCTATTTTCTTTAGCTGTTCTAAGTTCTCTCCCCTGTCGTGTACAAGGTCAACGCCGATTCCGTTTACCGGAAGCTCAAAGAGGAGCTCCAGCCTGTCTACGCTGTCGTAGTAGGTGAAAAGGTTAACTTCTCCCTTTACTTCGCTTAAGAGGCTGTAGGCCTCAACGAGAGCCTTCCACTCCTCTTCTGAGAGCTCCATAACAAGGGCAGGGTCTTCAAGGTGAACTGACTTAAAGCCTTTGCTGTTGACGTAATCAACGAGGGCTTTTGTGAGCTCTTTAAGAGCTCCTTCAAAGCTTCCTTCGGGGAGTCCCTTGGAGAGCTTTAGGAAAGTAAAGGGAGCAATGATGTGGACGTTCTCTGTAGCTCCTTCGTGTCTGTTCCAGACAGGTTCACAAACCTTAAAGGCAGGCTCTCTACCTTCAAAGTCTGGAACTAAGTAGTGGTAGTTTGTGTTAAACCACTTTGTCATCTCAAGGGCGTTCTTGCCCCTGCACAGCTCAAAGTACTCCTCTAAGGAGTTGGCCTTGTAGACGCCGAAAAGGAGTGCTGTGTCAAGCATCGGGTCGTAGAGGGTCATTTCTCCTTGGGGGAAGGCGTCTACGTACTTCCTGTAGGTTTCTTCCCTCTTTTGCCCGAGCTCCTTGATGCCTTCTCGGAGCTCCTCCTCAGTAACTTTTTGCGCCCAGAACCCTTCAATCAGGCGCTTAAACTCTCTCTGCTTTCCGAGTTTCGGAAAGCCGTAGGCGTAGGTTTTGACCATCCTTTTACCTCCTGCGGTGTTTTTGTGAAACACCTGCAGGATCGTAGGAGCGGGAAAAGAAAAAAGGAGTACCCTCTCCTTTCCCGCGCCCCGAACCCCCGCAGGACGCGAAGGGGTAGGTTTTCACCTACCCATCACGGGCCGGTCTCCCGGCTCGCAGGGTTTTAGTGGGCAATAGCCTTCCCAGAGTGGGAGCTCCTCACCCCGTCACTCCAGTGGCTAAAGCCCTTTTTATTCCCTGCTCACGGTTGCGAGGACAGCGCCGGACTTTCACCGGACTTCCCGTTCACCCGTGACGCTGTGAATTTTAGGAATTTTGGGAAAGTTGGCAAATTTTCTGTTATATTAGTTTTCAAACAGGAGGTAACCCTTGGAGATAAAGGTTACAGACAGCAGGATATACGTAGAGCTTGAAGGTGGAGAGGAGGCCTACATCTCTTTTAGGTTAGAAGAAGAGAGAAAGGTCATTGTCGTCAGGACGACTTTTGTTCCAAAAGCCTATAGGGGTAAAGGAATAGCTGCTAAGCTTACAGAGAAACTCCTTGAGCTTGCCCAGCAAAAAGGTTACAGAATCTCTCCCCTCTGTTCATACACCCGTAAGTACCTTGAGAGGAAAAGACCAGACCTGATTGTGGAGTAGGTATGGAAGTTGTAGTAACTACCGACAGAAGACCAACTCCGGAAATGATTGAGGAAGCTAAGAAGCTTTCTGAGGAGCTTGGAGCAGTTTACGTAAAACGTCGTCACAACACGATAGAGTCAATAAAGAAAAGGTACGGTAAAAACGTCCTTGTAGTGGGGAAGGACCTTCTCCTTACGGTTCACACCCTTTCTGGTAACAAGCTCTTCTTCCACCCGGGGCTCTTTAAGATTCGTCTCCTTAACTACCTTTCAGGTGGAAAGGAGTCAATGATTTCTGCCATGGACTTAAAAGAGGGAGATACCGTCCTTGACTGTAACTTGGGACTTGCTCAGGACGCCCTCCTTTCTGCTTTTGTCTCAAAGAGGGAAGTTGTAGGAGTGGAGAAAGACCCGGTAATTTACGAGATAGTGAAAAGGGGACTTAAGAGGTATCGTCCAGAAGGAAAGCTCAAAGTAGCGAAGTTTGCTTTTAGCCTCGTTAAGCCTACCTGTGGCGACAACTACGCTTTTTTGAAGCAGTTACCCGATAAATCCTACGATATCGTTTACTTCTCCCCTATGTTCATAAAACCCAAGTGGCACTGTAGCGTTATGGCGCCCTTTAGGGAGGTTGCTGTTAAAGACTTTGTTTCTCCCGAAACCCTTAAAGAGGCAGAAAGGGTAGCAAGGAAGAGGGTCGTTATAAAGGTGAATAAGGGCGTGAAGGAGCTCTTTCCGTTCCTTTCCGATTACCAAGTTCAAACATCTGCAGGCCACGTTGAATATCTCTACAAAATTTTGTAAACAGGTTGAAAGTGACCCCTTTAGTGTCAGTTAGGCTTATCCTTGCAAAAAACTTTAAGACTTCCAACCATCCGAAGATTTCTGTTTAAGAAATTAGCAAAATACTTAAACTTGTTCTAACTACGCTCCTTCACTTCCAACTTTTTGAGAGAGAGACCCTGCTAAAGATAAAATCGGAAAGTCAAACGTTTGTCGGGAGGTGGAATGAAGAAGATAACGGTTGTAAAGAGGAAAGGTGTAAGGGAGCCCTTGAACATAGAGAAGATACGTAAAGTTATAAACTGGGCTGCAGAAGGCCTTGATGTTAATACGCTTAAGCTTGAGTCAAGGTTAAAGCTTCACTTCTTTGACGGGATAACAACTCGCCAGATTCACGAGGCCGTTATCAATACGGCCTTACAGCTTACAACCCCAGAAGAGCCAGACTGGAGAATCCTTGCTGGAAGGCTCTTTATCTTCAACCTTTACAAGGAAGTTTCCATAAGGAGGGGAACTTCTAAGCTTGCCTACGTTGGAGGTGGAGAGGAGTATTTAAGAGTTGTTAAAGACCTCATAGAGAAGGGACTCTACGCGGAGGAGCTCCTTAAGGCCTACTCAGAGGAGGAGATAAAGGAGGCCGGAGACTACCTTAATCTTAAGTACGACTTCCTCTACGACTACGCTGGGGCTAACCTCCTTGCCAAGCGCTACCTCTGTATCTACGAGGACTACCCGATAGAGCTCCCCCAAGAGATGTACATGAGCATAGCCCTAATGCTCGCAAAGAACGAGCCAAAAGAAACGAGAATGAAGACCGTTAAGAAGTTCTACGACCTCATAGCCGGTAAAAAGCTCTCCTTGGCAACTCCAATCCTCATAAACCTTCGCCGTCCAAACGGTAACCTCTCCTCCTGCTTTATAACGGCAATGGACGACAACCTTGACTCCATAATGTACACGGCTGAGCAGGTAGCGCAGATTTCTAAGAGGGCTGGAGGAGTCGGAGTTAACCTCTCAAGGATAAGGGCTCAAGGCTCTTGGATAAAGAAGGTCTTTGGAGCAAGTGGAGGAATCGTCCCTTGGGCAAAAATCTTAAACGACGTTGCCGTTGCCGTTAATCAGGAGGGGAAGAGGGCTGGAGCTGTAACCATAGCCTTAGATGTATGGCATCTTGATATTTACGACTTCTTAGAGCTCAAAACCGAAAACGGAGACCTTAGGCGTAAAGCCTTTGACATCTTCCCACAGGTGGTTATCCCCGACCTCTTTATGGAGAGGGTAAAGTACGACCAAGAGTGGCTTCTTGTTGACCCTTACGAGGTGGAGAAGAAGTTTGGATTTAAGCTCTACGAGCTCTGGGGCGAGGAGTTTGAAAAGGCCTACATGCAGGTAGAGAACGAGTCCCACAAGCTAAAGCTCAAAAAGAAGGTAAGGGCTAAGGAGCTCCTAAAAGAAATCTTAAAAACTCAGGTTGCAACGGGACTTCCCTACATCTTCTTTAAGGACACTGCAAACAGACTAAACCCATTAAAGCACGACGGTTACATAGGTAACGGTAACCTCTGTATGGAGAGCTTCTCTAACTTTAGACCTTCAAAAGGTTTTAAAACCTACATGAAGGACGGAAAGATTATTAAGGAGATTGAAGAGCCGGGACTTGTCCACACCTGTAACCTTCTCTCCATCAACCTTGCAAACATAGAGAGCGATGAGGAGCTTGAAGAGGCTGTTAGGACTGCCGTAAGGATACTTGACAACACAATAGAGCTGACAACTCCTCCAATTCCGGAGAGTAAACTCCACAACGATAGGTATAGAACCATAGGCATAGGAACTCTCGGACTTGCTGACTATTTGGCAAAAAGGGAGATACCCTACGGTAGGCAGTCCCTTGAGTTTATTGAGGAGCTCTACGAGAAAATCGCCTTTTACGGAATAGACGAGAGCATCAATTTGGCGAAGGAGAGAGGAGCTTTTCCGGCCTACGAAGGCTCAGACTGGAGTAAGGGAATAATCATCGGTAAGGACGCAAAGTACTTGTCGGAAAAGACGAAGCTAAAGGAGAAGTGGCTGGAGCTCCTTTCAAAGCTCAAAAAGTACGGAATCAGAAACGGACAGCTCTTTGCTATTGCTCCAAACACCAGTTCCGGACTCCTTCAGGGAGCAACTCCCGGCGTTCTTCCACCGTTTTCACGCTTTTACATTGACAAAAACCAGAAGCAAGCCGTTCCGATATGTCCTCCTTACATAAAGGAAAAGTTCTGGTTCTACAGAGAGAGCAAGTATATGGACCAGAAGGAAGTTGTTGAAATAATTGCCACAATTCAGAAGTGGGTTGACAGTGGAATTTCAATGGAGCTCCTCTTCAACCTCAACCTCGGCATAAGAGCCCGCGACATCTACGAAACGGTAATGCTTGCTTGGGAGAAGGGCATAAAGACCATTTACTACGTAAGAACAATCCAGAAAGACAGCCAGCAGGCAATATCCAAAAAGGAAGAGTGTGTAGCCTGTGCTAACTAAATAAGGAGGTAAAAATGGCTGATATAAAAAAAGAGCTTATGAAGCCCCGTCCGATATTTAACCCAGAAGGGAACGACGACCCGGCAAAGAGGGGAATACTTCACGGGGATACAACCAACATCTTTAACCTAAACGTTATAAAGTACGAGTGGGCTCCCAAGCTCTACAGGGTAATGATGGCAAACTTCTGGATTCCCGAAAACGTTGACCTTACTCAGGATATACACGATTACAGGGAGCTCACAGACGAGGAGAGGCAGGCCTACGACGAGATACTCTCTTTCCTCGTCTTTCTTGACTCCATTCAAACTACGAACATTCCAAACATTGCAGCTTACGTGAGAGCTCCAGAAATAACCATAGACCTTTCAATCCACGCCTATCAGGAGGCAATCCACTCCCAGAGCTACGGTTACACCATAGAGTCCATCGTTCCCCCAGAAAGGAGAGAGGAAGTTTACTACTGGTGGAAGAAAGACCCGATACTCTTTGAAAGAAATAAGTACATTGCTGACATTTACCAGAAGTTCCTTGAAGACCCGACAATGGAAAACTACGGAGAAGTTCTAATAGGCAACTACCTCCTTGAAGGTCTCTACTTCTACAACGGTTTTATGTTCTTCTACAACCTTGCCTCCCGTAACCTCATGCAGGGGACAGCAGATATTATCCGTTACATCAACAGGGATGAGCTTACTCACGTTATTCTCTTTGAACACTTCATGAAGGACTTAACCGACGAGGGATTCAAGAAATACCTAACTAAGGACAAAATTTATGAAATGTTCAGAATAGCCGTTGAGCAGGAGCAGAGGTTCAGCAAGAAGGTAATAGGCAACAAGATACTCGGAATGAACGAGCAGTCAATTGAGGATTACACTTACTACATCGCAAACAAGAGGCTTAAAGCCTTAGGTCTTGAACCAATATTCCCCGATAGACCTAATCCTTACGAACACCTTGAAAGAATCGCCGACACCGGCGGAGAAGGTAACGTAAAAGCCAACTTCTTTGAAGCTACCGTAACCTCTTACAACCAAGCCTCTGCCGTTGAAGGGTGGGATGAGATTTGAAGGAAGAGGAGTTAGAGGGCTATGATAAAGATAATAACCGAAGTTTTGCTCGTTTTAAGCATTATCATTTTTCTATTAAGTTTCATTGCACCTGAATTTGTAAAACCTGCAAAATCTAAATCTTCTTAATCCTTTTTGGAGTTAGATTGTAACCTGAGTGGTTAGGGAGAGGGTAGGTTATAATATGTTAGAACAGTTTGAATCTTAAGTCATGAAAGCGTGGGGGAGACTTGTAATTTTAGCCATTGCCGTTTCTTCGTGTGGTGGAGGTGGGAGCTCCAACCAACCGTCCAACCCTCCCGTTTCTGCTTACCAGCCAAAAGTAGAAGAGTACACAATTAACGGTCAAACCTACACCCCCGCAGAAAATCCCCAACCCGTTGAAGTCTCTGCCCGTCAAGCCCAAGAAGGAGTAAACGTAGCTGTAGACATCTCTGCCGAAGCACTGAGGCGTTCTCAGCTTGTAATAGTTGCGGGAGTGGATTGCGAGAATGATGGTCAAGCGGAAAGGGAAAGAAACTATCAGGCATCCAACATACACATACAATACGTCTGCCAATACCCTGTTGCAGAAGAAGACCAAACTTACACCCTGCACATTTACGCCTACAACCAAGCAGACCCGAGAAAAAGAGTGGACATATACCAGCCAATAAAGGTTGTAGGCGATAAAAGGCCAAGCCTAAACATAGCGGTAACACCTACCCAAGGGAAGGTTCCTTTTGAAGCCACTGTGCAGGGAATAGCCAATGATGATTATGGAAACTCTAATGGAACATTGGTCTATAAGATAGACGTTGGTAACGACGGAAGCATAGAAAAAGAGGGAGAAACAGCCAAGAATAACGGAACTTTCAGCTATGCTTTTACAGTAGATAAAGCGGGCAAAATTCCTGTAACCGTAAAAGTAAGCGACGGACTGCATGAAGTAGAAAAAATAGTTTATGTGGAGGGTAAAAATAACGTTCCGCCAAAAGTTGAGAGGATAGAGGTTTCCTTGGATAGTCGCTATGTGCCGACAACTGCACACTTAAGAGTTGTTGGTAGCGATGAGGATGGAAGCGTAGAGCAATACGCATGTGATACAAACCTAAACGGGAAAATAGACAGCAATGAGTGGCAAACCTCTGATAGATTTGAGGTTGAGTTACAAAATGCAGGTGCTTATGACGTTGTTTGTGGCGTAAAGGATAACGATGGTGCTATAGCAACAAAAACGGCACACGTAGAAGTCTTTGAAAACCAGCCACCTCAAATTTCCTTAACACCCCAAGAGCAACAAGTCAAAGTTGGCCATCCTGTAGTTTATAGCCTTAGCGGTAGCGATGCAGAAGGAGAGAGCATAAGGTGTGAAATAGACTACAAAAACGACGGCAGTATTGATGAGACAGTTACCTTAGAAAGCGGGAACAGCGAGCAACTCACCTTTACCCCCGAGACAACAGGAGAGTTAGAGACCCGCTACAGATGTGAAGATGACTTTGGCAACGTTGTTGAAGGTTATGCTCCCACTGTAAATGTTGTAGAAAACCAACCTCCAAGAGTTGAAAGCTACACCGAATCCCCTACAAGTGGAACAGAACCAGTAACAACAGAATTTGAAGTTAAAGCTTACGATGAGGATGGAGAGATAGCAAAAATAGGATTTGATTATGACGGCAATGGAGTTGTGGATGACTGGAAAGTTGTTTTAGAGATGGTTGAAGAAAACGGAAAAACACTTTATGTAGCAAGAGGGGAGCACACTTATAATGCAGGAACTTACAGACCAAAGTTTGTTATAGTTGATAACGATAATGCACAAACAGTTGTAGAAGGAGATACCATAATAGTATCTCCATATGTGCCACCAAACCATGCGCCAAGTGTTAGCGTGAGAGTTATTCCTAATGAGGAGCTTAACACTAAGCAATTTTATACAGGAGAAGAGGTAAAAGTTGATGTTGATGTCTCAGACCAAGACGGGGATAGTCTAACAGTTTATGTAGACAAAGACGGAGATGGAACTGCAGACCAAACATTCACCTGTGGTGGCGGAAACTGCCAAAGAGAAGTAACACTCACCTATGAAGAAGCGGGAAACAAAAGAGTGGAAGTCTGGGCAGTTGACAGCAATGGAGCAAATTCAAATGTAGCAAGCGACGAGTTAAGCGTTTATAGGCCATTGAGCGTGGATTTAACACTTTATCCTGGTAGTGTATGGGCAGGTGAAGAGTTTAACAGAAGAGTAACAACAACAGGCGGAATAGGACAGATTACATGTGAGTTATACCATCAGTATACACACATAGGAGATCCTGACTATTCAGAAGATAGATACAATCTAATAAAAACATTTGAACCTCCTCTAGATGAAAATCAGGTTGCATCACCGTCTCCTTTTGATGATGCTAACACATATCATAGCTGGGAAAAAGTTGTTTGTCAAGATGAAAGGACACAGCAGAATCCATCTTTAGAGCAGGGACGAGCAGAAGATGAAGAATTTATGGAAGTTTCAAATCCACTATAGTAGTAAAGCAATATATATCCTCTAAAGAAAAAAATATATTATGAAGAAAAAACATTTATTTTTATTTTTTCTAATTTATTTATTTCAGCTAAGCTATCAGATAAGTTTTCAAGGAAATCCTTCGGATGTATTTTATTATTTAAGCCTAGAAATACCTCAAGAGTGTTTTGCAGAATACGACGATGTTAATCATCTTTCCCGAATTCTCACAAACACAACGCTCAACACACCCCAGATAGCTTTAAGCTCCGCCAATGCAAATGACGTTGAGTGTGCCATTGAGATTAACGGCACTTATTATGATGAAAGCAACCACCGCGATGAAATGTTGTTAGTTTTTAAGAAGTCTATAGTTCTACTATTGTTACTCCATCCCCTCCTTCTTCTATGCTTCCGGAGCGGAAGGATTTTACGTAAGGGGACTCTTTGAGGTATTCTCTGACGAGTCTCTTTAGGATTCCTTCGCCGTGGCCGTGGATTATTTTGACACGTTTTATTCCTAAGATGGAGGCGTCGTCAAGGAACTGCTCTACGGCTCTTAGGGCTTCTTCTCCTCTCATTCCGAGTATTTTTAGCTCCGGGAAGAACCTTTTAGGTTTTGGAGCGTCTATGCCGACGGTTTCCTGTTTTACAGGGGTTTCTTCTACGACCTCAAGCTGGGAGAGTTTTACGTCAACTTTTAGGTTTCCGACTAAAACCTTTGCCAGTTTCCTGTTTTTGTCTATTTCAATGACTTTTCCTTTTCTTCCGGACTTGAGGATTTTTACTGTGTCTCCGACTTTTGCCTCTCTCTTTGGCTTGATTTCGGAGAGGGCTTCTTCTCTGCTCTTTGCAGTTACGATAATCTGTTTTATCTCTTGGCGTACCTTTTGTGAGTGGGCTTTTTTAAAGACTTCCTGACTCTTCCTCTCAAGCTCTTCAATGAAGGAGCGTATTTCTTTAAGAGCTCTCTCCCTTACTTCCCTTTCCTTTTCTTCAAGCTCTCTACGTTTCCTTTCAAGCTCCTCTTTTAGTCTTTCAACTTCTGCTCTCTTCTCGCTGAGGCTCTGGTATTCCTTTTCAAGTATCTTTATTATGTCCTCTGCCAGCCTGTCCTCTGCCGTCATTAGAGAACGGGCGTTTTCTATTACCTCCTCTGGAATTCCGTAGCGTTTTGCTATTACAAAGGCGTAGCTCCTTCCGACTATCCCGTAGGCAAGCTTATAGAGTGGCTTTAGGCTCTTTTCGTCAAAGAGGACTGAAGCTACTTCAAAGTAGTCGTCCTTCCAAGCAAAGAGCTTTACGGGGGTGAAATGGGTTGTAACTATAACCTTTGCCCTTCTGTCTTTTAAGTATTTAAGTATTCCGATGGCAAGGGCAGAACCTTCTATCGGGTCTGTTCCTGCTCCGAGCTCGTCAAGAAGAACTAATGAGTCCTCGTCGGCCTCTCTTAGTATCTCTGCAACGTTCTTTACGTGGGCGCTAAATGTTGAGAGGGACTGTTCAATGCTCTGCTCGTCTCCTATGTCTGCCATCCACTTCTTAAAGAACCTTAGATTACTTCCTTCCTCTGCCGGAATGAGAAATCCCGACTGCGCCATCATAGAGAGGAGTCCTACAGTCTTTAGGGCGACGGTCTTTCCTCCGGTGTTTGGCCCTGTTATGACAAGTCCGTTTTTTAGCTCAATGTCAATGGGGACGACTTCTTTACCCTGAAGGACGAGTAAGGGGTGTCTTGCGTTTTTTAGCTCTACCTTGTTTGTAAACTGGGGCAGAGTGCCCTTTAGTTTTAAGGACATGAGGGCTACGGCTTGACGGGCGTCTATTTCAACTAAAGCCCTGAAGCTACTCTTTAGCTCTACCTTCCTTTCTGCTACAAGACGAGAAATTTCTGAGAGGATTCTTTTTATCTCTTCCTTTTCTTCTGCTTTTAACTCCCTGAGCCTGTTGTTGTCCTCAACTACCGAGGTCGGCTCTACGTAGAGGGTCTGGCCGGAGGAAGAGCGGTCGTGGACGATTCCTGAAAACTTGCTCCTAAAGTGGGGCTTTACCAAGATAACGTAACGGCCGTCCCTTTCTGTGATGATTCTGTCGGGGCAGATTTCCGGGAATCTATTTGTTAGCGACTCAAGCTTCTGCTTTATACGGGCGGTTACAGTTACGATATTTCTTCTGATACTTCTTAGCTTTGGGGAGGCTGTATCTAAGATTTCCCCTGAATCGTCTACGGTTTTTTCAAGCCTTTCTCTTAGCTCTCCAAAGTCGGAAAGCCTTTCTCCAAAGTGTTTTATCCTTTCAAAACGGTTATCAAGGTTGAGGAAGAACTTTTTAAGAACTGATGACTGACGGATAACTTTTAGGATGGCAATTAACTCCTCAACGCTTAAAACGACTCCTTCTGCCGAGAGTTTTTGTAGGGTTGGCGATATGTCTGGAAATCTCTCTAAGGGAATGGTTCTTTCTGAAAGGAGCTTTGTAAAGGCGTCGGTTATCTGAAGGTTTTTTTCAGCAGTTTCTCTGTTTGTAGTCGGGAAAATAGAGAGAACGTAACGCTTTCCGGCTTCACTTTTTGAAAGGTTAGCAGTTGCTTCTAAGAGTTTTGTGAACTCTAACTGGCGTCCCACTCCTTTGAACATTACTATAAATACCCCCTCCAATTACCCAAAGGAGTGGGAACGCCAACAATCCCACTAAAGGGATTATACCAAACCATCTTTAGCCTGAGAGCTCTTCCCTTGCGATTTTGTTAACGAGAGAGCCTTCTGCTCTCCCCTTAACCTTTGGCA
Source organism: Phorcysia thermohydrogeniphila (assembly GCF_004339575.1). Taxonomy (NCBI): domain Bacteria; kingdom Pseudomonadati; phylum Aquificota; class Aquificia; order Desulfurobacteriales; family Desulfurobacteriaceae; genus Phorcysia; species Phorcysia thermohydrogeniphila. Next base: position 95,773 of record NZ_SMFV01000002.1, read on the forward strand.
TAACGTACTGCATTACCTTGCCGAGGTCTTTCGGGGAGGAAGCCCCAACTACCTCTATGGCTTCCCTTACAAGCTCCCTGATTTCCTCTTCGCTTAACTGCTTTGGAAGGTAGGACTCAACAACTGCAAGTTCGGCCTTCTCTTTCTCAACGAGGTCCTGTCTGCCACCCTTTTCGTACATTTCAATGGCTTCGCGCCTCTGCTTGGCGTACTTCATGAGGAGCTGGACGATTTCGTCGTCGGTGAGCTCCCCTCTCTTGTCAATCTCTGCGTTCTTGATGAGGGAATTAATCATTCTGATAGTTGAGAGCTTTACTTTGTCTTTGGCTCTCATTGCCTCTTTCATATCCTGAAGGAGACGCTCCTTAAGTCCCATAACCTCTCCAGATTACTTTTTCTTCTTCTTACCCTTTGGAGGGAGAAGACCACGTTTCTTGAGAGCCTTAATAAGCCTCTTCCTTGCTGCCATAGCCTTTCTCTTTCTCTTCTCGCTTGGCTTCTCGTAGTACTCTCTCCTCTTAATCTCAGTGAGGATACCCTCTTTTTCGCAAAGCTTCTTGAACCTCTTTAGTGCTTTCTCAAACGGCTCTCCCTCACGTACGTAAACTGTTGCCATTAAGCATCGCCTCCTTTTATCTGGTTTTTTTACGCTTGGCTATTATATGCTTTCAGTTAAGTATTAGCAACCTTTATCCCTCCTTTAGCCACTTGGCGGCGTCTTTAGCGTGGTAGGTGAGAATGAGGTCTGCTCCGGCTCTCTTCATTGAGAGGAGGGTTTCTAAAACTACCTTCCTTTCGTCTATCCACCCTTTCATTGCGGCTGCTTTGACCATTGCGTATTCACCGCTAACGTTATAGGCGGCCGTTGGGTATTTAAAGGTTTCTTTTACTCTCCTTATTACGTCCATGTAGGCAAGGGCAGGCTTAACCATTACAATGTCTGCTCCTTCCTGAATGTCTAAGGCAACTTCCCTTAGGGCTTCGTCTGAGTTTGCCGGGTCCATCTGGTAGGAGCGTCTATCTCCAAAGGATGGGGCTGATTCTGCAGCGTCTCTAAATGGGCCGTAGTAGGCTGAGGCGTACTTGGCTGCGTAGGACATTATGGGAATTTCTGTAAATCCGGCCTCGTCTAAGGCTTCCCTTATTGCCTTTATCATTCCGTCCATCATTCCAGAAGGAGCAACCATATCTGCACCGGCTTTAGCGTGGGATACAACCTGCTTCTTTAAGAGCTCTAAGGTTCTATCGTTATCAACGTTGCAGGAATCCCCGTCACACTTTAGGTAGCCACAGTGGCCGTGGGAAGTGTACTCACAGAAACAGACGTCTGTTATTACGTACATGTCGGGATACTCTTTCTTGATTGCCCTTATAGCTCTCTGGATTATTCCCTCATCTGAGAAGGAGTCTGAGCCGAGCTCGTCCTTGTGGGCAGGGATTCCAAAGAGGATAATAGCAGGGATTCCGAGCTCTTTAACCTCTCCTACTTCCTCTATAACCCTATCTATGGAGTAGCGGTACTGGCCGGGCATTGATGGGATTTCCTCTTTTACGCCTTCTCCCTCAACGATGAATAGGGGGTATATGAAGTCGTCAACGCTTAAAACGTTCTCCCTTACCATTCTCCTGATGGTTTCGTTTTTCCTGAGCCTTCTTAAACGGAGCTCTGGAAACTTACCGGTAATCATTGCTCCCTCCTTAATTCGTTTTGAGTTCAGAGATTATCAGCTCTACAATACCGTCTAAGGTGTAGGTAGAAGGGATTTTAAAGACCTTAAAGCCCCTCTTTTCAATTGCCTTTGCCGTTACGTGGCCAATGGGGATTAGTTTTGCCCTTCTAAGGAGCTCCTCTGAGGAGTCTCCAAGGAGTTCTAAGAAAGCTTTAAAGTTTGACGGGCTTGTAAAGGCTAAAACCTCAAATCCATTCTGGATTTCCCTTTGTAACTGCTCCTTACGTGAAGAGTCCGGAACGGTCTCATAGACAAGGAGCTCCTTAACGACTGCTCCCTGCTCACTTAAAAACTCTGAAACAAGTTTCCTTGCCACCTTAGGCCTGACTATTAAAAAGCGTTTCCCTTTTAAGTCTAAGGTTTTTAGGAGCTCAATAACTCCCTCTCCACTAAAGTTTTCAGGAATGAGGGGCTCTATTCCGAGCTCTCTTAACTTTTGGGAGGTGGAGCTCCCAACGGCTATGAACTTGGCATTCTTAAACTCAGAAGGAGAAACCCTTGAAAAGAAGTGTTTAACTCCGTTCTTGCTTGAGATAACTACGAAATCGGGGTTAAACCGGTAGGCCTCTTCCGGCTCAAAAGGTAGAGGAGAGGTCTTTATGAGGGGAAAGGCTGTTACGCTAAATCCAGCTTTTTTAAGTCTTTCCTCCTGCTCTCTTGAAACTTCAGCAGAGATGAAAACCCTCACTTTTCCCCCAAGAGCTCCTTAAGTATCTCCCTTCCTCCGGCAGAGAGGAGTCTTTCTGCAACTTCTGTTCCTACGCGGTCTGCCTCTTCAATGGAGTTTACCCTAAATACGCCCTCTTCCTTGTAGAAGAACTCTCCGTTAAGGTCAGAGATAAAGGCCCTTACGTGAACTTTCCCTTCCTTAACCTCTGCGTAGCACCCGAGGGGAACTTGACAACCACCCTCAACGGTTCTTAAGAAAGCCCTCTCAACTGTTGCGGCAATTTCGGAGCTCTTACAGTTTACAGCTTTCCTTACTATCCTGATGATTTCATCGTCTCCTTCTCTTCCCTCAATTCCTAAAATCCCTTGAGAGACGGAAGGAATCATTTTGTCAACGGGTAGGATTTGGTCTATCTCATTTTCCCAGCCGAGCCTCTTTACGCCTGCTGCTGCCAAGATTATGGCGTCGTACTGTCCCTCCTTTAACTTCCTGATTCTCGTGTCAACGTTTCCCCTTAAGTCCTTTATATTAAGGTCTGGCCTTAAGATTTTTAGCTGAGCCTTCCTCCTTAAGGAGCTCGTTCCGACGGTAGCGCCTTGCGGAAGCGTTTCAAGGGTGTACTTTCCACAGGAGAGGAATGCGTCCCGGGGGTCTTCTCTTTTTGAAAAGGCTATGAGGGTTAATCCATCCGGAAGTTTTGAAGGAACGTCCTTTAAGCTGTGAACGGCTATGTCAACTTCTCCTCTTAGCATTGCCTCTTCAATTTCTTTTGTGAAGAGTCCCTTGTCTCCGATTTTTGCCAGAGGAACGTCAAGGATTTTGTCTCCTTTTGTTGTTATTTTTACGAGCTCTACTTCAACGCCGGGGAACTTTTTCTCTATCTGCTCCTTTACCCACTCGGACTGCCAGAGGGCAAGCTTGCTCTTCCTCGTCCCGATTCGGATTTTCATTTTATCTTTCCTCCAGAACAGAACTTACCTTAAGGAGGAATTATAATCTCACGCCAAAGTTTTTTAGGAGTGGTAGATTGAGAAGAGTTCTCGTTTTTCAGACGGCCTTTTTGGGAGACCTGATACTCGTTTCGCCACTTCTTAAGTCGCTGAAGAGAACTTTTCCGGGTGCAGAGGTCTCCTTAGTTGTTAGGAAGGGCTTTGAGGAGGTTTTTAGGGGAGCTCCCTTCGTTTCACAGATTATTCCCTTTGACAAGAAGGGCGTCTGGAAGTTTTCACGGCTTTTAGCTTCAGGAGACTTTGAACTTGTCGTTTCTCCCCACAGGTCTCACCGCACTTCCCTTATCCTCTGGCTTTCGGGGATTAAAAGGCGAATTGGCTTTGATAAAGCAGGATTTTCCTTCTTTTATACGGATAGAGTGAAGTATAGAATGGGAAAAGGAATTCACGAGATAGACAGAAACCTTGACCTTTTAAGACCCTTAGAGAGGGATTACTCTGTAGTTTACGATAGAGAACCGGAGCTCCCTCTAACCCCTGCTGAAGTTGGAAAAGCCCTGAAAAAGTTTTCCCTTGAAAAGTCCTACGTTGTTCTTGCCCCCGGCTCTGTCTGGAGGACTAAGGCTTGGCTTCCCGAATACTACGCCGAGGTTGCAAATTACTTTAAAGGGAAAGGTTTAACCGTTGTTCTTGTCGGCTCGCCTTCAGATTCTCCCTACTGTAAGCGGGTAGAGGAGCTCTCTGAGGGAGTTATTAACCTCTGCGGGAAAACTTCATTGAGGGAGTTCTTCTCTGTAGTAAAGGGAGCTCTCCTTGTTATTTCTAATGACTCCTCTCCGGTTCACGTGGCAATTTCTGTTGGAACGCCGGTTCTTGAGATTTACGGTGCTACCGTTCCTGAGTTTGGTTTCTTTCCTTATAGGAACGGCCTTTACGTTGAGCTGGAAGACCTTCACTGTCGTCCCTGTGGAATTCACGGAGGGAGAAAGTGTCCAGAGGGACATTTTAAGTGTATGGTTGACCTAAAGCCGGAAGTTGTTATAGAGAAGGCCGAGGAACTTTTGAGTAGTCTCTCATAATTTTCACAATTTGGTGGTATATTTCAGTATCCCAAATCAGTTAGAGGAGGAAGATAAATGAACATACGGGTTACTCCTTTAGACGTTCAGCCGGTCTGGAGCTCCGAGATTGAAATCGTTGAGAGGAAGGGGATTGGGCACCCCGATACTATCTGTGATGCCCTTGCTGAAAGGCTGTCTGCGGAGCTCTGTAAGTTCTACAAGGAGAAGTTTGGATTTGTTCTCCACCACAACGTTGATAAGAACCTCCTCGTAGGTGGAAGGGCTGAGCCAAAGTTTGGTGGAGGAGAAGTTATTGAGTCCATTGAGATATTCCTCTCCGGTAGGGCAATTAAGGAGTACAAAGGAGTAAAAGTTCCTGTTGAGGAAATTGCAGTTGAGAGTGCAAAGGAATGGCTTAAGGAGAACATTCACGCGATAGATCCTGAAAAGCACGTGAAGATATACACCCACATAAGGCCTGGTTCTGTAGACCTCGTTGACATTTACATGAGACAGCTCAAAGAGGGTGTTCCCCTTTCAAACGATACCTCCTTTGGTGTCGGCTACGCTCCCTTTGACGACCTTGAGAACGTTGTCTACCACATAGAGAAGAAGCTCAACGATAAGAAGACTAAGGAAGCTCATCCAGAGATTGGAGAAGACATTAAGGTAATGGGCGTTCGCATAGGGGAGAAAATCAAGATAACAATCGCCTGTGCCTTTGTTGATAGGTTCGTAAAGGACATAAACGACTACGTTGAGAAGAGAGAGAACGTTAGGAATATGGCCTACGAGGTTGCCAAGCAGTTTACAGAGAGGGAAGTTGAAGTTCACATAAACACCGGTGACGACATTGAGAACCAGAACGTCTACATAACCGTTACGGGAACTTCCTCTGAGGCCGGAGACGACGGAGAAGTCGGAAGAGGTAACAGGGTAAACGGCTTAATTACTCCATATAGACCTATGAGCCTTGAAGCTGCTGCCGGTAAGAACCCGATTACACACGTCGGAAAGCTCTACAACATTACAGCTAACGAGATAGCCAAAGCTGTTGTTGAGAGCATTCCTGAAATTGAAGAGGCCTACTGCTACATGGTGAGCCAGATAGGAAAGCCGGTTAACGAACCTTTAGCTGTTGACGTTAAGGTTAGAGCTAAGGAAGAGCCCGCGAAGTTCCAAGAACCCATAGAGAAAATCGTAAAAGAGTGCCTTGCCGGCATGAAAGACACTTGGAAGAGACTCGTTGAAGAGGAGATAACCGTTTACTAATCTATCTCCCTCCCTCGCGGGAGGGAGTTTTGAGTTATAAAATTGTTTAGGTAGGGTAATGTAAATAGGGAGGCTTTCCCCCGATGGGGTACACTTTACCTTTAGAAGTTTATGAAGCCATACGAAAGGTAGTAAAGGATGAAAATGTTGCAAAGGAAGTCATTAAAACTATTGAGAAAAGTCTTGAAGTAATTGAGGAGAAGGCTAAGGAACAGAAGGTTGTGGTTAAAGCCGAGCTAAAAGATGAGTTGAGAAAAGAGCTGATTACAAAAGAGGAGTTTTTCGGAGAAATTGGCAAATTAAGACAGGAAATGGAGACAATAAGACAAGAACTAAAGGGGGAAATAAGGGAGCTTGGAATTTATCTAAAGTTTTTAATTATTCTTCTAATTATCGGTTTTACGTTGTTTAATCCGAACTTCTTTGAGCTTTTAAAACTGGTTGCTGGGATGTTTAAGTAATCTATTATCTATCGTCCATTTTGAAAGTTTTACCGTTAAAGCTTCTAAAGATGTATCTATTTCCTTCCTTCCTATAGCGCTCGGGCATTAGGGGGACTTTTCCGTAGCCGCCGGGGCCGTCAACGGCGTAGTAGGGAATTGCAAGGGGAGAGAGTTTCTTAAAGAGCTCCTCCACTATCTCCAAGCCCTTCGTTATTGTTGTTGAAAAGTGCATTACTCCCTTAACAGGATCGCAGTGAAAGAGATAGTAGGGGCGAACTTTAATCTTTTGGAGCTCCCTAAACAGCTTTTCAAGGATTTCGGGAGAGTCGTTTACTCCCTTTAAGAGAACTGTCTGGTTGTTTACTGGAATTCCGGCCTTTAAAAGGTTTCTAACGGCCAACTTGGCCTCTTCGGTTATCTCGTCCGGGTGGTTAAAGTGGGTGTTCACCCAGACCTTTTCGGCCTCCTCTAATAGTGAAAGGAGCTCCCTCTCAAAGAGCTTTTGAGGGAATACGACGGGAAGCCTCGTTCCTATTCTTATCACTTCAACGTGTTCTATTTCTTTTAGACTGAGTAAGAGTTTCCTTAGTTTTTCAATGGGGAGTATTAAAGGCTCTCCTCCCGATATAAGGACGTCCCTTACCTTTTTGTTCTCCCTCACGTAGCTTACGGCCTTTTCTATCTCATCATCGCTTATGAAAAATGGAGGTTTCTTCCAGTTCCTCTTCCTCATACAGAAACGGCAGAGGACGGGGCAGACGTTTGTCGTGACGATTAGAACCCTATCAGGGTAGCGGTGGGTGAGGAGGGAGGTTTTCTTATCCCTCTCCTCACATAGGGGGTCTTCACTTCCAAAGCGCTGTATGCTGTCGTCAACTTCTTCTAAGGAGGGTAGGAGCATCCTCCTAACGGCTAAGCTTTTTGAGGCTATCCTGAGGTAGTACTCTGTTGACGAAAAAGGGTAAAGGGAGGTAACCTCTTTAAAGGCTTCCTTTTCCCTATCTGAGAGCTCCAGAAACCTTTCTACCTCTTTTAAGGTTTTTATGAACTTCTCACTCAATCAAAGCTCCAGCCGGAAGCGTCAAGTTCTTGGTAGATTGAATCCCTCTGACCGAAGCGGACAAACTTTATGGTGTTTGAGTCCATCTTCAGGTATATAGCCCTGTACTCGCCATAGGGGGAGGTTACCCTTATCCTGTATATGTCGTGCTTGCTGTCTCTCTTTAAGAGCCTTGAGGTTGAGTCAATCCTTGAAAGGGCAGAGATAAAGCTGTCAAAGAGGAAAGGCCTTACGGCGACCTCCTTAACCATGTCCTTCCTGAAGCGCTTAGAAAAGAGGACTTTCAGATTGTTCCTTCCACCTGCAAGCTCAGAGACAGAGCCTAAGGCTACCTCTATGAAGAGCTCCACCCTTGCCTTTGGGACTTCCTTAGATTTTAGGCTTTCTATCTGCTTTTCTTTTTCGGCAAGTTCTCCCTTTAGCTTTGCTACCTCTTCCCTTAGGGAGTCAATACTTCTCTTGTACTCGTCAACCCTTTCAAGCTCTTTCCTCTTCTCTTCAAGGAGCTCCTTCTCCCTTTTTAACACCTCAAGCTGGTTTCTGAGCTCTGCAATCTCTTTAAAGAGCTCCTTTATCTTCCTATCCTTTCCTTTAAGCTTTTCATTTAAGTTCTTTATCTGATTTATGAGGTTTTCCCTGCTCTCTTTCTTGGGGAGTGGACGTTTAACAACTTTCTGCTGGAGCCTCTTGGCTTCTGCCTGCAAGAAATATTCCTCTATATCCCTAAACCCTTTTCTCACCATCGTGCTTTTCTCCTAAGGGGGAGTTAAATTAAAAACCATGGGGCAAGGCCGAATAGAAAATTTAGGTCACTCTTCATTCCTCGTAAAGGTAGGCGGTAGAACCATTCTTACAGACCCCTTCCTTACAGACTCTGCCGGTGGAATAAAGAGGGTAGTTCCTCCTGCAAAACTTCCTGAGGAGCTCTCCCCCGACGTTGTCTTGATCTCCCACGCCCACTACGACCACTTGGATTTAAAGACCTTGAGGAGACTAAAGGGAGAATTTACTGTGGTAACCCCTGAAAGGTGTGCTAAAGTGGTAAAAGGAAGGGAGGTTGTGGAACTGGCCGACTTTGAGTCCACAGAGGTAAAGGGAATAAAAATCCTAAAAGTTCCTGCAAAGCACAACAGGGGGAGGAACATTCTCTACCCAGACACAGGCGTTGGTGGCTTTGTCTTTACGGTAGAAGGTTTAACCTTTTACTTTGCCGGCGATACAGCCTTTTCGCCGGAGCTTTACGCCTTAATAGCCGAGAGGGCTCCAGCGATAGACTTTGCAATGCTTCCTATAGGAGGCTTCATGCCTTTCCCTTTTAGGAGGTTTCACCAAACTCCGGAAGAGGCGTTTAGAGGTTTCTGTCTTTTAAATGCCCGCAACCTTGTCCCTATTCACTTTGGGACTTGGCACCTCATCCCTTTCTACGTGAAGAGGGAGAAAGCCGTTGAAAGGCTTCTTTCCTGTAGCTATATTTGTGGACGGGAAAAGGGAGTTCTGGTTATCAGGCCGGGGGAGTTTTTTGACATTTAACCGCTTTTTTAGTAGTTTTAACCCCATGAAACTGAAAAAGCTATTTCTAGGAATACTTTTTATAACGGCGCTTACCTGCGGTTACCAACCTGAAGATTTTCTATGCCAGTCCGTAACTACCGTTCAGGAGGTAGCCTCTTCAAGCCTTTCCACCTACCGTGTAGTTAATGAAGAGCGAAAGGTAGAAAACTTTAAGCCCTTTCCTGAAAAGGATAAACCGGCCGTTGAGATTGCAGGATTTATCCTGAAGATTGATAACCGCTTTGCATCTTCCCCACCGAGAGCCTCTCCTTAGGTTGCTCTTCCTTTTGCTCTTGTGAGTATTCCTTAAAGCTCAGGAAAAAATCTCTTTGGAGGCAATCCATGTTTAATGCCATATTGACAAAGATATTTGGAAGTAAAAACGAAAGGGAGATAAAGAAGTTAAAGCCAATTGTTGAGAAGATAAACGCTTTAGAGAAGGAATTTGAGAAGAAGAGCAGGGAGGAGCTCCTATCCCTTACGGCAAAGTGGAAGGAAGAGTTCTCAAAGATAGAGGACGACAAGAAAAAGTTTGAATACATGGACAAGATACTGCCAGAGGCCTTTGCGGCCGTTAGGGAGGCAGCGAAGAGAACCCTTGGAATGCGCCACTATGACGTCCAGCTAATCGGTGGGATAGTTCTCCATCAGGGAAAAATCGCCGAGATGAAAACGGGAGAGGGTAAGACTTTAGTCGCTACTCTCCCTGTCTACCTTAACGCCCTTGCCGGAAAAGGTGTTCACGTCGTTACGGTAAACGACTACCTTGCTAAGAGGGACGCCGAGTGGATGGGGCCTGTTTACAACTACCTTGGGCTTACAGTCGGTTACCTTCAGAACCAGATGGAAAAAGAAGAAAGAAAAGAGATGTACTCCCGTGACATCACCTACGGAACTAACTCGGAATTTGGCTTTGACTACCTAAGGGACAACATGGCCTTTACGAAGGATGAGAAAGTTCAGAGGGAGCTCTTTTACGCAATCGTTGACGAGGCCGACTCAATCCTCATAGACGAGGCAAGGACTCCCCTCATCATCTCAGGACCGGCAGAGGAGAACGTAGACATCTACTACATAGCCGACGCGATAGTCAGACAGTTAAAGAAAGATGAACACTTTGAAGTTGACGAAAAGACTAAAACTGCCGTTCTCACAGACGCCGGCATAAGGAGGGTTGAGGAAATCGTTTCTCAGATGACAGGTATAAAGGACTTTAACCTCTACGACCCAAAGTTTTCAGACCTTCTCCACGCAATTATCCAGTCCCTAAGGGCTCACCACCTCTTTAAGAAGGATATTGACTACGTCGTGAAGGACGGGAAAGTTGTAATCGTTGACGAGTTTACAGGACGCTTAATGCCCGGTAGGCGCTGGAGTGACGGTCTCCATCAGGCCGTTGAGGCAAAAGAAGGGGTCAAAATAGAGGCAGAGAACCAGACCCTTGCAACGATTACGCTCCAGAACTACTTCCGCCTCTACAAAAAGCTTGCCGGTATGACTGGAACTGCAGAGACTGAGGCGGCGGAGCTAAAGGAAATTTACGGCTTGGATGTTGTCGTTATCCCAACCAATAAACCGGTTATAAGGATAGACCACCCAGACCTCATATTTAAGACTAAGAAGGCAAAGTTTAACGCCGTTGTAAAGGAGATAGAGAAGAACTACAAAATTGGCCGTCCAGTTCTTGTTGGAACGGGCTCTATTGAGGACTCTGAGTACCTTTCCTACCTCCTTAAGAAGAAGGGGATTCCCCATCAGGTTCTAAACGCCAAGCACCACGAAAGGGAAGCTGAAATTGTCGCTCAGGCCGGAAGGCTTCACGCCGTAACGATTGCTACAAACATGGCCGGCCGCGGAACGGACATTCTCCTTGGAGGAAACCCTGAGTTTCTTACAAAGAAGGAGCTTGAGAGGAAGGGAATAACGCCTGAAAAGGTCGGAGAGGAGGAGTATCAGCGCATCTATAAGGAAACGTTGGAAAAGTTTAAGAAGATAACAGAGGAGGAGAGGAAGAAGGTCGTTGAGCTTGGAGGTCTCTACGTAATCGGAACAGAGAGACACGAGTCCCGAAGGATAGACAACCAGCTAAGGGGTAGGGCTGGAAGGCAGGGAGACCCGGGAGAGTCAAGGTTCTTCCTATCCTTAGAGGATAACCTGTTAAGGCTCTTTGGCTCAGACAGAGTTAAGAGAATGATGGAGATGATGAACATTCCGGAGGACGAGCCAATAACCCACAAGATGGTTACTAAGGCCCTTGAGAATGCCCAGAAGAGAGTTGAACAGCAGAACTTCCAGATAAGGAAGAGACTCCTTGAGTACGATGAGGTTTACAACGTCCAGAGGAAGGTAATCTACGAGCAGAGGAACAAAATCCTTGAAGGTGAGGACTTTAAGGAGGACATTATCGGATTTATGGAGGACGTTGCTTGGGAGATGGTTGACAGCTTTGCACCTGAAAACGTCCTGCCAGACGAGTGGAATTTAAAGGAGTTAAAGAAAACCTTAGAGTCCCGCTTTGGCTTTGAGTTCCCGATTCCTGAAAAGTATGAGGAGCTGATGGAGCTCTCTGTTGAGGGTGCTCACGACGACAGGGAAAAACTTGTAAAGCTCATCCATAACAGGCTCGTTGAAGAGTACGAGAAGATGGAGGAGCTCCTTGGCAAGGGGCAAATGAGGGAAGTTGAAAGGATGATAATGCTTCAGACCCTTGACCACTTCTGGAGACAGCACCTTAGAGCTCTTGACCACATAAAGGAGAGCATAGGCTGGAGAGGTTACGGCCAGAAGGATCCCGTAGTTGAGTTTAAGAAAGAGGCCTTCCAGCTCTTTGAAGAGCTCATTTCCAACATAGAGAACGGTACAGTTGATGGCCTCTTCAACTACTACAGGTTTATCCAGAGCCAGATGGAGGAGGGAAGTAGTGCTATAACTTCCGTGTGATAAAATAGGTTTTGGCTATTGGGGGATAGAAAGGTGAGGCGAGTAGTTTTACTCTTAAGCGTTATCTTGGCCTTCTCTTCTCCGGCCTTTGCAGATATTTACGTTGTGAAAAGGGGTGATTCCCTCTACAAGATAGCTAAGAAGTTCCGCACCACAGTCGCAAGGATAAAGAGGCTTAACGGTCTAAGGAGTAACGTTATAAGGCCCGGTCAAAGGCTGATAGTTCCGGGCAGAAGGTATAAGCCGGTAAAGAGTAGAGAGACGATTCGTTTCCTTGAGAGAAAGTCTGAGCTTACAGCTGCAAGCTCGGCAATAAAGGCCGGAAGTGAGATATACCCGATTACAAGCATCGTCTACGAAGAGGGAGAAAAGCTTGCAGATGCCCTGTCAACTCCCCTTAACGTCCCTTACGACAACTGGAATCTGTCTATCTTGGAAGACCCGGAGTATAAGAGTGCCCTCCTTAAGATACTTGCGAGCCTTTTTAAGGACCTAAAGAACACTCCCTACGTCTTTGGAGGAGGAAATCCTAAAAGGGGCTTGGACTGTTCTTCTTTTACCATGTACGTCTACAGGAAGCTTGGAATTAACCTACCGAGGACAGCAAGGGCTCAGTTTAACGTTGGCGTTCCAGTTAAAAAGGAGGAGCTAAAGGTCGGGGATCTTGTCTTTTTCAGGACCTATGCCCGCTTTCCTTCACACGTCGGGATATACATCGGAAACGGAAAGTTTGTTCACTTCTCTTCTATGTTCCACGGTCTTGCAATATCGTCACTTGACGATAGGTACTTTAAAAAGCGCTATATTGGAGCTAAAAGAGTCCTGAGCGAAAAACTTGTCAAGAAGATACTCTACGCTTGGGATAAAAAATAAAAAAAGGAGGTAGTGCGATGAACACAAGACAGCTTCTAACTGGGATGAGCCTGTTTCTTTACAGCGCTTTTTTCTTAAATCAACCAGCCTACTCAAAAGAGGTAACCCCAAGCTTTCAGGACTACAGGGTTGTTGAGTCCTTGCAGAAAGTTTTTGAGAGCGTTGCGGAAAAAGTTAAGCCAGCCGTTGTTAACATTAGCACCATATCGGAAGTTAAGATAAACCACCCTCCAATTCCTCCTGAGTTTAAAGACTTTTTCTTCCACTTTGGAGTTCCCTTTCCCCAATTTCCGGACAAGTTCAGAACCCGTTCTCTCGGCTCAGGTTTTATCGTCAAGCAGGAGGAAGAGTGGGCTTACATCTTGACGAACAACCACGTCGTTGATAAGGCCACAAAGATAAAGGTGAAGCTTAGCGATGGTTCTGTTTATAGAGCGAAAGTTGTTGGAAAGGACCCCAAAACAGACGTTGCCCTGATAAAGATAAAGGTTGGAAACAAAAAAGTTCCAACTGTTGAGCTTGGAGACTCAGACAGGATAAAAGTGGGAGAGTTCGTAATAGCCATAGGAAACCCTTACGGTTTAAACTGGACGGTAACCCACGGCATCATTTCTGCCAAGGGAAGGCACGGCCTTGGGCTTAACCCGATAGAGAACTTCATTCAAACCGATGCGGCAATTAACCCCGGGAACAGCGGTGGGCCTTTATGCGACATTCACGGCAAAGTTATCGGAATAAACACTGCCATTGTCAGGAACGCTCAGGGGCTTGGTTTTGCCGTTCCGATTAACATAGCTAAGAAGGTTATGAATGACCTTCTAAAGTACGGTAAGGTAATAAGGGGATGGCTCGGCGTCTACATAGAGGACATATCTCCGGAGCTTGCCAAGAAGTTTGGAGTTAAGAAGGGGGTTCTCATAACGAGGGTTATGAAAGATAGTCCTGCTGAAAAGGGAGGTCTCAAGAACGGCGATATCATCGTTGAGTTTAACGGTCAGCCTGTGAAGAACGTTGCTGACCTTCAGCTAAAGGTTATAAATACAAAGCCCGGCGAAATTGTAAAAATAAAGGTTATTAGGGATGGAAGGGAGAAAGTTCTGACTGTTAAAATAGGGCAAATGCCGGGCACAGAGCACCTTGCCCTTGAAGACCTAATTTCTAAATTTGGTTTCTCCGTTCAGGAGTTAACTGAAGACCTTAGAGAGAGGCTTGGCATTCCCCGTTGGGTAAAAGGAGGCGTAATCGTTACGGAAGTTAAGCCGGGCTCACCGGCGGAGGACGCAGGTTTAAGGGAAGGAGATGTTATCGTCAAAGCCGGAACGACTCCGAGAAACTTAAGGAGAGTTAAGAACCTTGACGACCTCCTTGCCGTTATCAGGAATGCGGGAGATTCGGGTATCCTGCTAAAAGTTGTTCGTGGAGAAGGTGTATTCTACGTTGTTCTAAATCAGGAGGAGTAGGAGACGATGATGGAGGATAAAGAGTTTTTCCTTAGAGATGAAGAGAATTTCCCACTTGGGGAGTTTGATTCTCTGGAAGTAGATGAGGTTTCCTCTGAAGTTGACCTTTTTAGCCAGCAGATAGACCCGTCTCTTATAGAGACCTTTGTACCTGATAAGGACTCCCTTGATGCTTTCTTAAAGTCCATTTCAAAGATTCCCCTTCTTACTCGGGAAGAGGAGATAGAACTTGCCAGAAGAGCTAAGGCTGGGGACAAGGAGGCTCTCAAGAAGCTGGTTGAGTCAAACCTGAGGTTCGTTGTCAGCGTTGCAAAGAAGTACCTTGGCTGTGGACTGCCCCTTCACGACCTCATTGCTGAAGGGATTTTAGGGCTGATAGAGGCTGCAAGGCGCTTTGACCCTGATAAGGGAGTTAAGTTTATCTCCTACGCCGTCTGGTGGATAAGGCAGTCCATAATGCAGGCCTTAGCTCAGCAGACGGGAGCTGTAAAGATTCCCGTTAAGCAGGCAGTCCTCGTTAACAAGATTACCCGTTCGTACGGAGAGCTCCTCAAAAAACTCGGTAGAGAGCCGACAACCGAGGAGCTTGCCGAGTACGTTGGAATGGACGCAAAAGAGATAGAGAGACTTCTTACCGTCTGCCAAGTTCCCCTCTCTCTTGACACGCCGATAGGCGACGAGGAGGATACAACTTTTAAGGACTTCCTCAAGGGAGAGGGAACGGCAGAGGTTGAGGAGAAGGTCGTTCAGGAGGAACTGAAGCAGAGCATTCAGGAGATGCTTGAACAGCTTACCCCTCAGGAGAAAAAAATTATCATAATGCGCTTTGGACTTGACGGAAATGAGCCAAAGACCCTGAGGGAGATAGGGGAGCTCCTTGGAATCAGCAGGGAGAGGGTAAGACAGCTTGAAACAAGGGCTAAGAAGAAGATGAAAGAGTATGCACTAAGGAAGAAGTTAAACGTTTTCCTTAACTAATCTTTTGCTCCCCCCTTGTGGGGAGCTTTTAATAAAACCTTAAATAAGGGAGGAGATAAAATGGCTGTTCCTTTTACTGCTTACCTTCTTAGCAAGAAGGGGGAGATTCCACACCTTGACGATGACCTCATAATCCTTTTAAGCGAGATAGCTTCTGCAACTAAAGAGATTGCCGGAAAAGTAAGGAAGGCCGGACTTTTAAACATCCTCGGCAGTGCAGGTAAAGTAAACGTTCAAGGAGAAGAGGTTCAAAAGCTTGACGAGCTTGCAAACGAGATTCTCCTTGAGAGAATTAAAAACTGCGGTAAAGCCTGTGAGATAGCCTCTGAGGAGCTTGAAACAAGTGTTAAGCTTTCTGATTCTGGTTATGCCGTTTCCTTTGACCCCCTTGATGGCTCTTCAAACATTGACGTAAACGTTAGCATCGGAACGATTTTTTCTGTTCATAAAGACAGCGTCTTAAAGCCGGGAAGGGAGCTCCTTTGTGCAGGTTACGTAATTTACGGCCCGAGCACTATGCTCGTAATTTCTCTCGGAAAGGGCGTTGTTGCCTTCACCCTTGATACAGAGTCCGGTAACTACCTCCTCTCCCACCCTGAAGTGAAACTCCCAGAAAAGGGCAAGATTTACTCAATAAACGAGGCAAACAGGGAAAAGTGGACTGAAGAAGGTTTAAGGAAATTCATAGACTACCTTAAGGGAGAGAAGTACACCCTCCGTTACGTCGGCTCAATGGTTGCAGACGTTCACAGGACCCTCTTTAAGGGTGGAGTCTTCATCTACCCAGCAGACAAGAAGAATACGAGTGGAAAGCTAAGACTCCTCTACGAAGCAAGCCCGATGTCCTTCCTCATTGAGCAGGCCGGTGGTATCGGAACAACCGGTAAGGAGAGGATTCTTGACGTAGTTCCCGAGAAACTCCACCAGAGAGTTCCCGTTATCATCGGAAGCAAGTGGGAAGTTGAAAAGTGCCTTGAATTCTTGGGCGGCTAATTCCCCGCCGCCCTTTCTTTAAAGTTCCATTCCTTCTATGTATTTCCTTTCAAAAGTTTTGTTCCCTGCGAGTTCTAAAACTGCGAATTCTTCCTTAAGTTCTTTAAGTCGTTTCCTATATTTTTCTCTTCCGAGCATTAAGCTTGCGCCTTTTAGGGCTGCGTTGCCGATGGGGGTAGGGTCTGGGAGCTCCTCCGGAATCAACCCCACTCCTCTTAAGCTTCTCCTATCAAGGTGTGTTCCGAAAGCGCCACTAAAGAAGAGTTTTTCCGGTACTTTGGTTTCTGAAAGGAGAGCAGAAAGTCCGCCAAAGACAGCTCCTTTTGCAAGTAGGAACTTTCTTATGTCGTCCTGAGTGATGGCTATTAACGTTTCTCCATCATCGTAGAGAACAAAGGCCTTTTGGCCTTCTATCTCCCTTATGTAGCTTGAGAGGAGTGGGTTCTTTACGTTTTCAAAAGTTCCCTCTTTGTTTAGGACTCTAAAGCTCTTTAATAGGTAAATGGCGTCAAAGTAGCCACTCGCGCAGATTCCGATGGGCTTTGTTCCACCAATTGTTAAAAATCTGAAAGCCTTTCCGTCAAAAAAGACCTTGTAAATAGCTCCGGGGAGAGCTCTCATCCCGGAAAATAGTCCAACTCCCTCAAAGGCAGGGCCTGCTGGAACGGATGTAGCAATCTTCCTTTCGCCGTAGATTCCCATTTCTGCGTTTGTTCCAAGGTCTGCAACGGCAAAATCGCCGTTACCACTCTCTTCAAGGAATAAAACGTTTGAGAGGAAGTCTGAACCTATGAAGTTTTTTAGTGGAGGAGGAACGTAGAAGACGGTTTCTGGAGATTCTTCAAGTCCAAGTTCTCTTCCTGTAATTTCTACTTCCTCTGAGAGCTCCAGTTTAAAGGGATACCTTTCAAAACCGGAAACGGGAAGTCCTAAGAGGAAGTGATGAAGAACGGAGTTAGAGACAACGACGGCCTCTTTTACTTTTACGCCGAGCTCTCTTAGCAGAAGATCAAGGGTTTTTAGGAGGAACTCTCTCTCCTTTTCGTAGTTTTCCCTTGCAAGCTCTACCCTTGTTACAACGTCTGCTCCAAAGGCCGACTGAAGGTTGAGAGCTTTTAAGCTCTTTAAAAACTTTCCAGTTGAAAGGTCAAAAAGTGCAACTTCAACGCCCGTTGTCCCAAGGTCAATACTTACGCCGTAGCCTGTCTTTCCAGAATCAACTTCTACGTTTTCAAGCTCTTCTCCCTCTGCTACGAAGTTTTCCTCTCTTAGTTCAACTTCCCCTTTAAAAGGACCAGATATGAGACAGGCAAGCTCCTCTTTCCCGTCTATCCTAACTGAGCACTTTTTGCACGTTCCACGCCCGCCACAGTAGGCGGACTTCATAAAGCCTTTCTCTCTTAAAACCTCATAGAGCGTAAAACCTTCGGGAACTGTGACGGATAGCTTCATCTTTCAGGAAGTCCCCTTTTTGCCAGATACTCTTTGAATTTCTCGTATATCTCTTTAAGTCTTTCAGAAGCCTTTAGAGCTTCTCTTAGGTTGTCTATGAGCTCTTCTTCCTCCCAAGGGTAGGTATGGGTGAGAAGGTTTCTTAGCTCCCTGAGTTTTTTCCACTCCTTGGCATCAAGGAGCTCCAGCTGTTCAAGTCTATTTAAAATGTCAATGAAAGGCTTATTCCTAACTTCTTCTCCAAGAGAGGAGAGGGTTTGAGGGAATAGCTTTTCTCCCATTGAATCCTGCATCTTTGAAAACCTTAAAACGAAGGAGTCTATGGTTTCAACTTTCTCGTTGTCTTTGAGGAAATCGGGGGAGAGCTCCCCCCAAGACTCAATTTTTTCCTTAGCGTATAGAAGTCTCTGCAGGTGTTTGTCTATTTCCCATAGGATAAGCCTTAGGTCTTTCAAATTTCTACCCCTTTCTCTCTTGCTTCAAGACAGATGGGCTTTTGACAGTCCGGGGTAGCGACGATTAGGTCTATCTTCTGCTCTCCAATTCGCTCTTTTAGCTCTACCAGAAATTCAACTTTTTTGGCTGTCACGTTTTTAATCTCGGGTACTTCAACGAAGATATCTATGTCTCCTCCTCTGAGCTCCGCTTTAGTTCTTGAGCCAAAGATAAAGACCCTGCAATTCTCTCCAAATACCTTGGTAGCAACTTCCTTGATTGCTCTGATTTCGGAATCTTCTAACCTTAATTTCTTCACGAAAAGTTCCTTTAGTAAATTGGCGTTAGCCAGTGGGCGTACTTCTCATTCTCTCCCTTAACGATTGAGAAGTAAACTTCCTGAAGCCTTTTTGTTATCTTTCCTATCTCACCGTTTCCGATGATCACGTGGTCTATCTGGACAACAGGGGCTACCTGAGCTGCCGTTCCCGTGAAGAAGACCTCGTCTGCAACGTAGAGCTCACTCCTTAGGATTGGCCTTTCTTCAACTTCTATGCCGAGCTCGTTTTTTGCAATTTCAATAACTGCGTTCCTCGTGATTCCTTCAAGGATGTTGCTTGAAGATGGAGGAGTTATGAGCTTTCCGTTCCTGACTATGAAGAGGTTTTCACCGCTTCCTTCAGCAACAGTTCCGTCAGGGTTGAGCATTATTGCTTCATCGTAGCCGTGGATAAGGGCTTCCGTCTTTGCAAAGGCGCTGTTTACGTAAGCTCCTGCTACTTTACAGCGGGCGGGAATCATCGTGTCGTTTATCCTGTGCCATGAGGAGGTTTTTGCCTTAAGGCCTTTTGAGAGGTCAAGGTAGTCGCCTAAGGGGAGGGTGTAGATTGCAACTTCTGTCCTGTAGCCTATCAGCTTTGGAGAAATCTTAAGGTCTGCAAAGTAGGCAATAGGTCTTATGTAGGTGTCCTCTCTATGCTGGCAGAGCCTTAGGAGCTCCACCGTTATCTCTGTCAGCTCCTCTGCACTCTTGTCAACCTGAAGGTTTAAAATCCTGCAGTTTTTCAGCATCCTTTCGTAGTGTTCCTTTATGAAAAGGCCAAAGAGCTGTTTTTTCTCCTCGTTCCAGTAGGCCCTTATTCCCTCAAAGACTGCAGTTCCGTAGTGGAAGGAGTTTGTCTGTATGTTTATGTTTGCTTCCTCAATTGGAACGAACTTTCCCTCAAAGTATGCGTATCTCCTGCTCATCTATTTCCTCCAAGTTTTTTTCTTCGGTAGATAACAATTAGCGCTCCTACCGCCACCATTATTATACTTATCACTTGGTTGTTACTAAATAGCCCTAAGAGCTCCTTCGGCGTTGCCCTCAAAAACTCTATCAGGAAGCGAAAAATTCCGTAAAGAATTAAATAGAAGCCAAAAACTTCTCCGGTGGCTTTCCTCTTCCTGTAGAGGAAGTAGAGAGCTCCGGCAATTGCAAAGTTGGCAACTGCCGAAATAGGCTGGGTAGGACACAGTGGAACGCCAAGGGGAGCTGCAGAGTGGGGGTCTTTAAAGACGATTGAAAGGGGGGAGTCACAGACTTTACCGTAACAGCACCCTGCCATTGTGCAGCCGATACGGCCGAATCCAAGACCGACAGACAAGGGAATGGAGACAATATCTGCAAACTTCCAGAGAGGAATGTTCCTCTTCTTTATGAAATAGATGGCCGTTAGAGCTCCAAAAAAGACTCCACCATACCACACAAGGCCACCTTCCCAGAAGAAAAAGAGCTTGTACCATGGGTTTAAGTACTCTGGGTTGTATAGGAAGAAGAAAACCCTTGCCCCTATCACTCCGGCAATGACCGTCCAAAAGGCCGTGTCTGCAACGTCTTTCGTATTTAATCCCTCTCTTTCGGCAAGTTTCATCAGTATCAGTGAACCGAAGAAAATTCCAAGGGCGGCCATAACGCCGTAGGTGTAAATCGTTATGGGGCCAAGCTTAAAGAGTATCGGGTGCATTTATCCCTCCTTCTCTTTAATCAGGCTGATTATAGGGTCTTTTCTAACAACGAGGGTGGTAGCGTAAGTCACTGCAGCTATAAGGATTGTGAGAGTTACGGCCAAGACTTTTAAAAGGAAACCTTCTAAGGAGAAGTAAAGGAGAGCTCCCCCTGTTGAAACGAGGGCTACAGGGATTGAGGAGAGCAGGTAGCTGTTGGCCTTTCTAAAAAGTTCCCCCTTTGTTGAGATTCCGTACCTCCTTTCAAGCTCCCTTAAAAGAACTGTAACGTTTAGTAGTGATGTAAGGCTCGTTCCAAGGGCAAGGCCAGAAGCGCCAAGGCCAAGGACAAAGCAGAGAAAGAGGTTAACTATAAAGTTAAAAACTAAGGTTACTGCCGATACCACTACGGGAAACCTGTACTCGTTCAGGGAGTAGTAGGCGTTTGTAACGATTTTTTCCACAGAGAAGAAGAAGAGGCCGACGCTGTATCCCACAAGGACGAGGTAAGTTCCTGTAAGGTCTTTCTCGGTGAAGTTTCCGTGGTTAAAGACTACGTCAACTATTGGCTTTCCGAAGAATATTAGCCCTACGCTTGCCGGTATGACGATTGCAGAGCACAGGGTAAGGCCTGTGAGGAGCTCCTTCTCAAAACTTTTCCTTGAGCGTTTTGCAAGCCTTGGGAGGAGAACCTGAGATAGGCCGATTGCAAACATTCCAAGGGGAAGCTGGACAAACCTGTTTGCGTAGTAAAGGTATGAGATAGCTCCAGCCGTCAGAAAGGAGGCTAAAACAGTGTCTATCAGCATAGAAAACTGCCTTACGGCAAATCCAAATATTCCCGGAATGATGTTTTTAAGTGTCTCTTTAACCTCTTTTGAAAGTCCCAAGAGGGGCTTTACAGGAAAGTTCAGTCTCTTTAAGAAGATGAGCTGGAGGAGAACCTGA
Organism: Phorcysia thermohydrogeniphila; assembly: GCF_004339575.1. Classification (NCBI taxonomy): domain Bacteria; kingdom Pseudomonadati; phylum Aquificota; class Aquificia; order Desulfurobacteriales; family Desulfurobacteriaceae; genus Phorcysia; species Phorcysia thermohydrogeniphila. The sequence continues at coordinate 116,575 of NZ_SMFV01000002.1, forward strand.
AAAGCTCCCCCCGCTATAACTCCTACGGCAAGGGCTTCTACTGAGAGTTTGTCGTAGAGCAGGAGGGCAGAAGCAATTAAGCTCAGGTTAAAGAGTGCAGTTGAGAAGGCCGGCGCAAAGAAGTGTTCAAAGCCGTTGAGAATTCCACCGTAAAAGGCTACAAGGCTAACCAAAAAGATGTAGGGAAACATCTCCCTTAAGAGCCTTACCGTGAGGGGGTATTGCTCCTCAGGAAGTCCCGGGGCAACGAGCTTAACGATGAGGGGGGCTAAGAGCTCCCCAAGAACTACCGTTATTAAAAGGGAAAGGAGCAGTATGGAGAAAAACTCTCCGGCAAATTTCTTTGCCTCTTCCCTTGATACCTTTAGCTTACGGGAAAAGGCTGGGGTAAAGGCGGAGCTGAAAGCTCCTTCAGCAAATATTCTCCTTAGTAGGTTGGGAATCCTAAAGGCGACGAAGAATGCGTCCGTTAAGCTGGTAGCTCCAAAGAGTGTAGCAATTATGACGTCCCTTGCTAATCCTAAAACTCTACTTCCAAAGATGGAGAGTGATACAATAAGAGACGATTTGACCACCGATTTCGCCATAGTAGAGGAATTATAGTGAAAGTTTGTATTATTGGTGCTGGCGTTGTTGGCAGTTACCTTGCCAAAAGGCTGTCCCGCGAGAACCACGAGATAGCAGTTGTTGACGTTAACGCCGATAAGGCTTCCCAGCTTGCCTACGGCTATGACATCCTTAGCGTTAACTGTGACGCTCTTAGCGTCAACTGTTTAAAAAAGGTGGAATCCTTTGAGCTCTTTGTTGTTGTTACTGAGAGTGACGAGAAGAATATTGCTATAGCTACGCTCCTTAGAAGCATTTTCGGTAAGAAGAGGGTAATAGTTAGGGTTAGTAATAAAGCCTTTTCTTCTCCTCCCGTTAAGGAGTTTTTGGGATGTGAAGTTGTAAACATTCTCTCAGAGACTGTTCAGACAGTTCTCTCCCAGATTAAGTATCCTTTTGCCCACGGAGCTGTAAGGCTTGAGAGTGAGGGGATAGTTATACTCAAGTACCTTGTAAGCCTGAACGATTTCTTGGCTGGTAAGAGAATCTCAGAGCTTAAAAGTGTAAGGGAGGAAGTTGACTTTACAATTGTTGCTGTTGAGCGGGAGGGAAAAGTTATTATTCCAAAGGGAGAGAGCTTTATTTTCCCTGAGGACAGAATCTACATAGCCGTTAAAGAGAATAGAGTTCCAGAGCTTGTTAGGGCTCTTCAGATTCGTTCTGAACCTGTTAAGATGGTTTTTGTCCTCGGCTACTCAAAGTTTACTGAGGAGCTCCTCTCAGTTCTTTCCGACTTTAAGGGAATAAAGGTAAAGTTCTTCTCTCCTGATAGAGAAACCTGTGAGAGCGTCTCAGGGAAATTTCCCGGGGTGGATGTATTTCACGGGGAGTTTACAGACGTGGAGCTCCTAAAAGAAGAGGGCATCGGTAATTCTGACCTAACGGTTTCTTTAAGTGATGACGAGGAGACTAACATCCTTGCAAGCATCTTAGCAAAGAAGCTCGGCACTAAAAAGGTCTGTTCGCTTATCCTTCACCCGGAGTATGAAAACATCGTTGAGTCCATAGGTATTGACGTTCCGCTAATTCCGAGAAAGCTGCTTGCCTCAAAGGTCTATAGGCAGCTTAGCCGTAAAGGTTTCCTTGAAGTCTTTGAGCTATCAGACAGCCTTGAAGTTGTTGAGATGACCGTCCCGAAAAAGTTCTCTGGGAAAACGGTTTCTGAACTTAGAGATAGCATCTGTGGGCTTATCGTAGCAGTTAAGAAAGAGAATGAAACTAAGCTTGCCAAGGGAGATACAGTTTTACTCTCAGGGGAGACCGTAATCTGCATAGAGAAGAGGAAATGAGGTTACAGGTAGTATTCCGTCACGTTACTTTTCTCCTCTTCATTCTGTCTCTTTCGTTTCTCTTCCCAGCGGTTTACTCTTTATGGGTTAATGACGGTCTTTTTATGAGTTTTCTCTACCCCCTCTTCCTTTCTTTTTCGCTCTTCCTTTTGGGAATTCAGTTTGAGAATAAAGAGCCAAAGGTTAAGGAGGCAATTTTAGTCGTTGTTCTTACATGGTTTCTCTTTCCGGTTCTCTCTGCTCTCTTCTATATAGAGAGTGGAGCTATTCCCTACTTTGCCGACGCTTACTTTGAGTCGGTGTCCGGTTTCACTACGACGGGAGCTTCAGTCCTTTCTGACATTGAGTCGCTACCGAAGAGTGTTTTGCTTTGGCGTTCAACGACCCACTGGATAGGCGGAATCGGCTTTGTTGTTTTCTCCCTTTCCCTCCTTCCCGTCTTTGGTGCAGGTGGTGCTCAGCTTATGAGGTTTGAGGCAGCGAAAGCTATTGAGGAAAAGGTTCTGCCGAGGGTTAAAGAAACGGCGAGGGCGATTCTCGTGGTGTATTTACTCCTTACCCTCTCTGAGGTAGTTCTCCTGAAACTTTGCGGTATGAGTCTGTTCCAAGCGATTAATCACACTTTCGCCACTGTAGCAACCGGCGGCTTTTCAACGAAAAACGAGAGTGTTGGAGCTTTTCACTCTTTCACTGTAGAGATGGTTATAGCAGTTTTCATGATTCTTGGAGCTCTCAATCTCTCTCTCTACTACCGAGCCTTTAGAGCTAGGAGCTTAAAGGTTTTCTTTTCAAATCATGAAGTAAAGGGATTGCTGGCAGTAATCTTTATTTCAACACTCTTCTCTATGGCAGTTCTCCTAAAAGAGCACGTCTACACAGACCTGTTTACAGCTTTTAGGTACGCCTTCTTTCAGGTTGTAACGGCAGCGACAACGACCGGTTTTTCCTCTACCGACTATACCAACTGGCCTCCGTCCATCCTTGCCCTAATAATGTTCCTCTCACTGATAGGTGCTTCCTCAGGCTCTACGGCTGGAGGTATAAAGCAGTTTAGGTTTATTGTGATGCTGAAAACAGTTTACAGCGAGCTTAAAAAAACTGCTCACCCGAGGATGGTTTACAGGGTTTCTATCGGAAACAGGGTGCTGGAGCTCTCTATTTTGAATACCATCTGGGCATTTATATCGGTTTACTTCTCTACAGCAGCCATTTTTGGGTTTATTATTGCTGCTTTTGGCCACGACCTTGTAACTTCTTTTTCTGCTTCAGTAGCCTGTATTACGAGCCTTGGCCCCGGTCTTGGTAGGGTAGGACCTGCAGGGAACTTTGGCTTTTTCTCCGACCCTGAAAAGCTTCTCCTCTCCTTAGAGATGATTTTAGGAAGGCTTGAGGTCTTTGCCGTCTTTGCTGTACTTCTTCCTTCTTTTTGGAAAGAATGAAATAAGAAAAATTTGATAGAATATCCGATGCTTTGAGTTACACTTTATGATAAAAATCTTTAGCGAAGAGGTTAAGGAGGAGAGGCTATGGCCATATCCCTTAATCAGGATATAAGGGCGGGGAAGAGTACTTATCACGTTCAGACGGAATACTATAAGACTTCAAATAAAATTATTTCAAACATTTTCAAAGACGGTAAAGCTGTAAAAAGGCTTGAGAAAGAAGTTGAAGAGGGCAGAGACCTTGATGAACAGATAAAGGAATTTCACAACAGTATAATTGAGAGACTTACAAAACCGACCCTCGTTAAGAGAAAGAAAAAGGAAGAAAAACCCGTTCAAGAAGCTCAAAAAGAAGTATTTACGCTTACAGAGCAGCAGGAAGAAAAAATTGCTGCAGTTATCTATCCTTTCTTTGGTATTGCTACTTACCTTGTAATATCTGATGCGGCAAGTAACGCTTCTTCTAAGGAGGAGTTTGTTGACCAGCTTCTCGGTGAGCTTGAGGAGGAAAAGGCAAAGGAGGTAAGGGAAGAGATACTTTCTATTCTCTCTGAAAAGGTAGAGGAAAAGCCTTCGGAGCTCAAAGAAGAGAAGAAGACCCTACCTTTCCCTGAGGAGGAGCTGACGGAAATTCTTTTTCCCTACTTTGGCATTATGACAGGTGTTTTGGTTGAGTCTGCAAAGAGAGTGTGGGACGGTGAGAAGGGGAAGCTGCTTGACTTCTTGGCCGGTGAGCTTGATGACGATGTAAGAGAGGAGGTTCTAAAGAAGGTTAGTAGTCTGCTTGGAGAGGTTGAGGAAAGTACTGTAGAAGTTGAAAAGAAAGAAGAAAAGGTTGAAACTCCTAAGGAGGAGAATCTGCCGACGGGAAGGAAACTTGACAGCTCTGAGGTTGATAAGGTACTTCCAGTTCTTCAGGAGTACTTTGGTATCTCTGCAGCGATGGTAGCCGAGGATGCCTTTGAGGAGTCCGGGGGAGAGGTTAACAGGTTTGTGGAGATTATTCTCAGTGAAGTTGATGAAAACGAGAGAGAGGAGCTTGAGATAAAGCTCAGAGGCTTACTGGGAGGAAGCTAAATTCCGCCTTCACCTTTACGCTTTGTGCGAACTTTTCAAGGCTCTCTAGTTCCTCTTCTCCCAGAGAGAATATAAGGTTTTCAAGGTAATTCTTGCACATTTTTTCAGGTAGCTGTAGCTTCTTAGAGTACCTGCTACATATCTCGCTGAAAGAGCCAATTCCTATTTCCCGTGATTTAGAAAGCCTCCGGTAGAACTCGCCTATCGCTTCTTTTTCTCTCTCGTATGAGTCTTTTCTAACGGCCCAGACCGCAAACACAAATGGAAGGCCGTAGAGGTTGTGCCACTCCTCTGCAAGGTCGTAAACGAAGGAAAACCTACGAGTTTTCAAGAACCTTAGTGCCTCGTCCCCAATCGTAAGAAGTGCCGTTGGATTTTTGGGTAGGTCGCAGACCTTTAGGGAGTAGTACCTAAAGTTAGGCTCTACCCCGTAAACTTCCCTTAGGAGGAACTTTAAGAGCTCCCTTGAGGTCATGGAGCTCCTTGTCAGCCACACGTCCTTCCTGTGGAGCTGATGAATTGGGACAGTAGAGAGGAAGAGGACGCTCAAGACTCTCTTTTTTGCTGAGATGGAGAAATTGGGGAAAAGCAGGTACTTATCGCTGTTTGTTAAGTACTCGTAAGATGAGATAACGGATATATCAAGTTTTCCTTCCCTTAAGAGCCTGTTAAGCTCAGAGGGGACGTCCTCAACGAACTCTATACCGTCTGAGGGAACTTTCCCACTTAAAAAGCCGTAGTAAACGGGAACTGTATTTAAATACTCTATCTTTCCAACCCTTAGCATCTTTCCTTTAGCTTCATGAGCGTTCTACAGACGGAGCAGACGGGAGCTGTCGTTGGCATTCCGCAAACTTCACACTCTTTTAGAACAAGTTGCTCCTTCAGCTCCCTCTCAAAGAGTGGGCGTCCCTTTTTGAGGAACTCCTTGTAAAAGCGTAGCTTCGTTCCCGGCATCTCGTGCTCTAACATCGCCAAGGCTTTCTTAAAGAGCTTGGACGTGGCTTCCTTGGCGTTGGGACAGCCGGTTTCCATGTATTCAATGCCGTTGACTATTGCGTAGCTGACGGTTTCCTTCTCGGTAAAGAAGCAGAAGGGCTTTACCCTCCTTGCAAAGCCGTTGCTTTCTGGCAGTACGGGGTGCTGTCTTCCGAGGTATCCAATCTCCCAGCGAATCGTGTTTGAAAGGAGGAGGGCAGACTCATCGTCAAGGTTGTGTCCTGTTGCTACGACCTTAAAGCCCTTTTCACGGCAGACCTTGTTCATTATGTAGCGCTTAAAGGTTCCGCAGACAGAACAGACGTCCTTCCTTCCAGCACCTTTTGCAATTTCGTTTATGGAATAGCCGAACTCTTCTCTTAGGTTAAAGACCATTAAAGGTCTTCCTATCCTCTCTGCAAACTTCTGACAAATTTCAAGGGACTTTCTTGAAAACTCCCACTCCTCTATGCCAAGGCTTACGTGGAAGCCGTAGGTTTCGTATCCAAGACGGTGGAGGGCAAGCCATAGGGAGAGGCTATCCTTACCGCCTGAAACGGCGACTAAAACCTTGTCCTTTTTGGAGAACATCCTGAAGGTTTTAATCGTCCTCTGGGTCTGCTTCTCAAACCAGCTAATAAAGTGTTCCTCACACAGGGCTAAACGGTGGTGTCTTATGTATATAACTGCTTTGGTTCTCTTCCCTTTAGACTTGCATATCTTGCAGTTCATTACCTTTCCCTTCTGGGAAGTTTTGCAGGTTAATTTATAAACTTCTTAACGTCTTATCAAGAAAACTGCCCCCTCCCAAAAACTTCCAGAGTGTTTGACCCTTTTGGGTGACAATCCCTCTACAGGGCATTTCAACTAAGCAAGGAGTAATGAAATCCTCAATGCTTACGAGTCAGGGCATTTCAACATGGGGTATTGACTGGAATAGCCTCTTGTATAGGAGGTCGCAATCCCTCTATAGGGCATTTCAACAACTTTATCCAACCTAATCTACTTGGAGAAACAACTGTCGCAATCCCTCTGTAGGGCATTTCAACACTAAAAGAAGACTATGAAGATGGAAAATACCACAAGAGTCACAATCCCTCTATAGGGCATTTCAACGTTCCGGTGACGGGTTACGTGATAGACAAAATGGAGTCGCAATCCCTCTATAGGGCATTTCAACCTGAGGAGCTTGAAAGGGCTTTTATTGTTGCAATTGCGTCGCAATCCCTCTATAGGGCATTTCAACGAACCCGAGCCTCCTATCAGAATCGTAGTGGAAAAGAGTCGCAATCCCTCTGTAGGGCATTTCAACCAAGGAGTCCTTATTCAGCTTTTGTCAAAGAACGGCAACGGCCTTCACAAACTATTATAACACGGAAAATGAAGTTTTTTGCAGAGAATCTCCAGTAAGGAATAAGGAAGTAAGGAAAAATCCTTGTTTACCTATTGTGAGACAAGGGGTATCTGTAAAACTAAAGAAAGCGTGGTTTGCTGCAGTTTTTGTTGTTAAATTCAAATATTTAGCGTTTTTCTTGCTTCTTCTATCTCTTCTACGGTTACGGTTGCAGTTCCGAGTTTCCCTACAACTACTCCTGCGGCCAAGTTGGCAATTTCTCCGGCCTCTTCTGGAGTTGCACCGGAGGCAATTGCAAGGGTAAAAACGCTTATAACGGTGTCGCCTGCCCCTGTAACGTCAAAAACCTGTTTAGCCCTTGTGGGTATGTGTTTAACAAAGTCCTTCCCTACAACAGAAAGTCCCTTTTCGCTCCTTGTGACTACGGCGTAGTCAAGTTTGAACTTTTCTATGAGCTTTTTTCCGGCTACCTCTGCGTCTTTATCTTCAATCGGTTTAACCTTTACGGCGTTAAAGGTCTCTTTTATGTTTGGCGTCATTGTGGTTACGTTTTTGTAAAGGTCAAAGTTCTTCTCCTTAGGGTCAAGGGTTACTGGGATGTTTCTCTTTATCTTATCCGTTATCTCAAAGAGCTTTTCGGTTACAACGCCCTTACCGTAGTCAGAGATTATGACTGCATCAAATTCTTTGTAAACAGACAGGATTACTTCGTTGAACTTTTTGGAGAGCTCCCCGTTCACGTAGTCGGCGTTCTCCCAGTCCACCCTTAGAAGTTGCTGAGCTCCGGCTATTATCCTCGTCTTTCTCGTCGTCGGTCTTTCTGGGTCTACAAAGAGGTATTCTGTGTTAGCTCCAAAGTTCTCAAGGAGCTCCCTTAACCTTTTCCCAGCCGTGTCCTTCCCTATAACTCCGAGGACGCTCGGGAGAGCTCCCAGAGAGGCAAGGTTCGCCGCTACGTTGGCAGCTCCCCCCGGCCTGTAGGTTACATCCTTTGCCTCTACTACTGGGACGGGAGCTTCCGGGGATATCCTCTCTACCTTGCCGTATATGTACTCGTCAAGCATAAAGTCGCCGATGACGAGGATTTTCTTTCCCTTAAAGGCCTTTAAAATCTCCTTCCTGAACATCTATAAAAGCCCTTCCTTTTTAAAGCTAAGGAATTGGGAACTGCCAAAAATTATGTGGTCAAGAACCTCAATTTCAAGGTGTTTTCCTGCCTTAATGAGCCTTTCTGTTACTACTATGTCCTCTCGGCTTGGCGTTACCTCTCCGGAAGGGTGGTTGTGAAAGAGGATTACTGCTGAGGCCAAGTCCTTTACGGCCGGATGAAAAACTTCTTTGGGAGTTACGGAGGTAAAGTTAACGCCACCCTTTGAGACTTCGTGAACCGATATGAGTTTCCCCTTAGAGTTGAGTGTAACGATTCCAAAAACCTCCACCTTTAAACCACTGTACTTTGGAAGGAGTAGTTTTGCTACGTCCTCGGGAGAGGAAATCTTTGGAGGAATTTTCTCACCTGCCAAGCACCTTTGGCCGAGCTCAATGGCTGCAATGAGGGTAACTGCTTTGGCTTTCCCGAGGCCTTTAAAGGAGAGGAGCTCCTCAAGGTGAGCCCTTGAAAGTCCTGAAAGTCCACCAAAGTGTTTTAGGAGCTCCCTCGCAAGTTCTAAGGCGTTCCTTTCTTTTGAGCCGGTTCTGAGGATTATTGCAAGGAGCTCCGAGTCCGACAGGTTTTCAGCTCCGAGCTTAATGAGCTTCTCCCTTGGCCTGTCAGACTCTGGGAGCTCCTTTATCGTGTAAAAGGCCATAAGTTAACCTCTTTTTTCCAGCTCCTTGAGGACTTTGGCACACCTTGGGCAAACGTCTGGGTACTCTTCGTCCTTCCCTACTTCCTCGCTGTACATCCAGCACCTTTCACACTTTTTGCCGGGAGCTCTCTCAACGACAACTTTCAGTCCTTTTAGCTCATCGTCGGAGATGGCGTTAGCAGGAGCTGAGGAAAGAGGTTCTACCTTTGCATAAGACGTGATGAACACGTAGGGGAGCTGTTCCTCGTAGTCTTTAAGGAGCTGTAGGAGCTCTCCGTCTGCAAATACTGTTACTGCGGCCTCAAGGGAGTGCCTTATGAGATCCTCTGAGCGTGCCTTTTCAAGTCCCTTGTTAACAACAGTTTTTACCTTTATAAGGGTGTTCCACCTGTTAAGCACTCCTTCGTCAAGAGCTTCACATGCAGGAGGAAACTCCTCTAAGAATACGGACTCCTCTTCTTTCCCGGGGATGTGGGAGTAGACCTCTTCGGCCGTGAAAGAGAGTATTGGAGCTACTAAGGTAGTCAGGCCGTAAAGTATCCTGTAGATTGCTGTCTGGGCGCTCCTGCGCTTTTTGGAGTCTGGGAGCTCGCAGTAAAGGGTATCCTTACTGATGTCAAGGTAGATGGCGCTAAGCTCGTTCGCACAGTACTCGTAAACCAGCCTGTAAATTCTGTTGAACTTGTAGCTGTTGTAGGCCTTAATAATCTCGTTTGAGAGCTGGTAGAACCTGTTGATAGCCCACTTGTCTATTTCCTCAAGCTCTTCGTAAGGGAGAGATTTATCCGGCGTAAAGTCGTTTAAGTTGCCGAGCATAAAGCGGAAGGTGTTCCTTATTTTTTTATAAACCTCAGCTACCTGCCTCAGTATGTTGTCGGATATTCTAACGTCCTCTGTGAAGTTTTCGCTTGCGACCCAGAGCCTTAGAATGTCTGCTCCGAACTTTTTAACGACGTCAAGGGGTGAAATGACGTTTCCAAGGGATTTGCTCATCTTGTAGCCTTTTTCGTCTAAGGTGAAGCCGTGGGTAAGAACTGAAAGATATGGAGCTTTGCCCCTTGTACCGCAGGACTCTAATAGGCTTGCTTGGAACCAACCCCTGTGTTGGTCAGAGCCCTCTAAGTACATGTCGGCGGGCCAAAAGAGCTCCGGCCTCCTTTCAAGGACTGCAGCGTGGGATGAGCCTGAGTCAAACCAAACGTCAAGTATGTCGGTTTCCTTCCTAAAGCTCTCTCCTCCGCACTCCGGACACTTAAAGCCTTCTGGGAGGAGTTCCTTGGCGCTTTTTTCGTACCAAGCGTCTGCGGACTCCCTCTCAAAGATATCGGCAACGTGGTCTGCAAGCTCTTTTGAGTAGATTGTTTTTCCACACTTTTCACAGTAGAAGGCAACTATCGGAACTCCCCAGATTCTCTGCCTTGAGATACACCAGTCGGGGCGCTGTTCTACCATGTTCCCTATTCTCGTCCTACCCCACTCAGGAATCCACTTAACCCTCTCTATCTCTTTAAGGGCTACTTCCCTTAAGGTTGGGTTACCTTTGTCCATAGCTATGAACCACTGGGGAGTTGCACGGAAGATGACTTTACCCTTACACCTCCAGCAGTGGGGGTATGAGTGGGTAATCTTTCCGGCAAAGAGGAGGTTACCGAGCTGGGATAGCTTCTCTATGATGAGCTTGTTGCCGTCCCAGATTTTTACGCCTTTAAGCCACTCGGGAGCTTCTTCAGTAAACCTTCCGTAGTCGTCAACTGGAACGAGGACTGGGAGGCCGTATTTAAGTCCTACTTGGTAGTCCTCCTCACCGTGTCCGGGGGCTATGTGGACAAGTCCCGTTCCAGTATCTGCTGCGACGTAGTCGGCTAAAACGACCTTTCCTTTTCTATCAATGAAGGGATGCTCATAGACGATACCCTCAAGCTCAGAACCTTTAAACTTCCTTAAAACCTCTCCAGAGAGCTCCGTCTTTTCCTTAAAGTCCTCAAGGAGGCTTTCTGCAACTATGTAGTGCTTACCCTGAGAGCTAAGGAGAACGTAGTCAAGCTCAGGGTGAACTGCTACGGCGACGTTTGCAGGTAGCGTCCAAGGGGTGGTCGTCCAGATGACAAGGTGGCTGGTTTCGGGGAGCTCCTTCCCTTTATCGTCAGTTACCTTAAAGGCAACGTAGATAGAAGGGGATGTTTCCTCAGAGTACTCAATCTCGGCCTCTGCCAGTGCCGTAATACAGGAAGGACACCAGTAAACGGGCTTTTTAGCCCTGTAGACGAGTCCCTTCTCGTAGAACTTTCCAAGTTCCCTTACGATATCTGCCTGATAGCGGGGGTCCATCGTTATGTATGGGTTCTTCCAGTCGCCTATAACTCCAAGCCTTATGAACTCCTCTTTCTGTGTTTTAATCCACTTTTCGGCGTAAGCTCTACACTTTTTCCTTACCTCAATGGGGTCTACTTCGTCCTTTCTCTTTCCTATTTCTTTAAAGACTGCTCTCTCTATTGGAAGTCCATGACAGTCCCAGCCGGGGACGAAGGGGGTCTGATACCCCTGCATTGCCTTGGACTTGACGACAATGTCTTTAAGTATCTTGTTGAGGGCGTGGCCTATGTGGATGTGTCCGTTTGCATAAGGAGGACCATCGTGAAGTACAAATTTTTCGTCACATTTATGTTTTTCCATTAGCCTATTGTAAAGGTCTATCTCGTCCCAAAACTTAAGTATTTCAGGTTCTTTTTTTGGGAGGTTTCCCCTCATTGGAAAAGAGGTTTTCGGTAAATTAAGGGTTTCCTTATAGTCTTTCTCTTTCATCTCCCAGCTTCCTCCATTAGCTTGATTGGGAAATAAAATTTTACCCTTTTGAACCGCAAACGTAAGTTACACCACTTTCTCCCACCCTTGCCCAGTGGCGAGTTCCGGCAGGGACCTCCATTCTATCACCGGCCTTGAGAGTTACAACTCTCTCCTCAGTTCCTATGGTTATTTCTCCTTCAATAATCCACCTAACTTCATCTAACGGGTGAGTGTGCCAGTCGTAGTAGGTTCCCGGAGGGTCGTGCCACAGGTATAGTCCCGTGAAGCCCTCTTCCCTGAGAGTTCTAAATATTTCTTCTTTGTTTGTTATCCCAGTTCGTTTTACCATTCCTTACCCCTTTCGGAGGATTATAATTCTTTATTGAACCAAAAATTTGGAGGAGGTAAAGAGGTTTAATGGTTGAAGGAATTGTAACCGAAAGGGCAGGACAGAAGATAACGGTATTTGTTCCAGAAGAAGGGAAGTACTACAGGGGAATTCCCCTCGGCAAAGTTAGGAAGAAGGACAGGATTTACGCTGGAGATAGAGTTACAGGAAGGCTCGTTGACAGTACCACTTTTGCAATAGAGGCGATAAAGGAGAGGAAAAACCTATTGGTTAGACCTCCTATTGCCAACGTTGATAAAGTAGTTGTTGTGGCAACCATAGAAAGCCCTCCTTTCCAGAGTTACCTTATGGACAACCTACTCGTTGTTTACGGGTTTTTGGGTATTGAGGCCGTAGTTGTTTTTAACAAGGTGGACATCCTCAGTGAAGAGGGAAGAAAAGAGCTTGATAAGTGGGTGAAAGTTTACTCAGACGCCGGCTATACCGTTATTCCGGTGAGTGCCGAAACTGGAGAGGGGCTTGATAGGCTATCTGAGGAGCTCTCAGGCGTTACCTCCATTTTTGCCGGGGCTTCAGGTGTTGGTAAGAGCTCCATCATTTCTAAGCTCACAGGTGAGCATCTTAGAGTTGGTGAGGTTAGCGAGAAGACAGAAAGGGGAAGGCATACAACGAGGGAGGTAAGGCTTATTCCCTTTAAGGGTGGCTTTATCGGCGATGCTCCCGGTTTCTCAAGGGTTGAAGCACTAAACTTTATGGACAAAGAGCAGGTAAGGCTTTACTTCCCGGAGTTTTTAAACTACCAGTGCAGGTTCTCCGACTGCCTCCACGTTAATGAGGAGGGCTGTGAAGTTACCGAAGCTGTAAAGAGAGGTGAAATAGCCTGCGAGAGGTATAAGAACTACTTAAAAATGATTCACGAGTTTGTTCCTTGGCTTTCAGAAGTTGAAGGTTGTTAAGCTATGGAGGGAAAATGCCTGTTACAACTGCTGATTTCATAGAGAAGAAAAAGAGAGGAGAGAAGATAACAGTTCTTACGGCTTACGATTACTTAACTGCAAAAATTGTTGATAGTGCAGGAGTTGATGCCATTTTGGTAGGAGACTCCCTCGGAATGGTAGCCCTTGGGTATAAGAGCACGATACCCGTAACTATGGAAGAGATGATTCACCACACAAAGGCCGTTGTCAGGGGCAGGAAAAACGCAATGGTAATTTTTGATATGCCTTTCCTTTCTTACCAGACAGGTGTAAGGGATGCGATACTAAACGCCGGTAGAGCTCTAAAAGAAACCGGCTGTGATGCCGTTAAGATAGAGGGAGGAGTGGAGCAAGCAGAGACGATAAGAGCTTTAGTAAATTCGGGTATTCCCGTTATGGGACATATCGGCCTTCAGCCTCAAAGCGTTAACGTTTACGGTGGATATAAACTGAGAGGAAAGGGAGAGGAGAGGAAAAGGATAATAGAGGACGCCAAGGCAGTAGAGGAGGCCGGAGCTTTTGCAGTTGTTCTTGAGAAGATTCCGGCAGAGCTTGCAAGAGAAATAACCGAAATGCTTTCAATTCCCACAATTGGTATTGGAGCAGGTAAGTACTGCGACGGTCAGGTTTTAGTCTTCCACGATATGGTCGGACTTTTTGAGGACTTTAAACCAAAATTTGTAAAGCGTTACGCAGAGCTTGGAAAGCTTGCGAGGGAAGCCGTAGAGAAGTTCATTGAAGAGGTAAAGAGCGGGAAGTTCCCAGATGAAGAACACTCCTACTGAGATTCTCCGCCTTGAAGGAGTTTCTAAAACTTTTCCGTTAAAGAAGGATTTTTTTGGCAGGGTTAAGAAACTCTTAAAGGCGGTTAACAACGTTTCACTCTTTATTAAACAGGGTGAAACCCTTGGAGTTATAGGTGAAAGTGGCTGTGGCAAGTCAACCCTCGGGAAAATTATCCTTGACCTTGAAAAGCCCGACAGGGGAACTGTTTACTACAAGGGAAGGGATATCTCCAAGCTAAAGGGGAAAGATTACAGGGAGTATAGGAGAAATGTTCAGGCAGTCTTTCAGAACCCCCAGAGCTCCCTAAACCCCCGAATGAAAATCTGGGAGATAGTAAGTGAGGGGTTAAGGATAAACTTTAAACTCTCTAAAAAAGAGCTTAAGGAGAGAGCTCTTTCCCTCTTGAATGAAGTTGGCCTTCCCTCTTCTTACGCCGACAGTTACCCCCACCAGCTATCTGGTGGACAAAAGCAAAGGGTAGCCATTGCGAGAGCTCTCGCCCTCTCTCCGGAGCTCATAGTTGCCGACGAACCGACCTCAGCCCTTGACGTTTCTGTTCAGGCTCAAATAGTGAACCTTTTTATGGATATACAGGAAAAGAAAGGGATTTCTTACTTCTTTATCTCCCACTCCTTACCCGTTGTTGAAGCCGTGAGCGATAGAGTTTTAGTAATGTATAAGGGCTACGTCGTTGAAGAGGGAAAGACTGAGGAAGTTTTTAAGGAGACTGCCCACCCTTATACGAGACTCCTAATAGAGTCTGTGCCGGAGCTCTTTTCTAAGAAGGAAAGGAAAGCAGTTACAACCTTAGAAGCCGAAGATGAGGAGTTAGAAAAAGGTTGTCCATTCTACCCAAGATGTTCTGTAAGAAAGAGAGAGTGCCTTTCGTACGATATGGAATCTTTTAAGCTGACAGAAACACACAAGGTTTCATGTATCCTTTACCTTTGAACTGGAGTATAGGCTACCGTATAGACAAATACGTTACTAGCTCCATTTTCCTTTAAAACTTTCACTATTTCATTGACCGTAGAGCCCGTTGTAAAGATGTCGTCAAAAATTAAAACTCTTTTGCCCTTTACGTTTCCCGTAAGGCTAAAAACTCCTTTAACGTTCTTCTCTCTTTCCTTTTCATTTAAAGAGGACTGCTGCGGAGTTTTGTAAATCTTCTCAAGAAGTGGAGAAAAAGCTACACGAGCTCCTTTCAGTATCTCCTCGCACTGATTGAAACCTCTTTCTTTTAGGCTATCTTTGTGAAGTGGAACGGGAATTACGACCTCTACCCTGTTCCTTAAGATGAAGCTCTTAAGATGACCTCCTATTGTTTTTCCGATTGAGTAGGCTACGGAGAGTTTTTTATCAAACTTTAGAGCTCTCAGAGCGATTTCCACAAGTCCATCGTAGAGGGCGAAAAACTCCACTTTGTCAAACTCAAAAACTTTTCCAGAGATAAGACACCTTTTGCAGTAGTCTCCACTTCCGGGAAGGAGCTCCACAGGGTGACCACAGGAAAGACACTTTTTACCGTGGTATGGAGTAAAGTATCTTCTCCAGCACTCTTCACAGGCTATGTGGTGGTGATTTAAAAAGAGAAAAGAACCACAGACCACGCAGTATTCAGGAAAGAGCAGGTCAAGTAGCCAGTTCATACACCAACAGGCTGAGAAAAGTTTTGCTTTGTCTGTTTGGTTAGGAGTTTCAGGAGTTCTTTCTCTGCACTCCTTGCAGATAGGAGGTTAATTATGTAAGTGTTTAAGCTTACTCCTTCCTCCTTTGCGGCTTCTGCAAGTTTTCGGTGAAGGGATTTGGGAAGTCTAAGAAGGATTCTTCCACTGTATTCCTTTTCTTCTCTCATTGATTCAGGTAAAGGAATATCTAAACCTTCTTCAAGGGCGGTTTCAATCCAAGCTCTTTTAGCATCTTCTAAGAGTTTTAAAACCTCTTCCAATGTATCAGCCTCAGTCATACAACCTTCAAGCTCTTTAATCTTTGCGAAAAAACCTCCATCTTTATAAGGGACTATTTCCACGGTATAGGGTAGTTTCATGTAGTATTCCAACTCTTTACTCACATTCTTCTTCATAGAATTCCTCCAGTTTAAGTAGTTTAATTACCTGCTTGACGTAAACCTCTTTAAGGAACGGACGTTTGAAGGGAATAGTTATAGGCATTGCTCCCTTTTTCCTGTAAACAAAGTGACTACTTCCTCCTCTTGGCTGTTTCGGTTCGTAACCGAATGCTCTGAGAAGTTTATCCATATCCTCAAAACTAACGTGTTTACAGTTGGTTAAAATGGCTTTCACCAACTTGCACTTTCGCTTAGTCCCTGACATTTTTTCCTCAGTGGCAATCTTAATGATATCGTATTTGATATCATAGTCAAGTCCCTTATTCCAGAAAACTCTTTATCTCTCCTAAGTTTTCCTTTAATTCCTTCTTTACGAACTCTTTTAGAATCTCTTGGATGTGGTCTGGATTGGCGGTTAAGACCTCTTTGGCGAGGTTTATTACCTTGTCGCCGTGGTTCTGTTCCCTTAAGAACTCTTCAAGGAACTCTGAAAAGGTCTTCCCCGGAGAGGTTACATCATTACTTTCAGAGGTTATTCTCCTTTTTGTAATTCTTAAGAGGAGGGACTGCTTTTCTATCTCCTCAAGGGTCTTACTGAGAGTTTCAATCTCAAGGGATTTATACTCGTAGTCAATGACGACCACCGGAGGCTGCTCTGCTAAGGAAACAAACTGTAGGACTTCTTCAAGGGTTTCTTTTGCCCTTTCTTCAGAGAACCTTGCTACCTTAAAGGGTCTTAAGTTTTCAAGCTCTATGCGTTTTAATTCTCTCCTATCAGTATCAAAAATGTTAAATCCCCTTTTTCCCCTTTCGGCTTCTTTAACGGTTCTAAACTCTGTTGCTCCAGAGTAGCTAAAGAGGCCTCCCTTTAGGTTTTCTTTGACGAAGGTATGGATGTGCCCGCCGGCGTAGTAGTCAAAGCCTTCTGGGAGCTCCATGAGCTCCATCTCAAAGCTCTCTTCGTAGGGTAGATACTGTCCAATTCCCTGATGGAACATGAGGATAGAGGTAGTGGCCTTAAAGGCAAGTTCAGATAGCTCGTCAAAGAAGCCTTCCTTTAAAACCTTTATCATTCTGCGGGGAAAGTACTGAAAGCCGGCTATTAGAACTCCGTCAAGAGAGAGAACGAGCTCTTCTGCTGGAGCTCCCGGCCTGTAGTTCAGTAGCTTTAAGATTCCTAAGTCCTCTAAAATCCTCTGAGGGGGGATTGTTCCCCTTCTTAGAGCTCTATCGTGGTTTCCCGTGATTGCTATGAACTCTATGCCGTGAGCCTTTACCTTCTGGAGGGTTCTTATACAGCGGGAAAGGGTTACCATATCAGGCTGGTAAGTTTCAAAGAGGTCGCCGGTGTGAAGGATGATGTCAACCCCTTCCTCTATGCAGATGTCAATTGCCCTTTCAAAGGCGAGCATAAAGTCCTGCTTCCTCTCAGGAAGCCGATACTGCATATAGCCTAAGTGGGTGTCCGATATGTGGGCTACCTTCATCTTTCCTACTCGTAATCAACAACTACCGTTCCGCCAAAAGTTCCTACCCTTATTATGTGTCCCCTTTCGTCCTTAAAGGTAACAACTCCCGTGTGTCTTCCGTTTTTGTCCATCTCAAACCAGACGTAACCTTTTCCCCGATACTCAGCGACCAGCTTCCCGCCGTTATACACCTTAACTGTGAACTTACCACCTGTAACTTTTAATACCTCTTTCTCTACTTTCGTCTGCCACTTACAGGAGCAGGAGGAAAAGAGAAGGGGCATAAGGGCTAAAAGTATTAGCTTCCTCATTGCCTTTCTTCCTTAAGCTCTTCAAGGACTTCCCTGAGCTTCTTTATGAAGAAGATGTTTTCCTTCATTGTTCCTATGGTTACCCTTATGTGGTCGGGGAATCCGTAGCCGTCCATAGCCCTTACGATTACTCCCTTTTGAAGGAGGCGCTTAAAGACTTCCCTGCTTGGGTATCCCACTTTAACGAGGATAAAGTTTGCGTAGGTTGGCACGTACTCAAGTCCGAGCTTTTCAAACTGCTCGTAGAGGTATTTCTTACCCTCTTCATTTACAACTTGGGAGTGCTTGATGAATGCCTTGTCCTCTAAGGCTGCGACTCCTGCGACTTGAGCTGGACGGGTTACGTTAAAGGGCTGTCTAATTCTGTTCATGTCGGCAATTATCTCTTTCTTTGCTACTGCGTAGCCCAAGCGGAGTCCTGCAAGCCCGTAGATTTTTGAGAAAGTCCTCGTTACAACGATGTTCTTCTCGTGGATGTACTCTATGCCGTTTTCAATGTCAAAACCTGCTCCGACGGCGTACTCGTAGTAGGCCTCGTCAAGAACTAAGAGGACGTCGTCTGGGAAGTCTTTTAAGAAGGCCTCAAACTCCTTCCTTGTAAAGGCCGTTCCCGTCGGGTTGTTAGGGTTTGCAAGGAAAACTACGGCGGTGTTTTCGTCTATTGCGTCAAGGTGGGCTTTTAGGTCCATGTAGTAGTTGTCCTTTGCCTTTACTACTTTATGCTCTGCTCCGGCAAGCTGGACGACTATCGGGTAAACTGCAAAGGACTTTTCGCTGTAAACTGCGTTTTTACCGGGGCGAAGGTATGCTCTGGAGATTATGTCAAGGGCTTCGTTAGAGCCAAGGCCTACAAAGATGTTTTCCGGCTCAACTCCAAGGTGTTTGGCAAGAGCTCTCTTTAAGTAGTAGGAGTTTCCGTCCGGGTATCTATTTAGGTTCTTTAAGTCCTCAATGATTGCCCTCACTGCTGCGGGGCATGGGCCTAAGGGGTTTTCGTTTGAGGCGAGTTTTACGATTTCTCTAAGTCCGAGCTCCCTTTTGAGCTCCTCCTCAGGTTTTCCGGGTTCGTATACGTGAACTTTCTTTATATGTTCTGGCAGGGAGAACATTGAAACCTCCTTCTTTAATCGGGTAAGATGGTATAGTGACTGAAATTATAACTTGTGAGGAAAGCTATGAGGCCGGAGTTTAAGCTGAAAGAGCTCCTAACTGAAAAAGGACTAAAACTCTCAACGGCTGAGAGCTGTACGGGAGGACTGGTTGCTGCGAGGATTGTAAACGTTCCGGGGAGCTCTGCCTACTTTATGGGTGGTGTGGTTGCTTACGACAATACCGTGAAGATGAAAGTCTTAAACGTTAGCCCTGAGACCCTTTTAAAGTACGGGGCTGTCAGCGAGCAGACTGCAAGGGAGATGGTTATTGGCGTGAAGAAACTCTTGGGAACTGAGTGTGCAATCTCTACAACCGGGATTGCAGGGCCTTCCGGGGGAACTCCGGAAAAGCCCGTTGGGCTTACCTACATCGGCGTTTCGGTAGGCGATAGGATAGAAGTTTTTAGGTTTATTTTTGAGGATAAAGACCCAGATGAGGTGGCAAGGAGGAACAACAGGAGGAGGAAGGCAGCAAAGAAGGCCATAAAACTCCTGATACAGATGCTTGAAGGGAAGCTATGAGGGTAGTCCTGATTCTTGGAACGAACCTTGGTAACCGTCTTGACAACCTGAAGAGGGCTGAGGAGCTTATAAGAAAGTTTGTGGGGAGGATTTTAAGAAGAAGTCCTGTTTTTGAAACTCCACCTTTTGGTGTTGAGAAGCAGCCTCCTTTTTTAAACTACGGTCTTTTAGTTGAAACTCACCACCCTCCTTTTGAGCTTTTAAGGCTCGTTAAGTGGATAGAGAAGAGAGTAGGTCGTTATAGAACTTTTAGATGGGGGCCTCGGGTTATTGATGTGGATATTGTTAAGTACGGGGACGTGAAAATTAGTGTTGAGGAGCTCCAAATACCCCATCCCGGACTAAAAGATAGAGAGTTTTTTAGAAAGATTTGTTCCTACTTAGATATAAGTGTAAAATAGTTGATATAGCAATTTAAACTTAAACAAAAGAGGAGAACTGTGAATTCATCCATAGATATATCAAAGTTTTTACTTGCAGTTTCTTCTATGAGTGGTCTTGTAGACCCGATTTTGAACAACCATAACTACCGAGTTGCTTTCATTTCCTACTCAATAGCAAGGGAGATAAGTTTTTCTAGTGATTTTCTATACAACATACTCGTTTCTGGACTCCTTCACGATATCGGATTGCTTTTGGTTTCCACACAGGAGGATATCGCTTTTGTTAAAGCGGTGGAGCTTGAGAGAGATAAAAGGAGGATGCACCTCCACGCAGAAATTGGATACGAACTGTTAAGACACTTTCCTTACTTCTCAAAGATAGCAAAGATTATCAGGTATCACCATTATAGTTGCCATGAAATTGTAAGGATAAAAGCTCCCTTTAGCTCCTTAATTCTCCATTTGGCAGATAGGATAGATACCGTAATATACGGCAGGATTGAGAAGCTTGGAAGGGAGAATCCTTATGCTTCTATATCGTCTATTAGGACACTGATTGAGGAGTACTTACTGAAGTTTAGTGGTAGAGTCTTTAACCCAAAGCTTGTTGAGATATTCCTTACAAAGATTAGTCCGAAGGACTCTTTCTGGTTTGAGCTATTAAATGAAAACTGCTTAAAGGAGTCTCTGGAGGAGCTCCTAAGGAGTTTTTCTCAGAAGTTACCTTTTGAGGCCTTTTACGATCTCTCAAAGATGCTTGCATACCTCATAGACTTTAAGAGTCCCTTTACTGCTACCCACTCTTCAGGTGTTGCTCAGACTGCCCTTTCTTTGGCGACTCTCTTTAACTTCACTTCCCCTGACCTTAAAAAGATAGAAGTGGCCGGTTTACTCCACGACATCGGGAAGATAGCGGTTCCAAAGGAGATTCTTGAAAAGCCGGGGAGGTTAACTCCGGAAGAGTACAGCATCATGAAGTCCCACGTCTTCTTTAGTTACCGAATCATTTCAAAGCTTGCAATTGACACCAACATAGTTGAGTGGGCTGCCTACCACCACGAAACCCTTGACGGTAGCGGGTATCCCTTCAGGTTGAACGCTAACGACCTTTCATTGGGCTCAAGAATAATGGCCGTTGCCGACGTTTTTACCGCTCTCATGGAGGACCGTCCTTACAAGAAAGGGCTTTCTGGTAAAGAAACAGTTGCAATAATAGAGAAGATGGTGGAGGAAGGAAAGCTTGATAGGACGGTAGTCAACGTCCTTAAGAAGAACCTTAAAAAGGTTGACTCCCATAGGAAGAAGGCGCAGGAGAGGGCGAAGGAGCTCTACCTCTCCCTGCGAAACTTGGCCTCAGACTTTATCTCTTCTTAAAGACAATCCTTAAAGGTATTTTGTTGAACTTAAACTTTTCCCTCAGCCTGTTTTCTAAAAAGCGTCTAAAGGATTGAGGAATTCCCTCTGGGTAATTGGAGAAGAGTAGGAATGTAGGTGGCTTTGTCTTTACCTGCGTTCCGTAGTAAATCTTCACAATCTTGTTCTTGTAAACTGGTGGCTGGTGGATTTCCATGAGCTCGGCGAGAGCTCTATTGAACTTTCCTGTTGTAACCCTCTTTGTGTACTGCCTGTAAAGGTCCTTAATCTGTTTTAATAGTTCCTCAAGCCCCTTTTTCTCCTTAGCAGATATGAATACCCTTGGGGCATAAGGGATAAAGTCAAAGGTAAGGTCAAGCCTCCTGTGGATGTTCTCCCACTCCTTCTGGCTCTGGAGCTTATCAATCTTGTTTACTGCGATAACTATTGGCTTGAACTTTTCTAAGGCGATTCCTGCAATTTTTGCGTCCCTGTCAGTTGGGCCTTCCTCTGCGTCTAAAAGGAGGACAACGACGTCTGCCCTGTCTATGGCGTCAAGAGCTCTCAGGTAAGAGTAGTACTCTATGTCCTTAATCTTTCCACGTCTCCTTATACCGGCTGTATCTATAAAGATGTACTCGTCATCCCCGATTTTTACGTAGGTGTCTATTGCGTCCCTCGTCGTTCCCGGAATGTCGCTGACGATAGCCCTCTCCTCTCCCACTAAAGCGTTTAAAAGGGTTGACTTACCCATATTTGGACGGCCGACGATGGCCACCTTTATCGGTTCTTTCTCCTCCTCTTCAAACTCGTACTCCTCTCCCTTCTCTAAGGTGTCTATGAGCTGGTTGAGCTCCTCAGAGGACTCCTCTGAGATTAGCCTCTCTGCCTTCTCTCTCCTCTCCTCCTTCTCCTGCTCCTTCTTTGCAACTTGGCGCAAAGCTTCGGGGAGTTTCTCTATGATTTTCTCCTTTAGGGTCGGAATACCTATCTTGTGAATTGCAGAGATGGAAATGACCTCATCAAAGCCGAGCCTGTAGAAGTCGTAAACCAAGTCCTCCATAAAAGGTTCGTCAATCTTGTTAACTGCAACGATTACGGGCTTTTTCCACTTCCTTAAAAGCCTTGCGACTTCCTCATCAAGGGGAGTTATTCCCTCCTTTCCGTCAACGACGAAGACAATAACGTCGGCCTCTTCCATAGCCCTTTTTGCCTGTTCCGTTGTCTCCTTGGCAAAACCTTCCCCGTGGGGATCAACACCTCCGGTGTCTACAAGGAGAACCCTGTGGTCCTCTATGTTCGCTTCCTGAATGATTCTATCTCTGGTAACTCCGGGGGTATCGTCAATTATCGCTAAACGTTTCTCAAGCAGCCTGTTAAACAAGGAAGACTTACCAACGTTTGGCCTTCCCACTATAGAAACAACCGGTAACCTTTTCATCTCTTTTCCTCCGAACTTCCGTTTTGCAGTTGTTTAATGTAAACGCTGGAAGTCCCAGAGGGAACCCCAAAAGTGGAGAGTGGTAAAATCCAAAACTTAGGGAGGAAAGATGAACTGTTACAACTACCATATAAAGACAGCCCACACCTTTGAGAGCGTAAGAAGACCCCACTATTTAGACTGGTCAAACTATCCAAGTCCTTTTAAGGTCTATAAGGGGATAAAGAAGTTCTCCCTTTTACCTTTTAAAGGTCCTCTTCAGGAAACTCTGGACGTCCTTTATAGGCTCTGTGGCAGTGGGGCGGAGGATGTTCTCTCCTTTGGGGAGCTCTCCGATTTAGCCTTTGCAATGAACGGGATAAGTAGGGTTGAGAACTTCCACGGAGAGGAGTTCTACTTTAGGACAGTTCCCTCTGCTGGAGCTCTCTACCCTTTTGAGCTCTACTTTTTCGTAAAAGAAGTAGAAGGTATCCCCGACGGTCTTTACCACTACCAACCGATAGACCACTCCTTGGAGCTCCTTGTAGAGAAGGATTTCTTTGAACTACTTCAGACGGCTCTCTGTGCAGAGATTCCCGGGAACGTTGTAGCTGTAATTACAAGCATCTACGCCAGAAGCGCTTGGAAGTACAGGACGAGGGCCTATAGGTACTGCCTCCTTGACGCCGGCCATATGGCTTCAAACGGCGTTGTTTTCTTAAGGTCTGTCGGCCTTGGAGGGTGCGTTGTATCAAAGTTTAAGGACGACAAGTTAAACCAGCTCCTTGGAGTGGACGGAGAGAACGAGTTTGCCTTAGCCGCTGTCCTCATAGATAGGCCTGCCCTCTTTTGGGGGGATGACTTTATAGTGACCTACCCCTATCCTCCCTTTGAGCCTGTAGTCAGAAAGCCCATATACAACGCTGAAATAGTGAATACCCATTTAGTAGGTAACCTTGATTCCTGCGAGTTTTACAGGGAATATCCAGATTCAGATGGAGTTTATCCTGAGGTTAACTCCCTTCCTTTGAAGGATGCCCTTTTAAGGCGTAGGTCTAAGAGGAAGTTTACCGGAGAGAGGCTTGACTTTGAAAGGTTTAAATATCTCCTTGAGTCCTCCCTCAACTGTTTCCCGGCCGACTGGGGATTCCCTCAAACATCCTTTTACCTTCAGGTTAAGAACGTTGAGGGGGTGGCAGATGGCATATACGCAGTAGGGGATGGGGAACTCTACCCGGTAATGAAGGGGGATTTCAGTAGAGAGGTTGCCTACCTTTGCTTGGCTCAAGGCTTTATTGCAAGGGCAAACGTTAACGTTATTTTCACCTTTGACTTTTCGGGTAAAGGCTGTAGGGACTACAGGGGAGCTCTGATGGAGGCGGGAGCTCTTGGGGAACTCCTTTACCTTGCTGCTGAGTCCCTTGGTCTTGGAGTTTGCGGTATAGGTGCTTTTTACGATTTTGACCTAAAAAGATTCCTTTCTCTTCCTGAATTTGAGTATCCGGTTTACGTGGTTTCTGTTGGGATTGTGAAATAATCGTGAAAATTTGTGATAAAATAGCCCAATAAAAATAAAGATAGGGAGAGGTGATACATGAAAATCGTAATCTTGGCAGGTGGGAGTGGGACAAGGCTTTTTCCCCTATCAAGGGAAAAGTATCCTAAGCAGTTCATAAAGTTAATTAACCACAGTTCCTTTTTCCAAGAAACCGTCAAAAGATTTACTTCTAAGTTTTCACTTGACGATTTTATCTTCTCTACAAAAAAGTACTATACATTTATGATAAAAGAACAACTTGAAGAACTAAAATTCAAGACAGACAATGTTCACTTTGTTTTAGAGCCTATAGGTAGGAATACAGCTCCTGCGATAGCTCTCTGTGCCAAGTATGCCCTTGATAAGATGGGGGTGGAGGAGGAGGAGGTTCTCTTTGTAACGCCTTCCGACCACTTTATAAGTCCTCGGGACGCAATGCTTAGGTACTTCCCCCTTACAGAAAAGCTTGCTTCACAAGGCTATATAGTGACCTTTGGTATAAAACCTTCACATCCAGAAACCGGTTACGGTTACATAAAAGTAGGGGAGCAGTTGGAGGAGGGTAGCTTTAAGGTTGAGAAGTTTACAGAGAAACCAGATTTTAAAAGGGCGGTTGAGTACGTTTCTTCGGGAGAGTACTTCTGGAACTCCGGTATGTTTGCCTTTACTATAAAGACTCTTAAGGAGGAGTTCCAGAAGTATCAGCCGGAGATATACTCACTGATCTTTGAAAATAGCTACGAGGAGGCGGTAGAGCGCTTTGAAGAACTTCCGGATATTTCCATTGACTACGCCATAATGGAGAACACCGATAGGGCTGCAGTGATACCCTGTGATGTTGTGTGGTCCGATATCGGTTCTTGGGACGCCGTTTATGAAGTATTCCCTAAGGACGAAGACTGTAACGTGAAGAAGGGTAACGTTATTACCTATGACACCAAGAACAGCATGATAATAGAAAAAGGAAAGAGGCTCATCGTAACAATTGGCGTTGAGGATTTAACCGTAATAGGAACGAGGGACGTTACTCTTATACTTAAGAGGGGTGAGAGCCAGAGAGTTAAAGAGGTAGTTAAGCTCCTCAAGAAGGACATTGAAAGGAAGCATTACGTAGATAGACACGTTACAGAGTATAGACCTTGGGGAAGCTTTACAGACCTTGAGGTTGGTGATAGGTACAGGATAAAACTCATTACCGTTAAGCCGGGAGAACAGCTGAGCCTTCAGATGCACTACCACAGGAGTGAGCACTGGATAGTCGTTAAGGGTACTGCAAAAGTTACGATTGAGGACAAGACCTTCTACGTCCACGAAAATGAGAGTGTATTTGTTCCAAAAACTACAGTTCACAGGCTTGAAAACCCCGGGAAGGTGCCCCTTGTCCTGATTGAGGTTCAGGTTGGTGAGTACATAGAGGAGGACGACATAGTAAGGTTTGAGGATAAGTACGGTAGGGTATAGGGGATTTTAGAGCCCGCGCTTTTAGCGCGGGCAAATTTTAACCGATTTCTTTTTCAACAACTACCTCTTTCTTTATTCGGGAGATAAGCTCTTCAAATGCTGGTAGAACGTCTGTTCTGAACCTGCCTGCAACGACTACGACCATTATGTCGTCGCCAACTTTAAGCCTGCCGCGGTTTATCCAGACCCTTATGGCCTCAATACCATCCCTGCTTTCAAACTCTGAAACAATTTTCTTAAGTTTCTCCTCGTCGTAGTCAAGCTCCATTTCCTCAACTGTCTTGCCACTTCTGGAGCTCCCCCTAACGATACCGTTGTGGACTAAAATCATTCCAAGGTTTTCTGGTCTTGAGGCTCTCTTAACATCCTCTATAAGCTTGTCTACAGATGGCCTCATTAAGTTCCTCCTTTCTGTTTATGTTTAAAAGGCTCTTCCTCGTGTAGTCAAAGGGTTCTAAGCTCTTAAAGTCAACCTGAGTGCTACCGAGTACTCTGTGGAGTTCCGAAATCCTGTGTCTCCCAGACCTTAGAAACTCTTCAACAGCTGGGACGTGCCTTTTGGACAGAAGGCAAAGTAGTGAGTGAACTCTACTTCCCTCAGAAACTACTGCTGGAGGGATGAAGCCAGAAAATGCCCTTAACGCCTTACTGCTTAGGAACGGCGTATCTCCGGGCAGAAAGAGGACCTTCTCGTAGGAGGCTCTTTTAAGTCCTGTAAGTATTCCGTAGATTGGGGAGAAGTCCTTAAAAGGTTCGGGGATAACTCTCACTCCCTTTAAGTGGGGAAACTTCAGTGGGTTCTTAGTAACGACGATAACTTCTGGAAAGTCCTTAACAGAGTTTAGAGTCCACTCTACCAAAAGTCTTCCTGCGACAGGCTCAGATAGTTTGTCTCTTCCAAAACGGGAGCTCTTGCCCCCTGCAAGGATGCAAACCGTTATCAGTGGCCACCTCCCTGAGCCATCTTGAGGGCATGCTTTATCAAGGGGGCGAACATCTTTAAATTCTGCTCAACGCCTTTTGTGCTACCCGGAAGGTTAATAACTATACAGTTTTCACTCAAGAAACCTGCCTTTGCTCTTGACATAAGTGCCTTAGGAGTGAACCTAACGCCAAGGATGTGCATAGCTTCAGAAAAGCCTACCATCTCTTTCTTTATGAGCTTTTCAGTCGCCTCTGGAGTTACGTCCCTTGGGCTGAACCCAGTTCCGCCTGTAGTGACTATTAAGTTTGCCCCGCTTTCCTTAAACCTGTTTATTGCCTCTGTAATTTTTTCAACCTCATCTGGAACAATTTCGTAGCCGATGATTTCAGCTCCAAAGCTTTCAAGAATCTCTTGGGCTACTTTACCACTTTTATCCTCCTTTTTTCCTACGTAGGCAGAATCACTAACAGTTATTACTGCTACTTTAAGACCTGAAAGGTCTTCTGCCCAGTCAGACTTTCCACCACTTTTCTCTACTACCTGTACTCCCTCAATAACCATGTTGCTGTCAAAGGCCTTACACATATCAAATATGTTGAGAAGCGCCATTAAACAGGCGTTCATAGCCTCAACTTCATATCCCGTTCTCCATATGCCCCTTACCTCTGCTTCAACTTCAATAAAGTCCTCTCCAACCTTTGTCTTTACCTCTATGTGGTCAATGGGGATTGGATGACAGAAGGGCATTAATTCTGAAGTTTTCTTTGCTCCCATAATTCCTGCAATTTGGGCAGCCGCAAGAACGTCGCCCTTAGGTATTTCCCTGTTTAGGATTTTCTTTACCGTTTCAGGAGAAAGTTTAATTCTTCCCTTTGCCTTTGCGGTTCTCAGGTTGTCAAACTTCGTCGTAATATCAACGGTTCTCATTTGAGCTCCTCCGCTTCGCTTTTGCCCATAGATTATAGCGGTAATTGTTCTTTTGTGGAGAGAAGGACAGGGATATAGGAGCTTAAGAGTTTTTTGGTTTTTAGTCTTTTGAGCTGACTTAATTTTTGTATTGACTTGACGATTGATTTGAGAGTTTTGGTAGTTTTGAACCTTTGACTTTGTCTATTATGGGCAGTTAACGGTTCACTCTGGGAATACATTTGTTTAGTTAAGTTAAAGTGTTTCTTGTGATTTCTTTTTTTTGATATCTGTCTGATGCGGACTTCTTTGAAAAAGTTTAGGAGAAGAACTATCAGGTGGCAGAAGGTTCCAATGACATTGTGCAATAAGGTTTGAATAGACTTACCAAAACCTTAGGAGTATGTTGGTAGAACTTGAATTTTCTAAGAATCAAAAGAAGTAATTGTTTTTCTGAGGTTTACTCTTTTGAGTAAATCGTGTAAAATGCTGTCGTGAAAAAAACGTAAAAAAACTAAACTACAAAAGGAGGGAAGTCGTGAGAATCGCTGTAATCGGTCTCGGTTACGTAGGTTTAGTTGGTGCCATGTGTTTAGCTTCAATGGGGCACGAGATTGTGGGGGTGGACATTGACGAAGGAAAAATTAACAAATTGAAGAACGGGGAGCTCCCAATCTATGAAGAAGGTCTGGAGGAGTACTACAAAAAGGCAGTTGAAGAGGGGAGGGTATCCTTCACAACTGACGTAAAGGAAGCTGTGGAAAAGACGGAGCTCTGTTTCGTATGCGTAGGAACTCCATCTAGGAAAGATGGAACTGTAAACCTTAGCTATGTAGAGAGCGCGGCTACAGAAATAGGAAGAGCGTTGAAGGATAAAGATAGTTTCTATACAGTTTGTTTCAGGAGCACAATTCCTCCCGGAACTTCCAATAGCTTAATAATTCCAATTTTAGAAAGGGAATCCGGTAAAAAAGTAGGTAAAGACTTTGGCTATGCTTTCAACCCTGAGTTCCTCAGGGAGGGAACTGCAATTTACGATTTCTTCAATCCACCAAAAACCGTTGTAGGTGCTGGGGACGAAAGGTCAGCTGAGGTTATTCTGGAGGTTTATAAAGATATTCCCGGAGGCAAGTTTAAGCTACCAATCGTAGAGTCTGAGATGGTTAAGTACGTTGACAACGTATGGCATGCTATAAAGGTAGCCTTTGCCAATGAGGTTGGCTACTTTGCAAAGCAACATGGAGCGGATGGAAGGCTTGTAATGAAAGTATTTTGCGAGGATAGGAAACTCAACATATCTCCCTACTACCTCATGCCCGGTTTTGCCTTTGGAGGTTCTTGTTTACCGAAAGACGTTAAAGGATTCGTCTCCATTGCTAACCAGAAAGGTATAGAAGTTCCTCTTATAAGCAGCGTTATGAAGTCAAACGAAAGCCATATAGACAAAGCAGTTAAGCTAATCAAGGAGCAAGTAGAGCCGGGAAGCACAGTTGCTATAATAGGAGTTGCGTTTAAACCCGGAACGGACGAC
Organism: Phorcysia thermohydrogeniphila; assembly: GCF_004339575.1. Lineage (NCBI taxonomy): Bacteria > Pseudomonadati > Aquificota > Aquificia > Desulfurobacteriales > Desulfurobacteriaceae > Phorcysia > Phorcysia thermohydrogeniphila. The sequence continues at coordinate 145,062 of NZ_SMFV01000002.1, forward strand.
ACGAGGGAATCGCCAGCCGTTTACCTTGCGAGGAAGCTCCTTGACGAGGGGTATAAAGTAAGGTACTTTGACCCCCTCGTAGATACTGAAAGGGTCTACAGGCACTTTGATAGAGACTTCATTTCCATATCTGACGAAGACTTTTACTCCTCCCTTGAGGAGGCCTTTAAGGATACGGACTACCTCGTTCTTACTGGAAGTTACAGGGACGTACCCCAAGAAGAAGAGGCTTACCGTGAAAAGTACGTCTTTGACCTTAACGGAGTTCTCTACGATAAACCTAACCTAAGGGAGGCTTGCAAGTACTATGCGTTATGTTGGTAAACTCTTGAAAAATAGGAGCAAGGGACTGCTGTCCCTTGCCCTTTTTGTTTTTTCTCTATTTGGCTGTGCAACAGCTTCAGTGAAAGAAACTGCAACTGCTAAGGTGTGGAACGGAGGGAAAGTTATATTTGTCTCCCCCAAAGGAAGTGATAGAAACTCAGGGCTTTCTGCAGAAGAACCTCTTAGGACGATAAATTTAGCTCTTGAGAAGGCCTATCCCGGTGATACAGTAGTATTAATGCCGGGTAAGTATTATCAGAACATCACAACAGTAAGGTCGGGGACGAAGGATAGGCCTATTACTATCGTTGGAATGCCCGGCGCTGTGATTTATGGGTATAAAAGGAGAGGAGGAAGAATAATTCAGATAAGACACAGCTATATAACTTTAATGCACTTAACCGTAGATGGTCACTTTAGGAATTGTGAGAATATTGAGTGCTACCACGACAAACTTCTTTACGTTAAGGGCTCTCCTGACGAACTTTTAAAGGGTATAAGAGTTCTTGCTTCTCGTTTTGAAAACGCTTGGGGGGAATGCCTTAGGTTTAAGTTTGTTGAGGATGGGGAAATCGCTTGGAATCAGGTGTCTCACTGTGGATTGAGGGACTTCGTATTCGGCAGAGGAAAGCAGAATGGAGAAGGTATCTATATAGGAACGGCCCCCGAACAGATGCCAAAGGGGAAACTTGACAGGACGAACAACCTTCTCGTTCACCATAACTCAATAGCTACTTACGGTTCTGAGTGTATTGACGTGAAGGAAGGCTCACAAAGTTTAAAAATTTTTGATAATATTTGTTCAATGAATCAGGCCTATCACGTTGGAGGAATCTCTGTGAGGGCTAACAATAACCTTATTGAGGGAAATGTCGTATTTAAGAACAAAGGTTCAGGTATTCGTTTGGGGGGCGATACAGAAGAATTTGGAATATACAATGAGGTAGTTTCTAACTACTTGGACGCTAACACCTTTTCTGCCCTTAAAGTGATGAGGACTCCACAAAAGAAAATCTGTGGAAACAAGGCAACCCCTACAAATCCTCGCAAGTTTTATCCTAAGAAGAGCAAGTACGCTAAAGAGGCGTTTAGGCCATGCACAAACAGGTAGTTCCATCTCAAGTAGTTCCTACTCTCCTTTACATAGTGATGCTCGTTGTCTTTTTCGTGGCCTTGCCTCCCGTTTACCTCCATCCTGAAATGAAACGTTACGTTTTCATAATTGGTTTTGTTGCTGTGTGGCGTTACTCTTGGACGTTGCTCAACGTAGCGAGGGCTCTTTTCTACAAAAAGGTTTACTTTCCGGAATTAAGAAAAAAAGCGGATAGCGTTCCAAAAGAAAAGCTCCCCGAGCATGCCTTTATCCTCGTTACAACCTACCGTATCCCCGAGGAAATATCTATTCAGGTTTATAGAGGTGCAATAGGAGAGGTTATAAACTGCGTAAAGCACGGAATGAAAGCTACTTTAATAGCCTCTGTTGTTGAAAAGTGTGAGGAAAATCTTGTTAAAAAGCTCTGGAAAGTTATGTCCCCTCCGCCCGGAGCTTCCCTCCTAATTGTTCGCTTTGCTGGAACGGGAAAGAGGGACGGCTTAGCTGTAGCTTTTAGAGCTCTCCTCAGAGAGCCTGCAAAACTTCAAAACTCAGTAGTTGCCCTCGTTGATGGAGACACGATTTTAACTCCGGGTTCTATGGTCAAGTGCGCAAGCCTCTTTGCTATAAACCCCAAGCTTGGAGCTGTAACGACAAATGAAGACTGTGTTCTGCCGGAAAAAGATTGGGTTTACAAAATTTACAAGCAGTGGTATACCCTCCGTTTTGCTCAGAGGGATACCTACATGGCTTCTGTTGCCCTGTCCCACAGGGTTATGACGCTTACTGGAAGGATGTCTGTCTATAGAGGGGAGCTCTTTTTAGACCCTGAATTTGCAGAAACCGTTCAGCACGACTACGTTGAACACTGGCGTATCGGTTGGTTGCGATTCTTAACTGGGGACGATAAGTCCACTTGGTTCTACGTCTTAAAGAACGGATGGGAAATGCTCTACGTTCCAGACGTAATGGTTTGGTCCATGGAAGCTCCCCCCCACCGCAACTTCCTGAAAGGAACAACTATGCTGATGATACGTTGGTTCGGCAACTCACTAAGGGCTACTTACAGGGCCAAAAAGATACCAATCAGCGTTACGGGACTTTACGTTTGGTACACGATTCGCGACCAACGTATCACTATGTGGACAGGTCTTTACGGTCTTTTGGCTGCTCTCTTGGGAGAGATAAAGTGGGGTGGTGGCGTTCTTTTTGCTTACATCTGGTGGATTCTCCTTACTCGCTTTTTGGTAGCTCTCTTCTATGCTGTCCAGAGGGGTTACTACTACATAAGCTGGCCGATACTTCTCTACTTTAACCAGATATACGGTTCTCTCGTAAAGATTTACATCCTTAATCACCTTTACAAGCAAAAGTGGACAAGGCAACAGACAGTTCTGGCAGGTGAGGAGACTAAGTGGGACAGATTTTACGTTGTTACCTCTTCCCATATGACCCTTCTCGTTCAGGCCTTGACCTTTTTCATTGTAACCGGCTTCTCAGTTGGATTCTTTGATACTCAGGATTTGATTCGCTTCTTTGAAGTTTTCCACTGATGATTTAGGGGGTAACGGGATGGATGAAAGGAAAAAGGAGGAAACTCCTGAGACCCAACAACAGCAACCGCAGACCCAGAGGATAAAGCATAAGGCGGAGCCTACGAGGCACTATCCAAGGTATAAGATACCCGCTTACATAGAGATTGATGGAAAGCGTTACAAGCTAAACGATTGGTCGGTTGGTGGATGTGCTATAGACGGTTTGCCAGATGAACAGCTTGACAAGAAGTGGGCAGTTGGAAACTTCATAGTTCCTTTTGATACTTTTGAGACGGTTATAAAGGACATAAAGCTTGAATTTCTTCACAGGCGTCCAGACGGTTCAGTCGGCTGTAGGTTTACGGAACTAAGGCCTGAACAAATTTCTCTTATGCAGGATATAATAGAGGCCTACCTTGAAGGTAGCATTGTTACCCTTGACGAATTCATAAACGTTGTAAAAAGGGAAGACCTTAGAGAAACCCTTGAAGGAAGGCGTCCTAAACCCCCGAAGAGGGGAGGTAAAGAGGAGTTCCTAAGAAGGATTTTTGTTCTTTCGGTTCTCTTTTCTGCTTTAACGCTTCTTGTTATATTCCTCTTAGAAGCGCTTCATGCGAGAATTTTCATTATTAAACCGGTAGCTGCTTTTTACGACGCCAAGCTTGAAATAATTAGGTCGCCTATTAACGGCTTCTTCAAGACCAAGTATAACTGGCAGGTTGGTGATAGGGTAAAGAAAAATCAAGTTATAGGTGTTGTTGATTCACCTGCAAGTTTTTCCGTTGCAATTCCGTCTCCTGTAACAGGAACTGTTGTTGAGGTCTATGCTAAAAACTTGGATGTGGTTAGGTTTATAGACCCCCTCCTTGCAGTTCTGCCCGATGGGGAGGAGATATACGTTTACGCCAACATCCTCCACTCAGATATGGAAAGGGTGAGGGTTGGACAGGACGTGGAAATTATCCGTCAGGACGGCAAAGTACAAAGGGGTAAGATAGTTTCAATAGAAGGAAGCCCCTCTCTTGCGACTTTCCACTCAATTACTCCCTTGCCGGCCTACTCCCTCTCTTGGAACTACGACAGGGTAAAGATAAAGATTATAGGGGAGAAAGTTCCTCTCTCCGACTTGAAAAAGTCGGTTGACGTTGTTATAGACCTGACACCGACCCTTCTCAAGCCAATCTTCTGGATTCTGCCATGAGTTTAAGAAGGTTAGTTGGGCTTATTGTTCTGACAGTCTTTTTGGTGGCTAACTCTCCGTTGGCCTATGCTTTTACCTTTTTGAAGGAGGACGTTTACGAAAAGGCTATTAAGAAATTTTTCGTGGTTCCTCCAAAGGGAACGGTTAAAATAGTTCCGAAGAGACTCTCCTTTAAACCCGAAAAAGTAAAGGAGGCTGAGGAAAAGTTAAAGAAGTTAACGCCGGAGGAAGTTCTAAAGGCTGTTCCCAAGAAATGTAACGGAGGAAAATTTTACTTCTTGCCTGTAAAGTACCTTTACTTTCTGCCCTTTAGGGAATACTACATAAAGTGGTGGGAGGAAGCTCCAAACTTAAAAATCCTCGTTTTGACTAAAGGAAACTTTTCCTTAGAGTGGCTCTGGAAGAAGATAAAGAACGATAAAGTAATTGAAAAAGATGGGGACGCCTACATTCTTAAAGTTCCTGTAATTGTCGCTCGGGGTGCTAACCTCGTTATCAGGAACACAGAACTGAGAATGGCCTTAGAGCCGGGTTGTCCGATTCTCGTCATCGGAAAGATATTCATAATAAGCTCTAAGGTTGTAGCTTGGGATACCAAGAACAACAAATTTTCTCCTCTTCCCCACATTGCAAAAGAAAACTTCTACCTCTACGGAACGCAGAAACAGAGACCTTACATCTTAGCGATTCGTAGTGGAAAGCTGATTATCGTAGACTCTTACTTTTCCGGCCTTGGGTATAAAGGGCTCTTTAGCTCTTTCGGCCTTGGCCTTAACACTTGGGTTAGTAAGAAGTTAAAGGTTAGTCCCGTTGTAAAACTCCTTGATATGCCGGTTTCTCGTGAACAGCCGGAGCTTAAAAGGGTAAATAAGCTTGTTCGTTCTCTCCTTGAACAGGAATACTCAACAGGAATATTCTTGGGGAACGACATTATAGCCAACTACATGGGATTTTACTCCAACGAGGCAAGGAACGTAGTGTTTGTTGGAAACTACGTTAAGGATAACGCCCTTTACAACTACGACCCCCACGACTGGACCAAGAACCAGCTCGTTGCTTACAACGTCTTTGAGAATGCGGGAAAGGCCCACGGCCTAATCTTTTCAAGGTTTACCACAGGGGTAGTTATAGGAAACGTTTCTGTTGGGAATCACGGCGCTGGCATAATGATGGATAGAAAGTCGGAAGCAATTATCTACCGCAACGTTGTTTTTGGTAACAGGCTGGGGGGAATTTCCCTTCTTGAGAGTGATAGGAACTTCATCGTGAACAACGTGGTTACGAGAAACAGGTCCTACGGTATATACCTTAGGAACTCCTTGGACGTTTTTGTTAAAGGTAACAGGATTTTCAAGAATCCAAGTTACGGCTTTGAAGTCGCTGCTGCTGACATTGGTTATCAGATTTACAGGAACCTCTACACGGACCCCTACCACATGGCGGCATCTGCTTGGCTTGAAGAGAACGACTTTCATTTAAACTTTGCCGGTGAGGTAATGGTAGCTAACGGTGGAGCAATAGCTCTCTACAAAAATGAGTTCTACCCTCAGCCAAGGCTCTTTATGGGCGATATTTCAAAGTATACCGACGAAATAATGAGAAATCAGGATAAAGAACCCGTTGTTATTCCCGGTTACGGTATTTTAGAGGAGAGGAAAAAGGTTCGTCCTGATGTTTCAGGTTACCTTGAAAGGATAGAGCTTAACCTTGTAAGGGCTGGAAACGACGAGAGTAGGACTGCCATAGGAGTTCTGAAGCTCTTTAAGGCTCATAAGGAAGCAGAAGAGTATGGAGAATCGGCGAAAACCCGAGCGGAGAAAAGGGAAGGTATAAAGTGGCTTTTATCGGCTGCGTCCCGTGGAGAAACTCAAGGACTTGTAATACTTGGAGCAAACTCTCTTGTAGATAAGAAGCTGCAAGAAGAAGGAATAATGCTTGTTGCCGAGGCAGCGGTTCTTGGTAGCGTTAACGCCCGTTACATCCTTTTCTTGCTACCTGTGTTTTCTGAAGTGAGCAGGAAGGAGGTTAACTCTTACGTTGATAAGGCGATAGAACGTATAGAGAATGGTAAACTCGTAGACTGTGCCCTTTTTGGAGCTAAGAACGCTTGTTTTAAGGTAGGACCAAAGGAAAGGGAGTTCTTCAGGAAACAGATATTAAACTTTAAGAGACAGTTTTCTTTATCAGGGAGCAGGGATTACTGGGAGTTTTTCAGGAAGAACGTGGAAGATGTTGTAACCACTGGCTACAAGAAAAAAGTAGATACACTTAAGGTCGTTATAGTTAAGAAAAACGCTGGTATGAGGAAGTATATTAACTGGGAAAAGGAAAGGTTTCACGATGTTGAGATTGGTTTCCTTGAAGGTTATCCAGAACTTGTTCGCTATATAAGGAAGAACTTTGCTACTATTAAGGCGTGGACCTTGATGCTTAAGCAGGACGATGATGCAGATTTTAAACAAATAGAGAAAGATGTTCGCCAAAACCTTGAAAAGATGAATCTTTTCCGTTTAAGGAAGGTAGACGTTGATAAACTCATGAACCATTTGAGGCAGGGGTATTTCAATGCGCAAGGGGTTGAATAAATTAGCTCTTGTTTTTGTTTTTTTACTGTATTTCCTAACTGGTGAGGCCTCATCAAATTCTTTAAGTGGTGATAGAGACTACTACTGCGTACAGCTTGTAACATCTCCCTACCCCTCTCAACTTGTTGAAATGGCTACGGAACTTTCTGGGCGTTTTGAAGATGTTAGGGTAGAAAAGATAGGCTCTCTGTACACTCTAAGGGTTGGTTTCTGGGATAGGGTTAGAGAGGGAAAGGACGTACTGCGAGAGCTCAAAAGGCGTTTCCCTTCAGCTTTTATGAGGGTGTGTGCTTATAAGCCTGAAAGGTGGATCTTCCCGTCAAAGGTGGTTAGAAAGAGAGAGCAGGAGGTAGAAGAGGTAGAGAATAGAGTTCCTGAGGAGAAGAGTGAGTCTGTAGCTCAGGAGCTCCACAGCGAAGAGGAAAAGGAAGGAGTACTGCCCAGCTGGCTTCGTGAAGGTATTCTGGAACTTCCCAAATGGTTCAAGCAGGCCGTTTTCAGCGAGGATAAACCTCTTGACGTTGCAGCCTCTGAGTCTGCTAAGTCTGCCAGCAGTGAGTCCTTTACGGAGGGAGCTCTCTTTTTGAAATACTACCTTAACCTCTACGCCCGTGTTGCAGATAGCTTGGAGTCAGGAACGTGCAAGTTAGAGGGTAAGGATCTCGTTCTAAAGCCGGGCGTGAAGTTCGCTTGGAGTATGACCGATAAGCTCAGCTTGTGGGGAGATGTAAGGGTAGGTGGCGCTTATCAGAAGTTTTTGGACACTCACAGAAAGAAGTTTTGGCTTGATATAAGGCAGCTTTACATCTCCAACAGGCCGATTTTTGACCCTAACTACTACGGTTTCGTTTTCTCAGCTGGACGGGTTCTTGTTTCAGAGCCGAGAGGATTCTGGTTCTACAACTCCATTGATGGAATAAGGGTAGATTACTTGAGCACCCTGTTAAGCGGTAGCCTCTGGCTTGGAAAGAGGATAAACGACGTTTACGTAACCAACAACGAGGAAAGGAGCAACATCTCTGGATACACCTATCTTGTAGGAACTGTTGATTACCAATACCGCTACCGCCAGCACATTCACCTCTTTTACGTTAAGGAGTATAGGGGAAGCTCGGCTTCTGTTGGTGATACCTTTGACGTTTGGTCTCCTGTGAAGGAAAAGGAAAACCTAAACTGGGTAGGGGGTAGGTGGACCTACTCTTGGGACGATAGGTTTGAGGGTAGAAAAGTTGACCTTTGGCTTGACGTAGGGTACATGTGGGGAGACAGGGACATCCTTGAAACCCAAAGGGTTGGTTGTACTGCTACAAGTGAAGTGATTTCTGTTGCAAGTGCTTCTATGGACGGTGGAGGATTTGAGCTTGGTGGAAAGTATATTGATAACGACGTTGGAATTGGAGCTCGTGTTGCTGGCGGGACGGAGTACTTCTACCAACCGAGACTTTCAAGCAACAGGGAGCACCTCTTTGGTCCAAATACAATTCGCTACTACGGCGAGTACACCAACCCTGACCTAACGAACACTTTGATATTCAGCGTCTTTGGCGGATACCAGTGGAAGGAGAACCACTGGATAGAGCTAAACATCCTTAAGTATAACCTCGTTAATAAGGACCAAGGAACTTCTTTCTCCCGTTATTTCCCTTCTCCTAACGGAAAAGACGGTGACCTTGGATGGGAGATAGACTTCATCCTTGAAGGAGAAGAAAAGGGGCTTTCGGCAAAGTGGCGTTACTACCTCATAGGTAGCTACTTTGAGCCCGGCTCTGCCTACGACGGAGTAAGTGAAGTTGATAGGTCGTATGGACTTTTCCTCAACATTAAGAGGTACTGGTAAAGGTGATGAAAAGGGTAGTTCTCTTCCTGCTTGCTCTGCTAATGTTTGTTTCGTGTGCTGATTTAAGGAGAGCGGAGCTCCTATACCTACAGGGAAAAGTAGAAGAGGCATCTAAGGAGCTAAAAGAGCTTGCTGATAGAGGATTTCCCAGAGCAAACTTCCTTCTCGGTAAAATAGCATTAGAAGAGGGGGATACGGAAAAGGCAATTTCCTACTTTAAGAGGGCTTACGAGCTTGGTTACGTTCCTGCAGCTAAGGAGATAGCTACTCTTTACATGAGTCTTGGAGACGAAGAAGAAGCGTTAGTTTGGCTTGAAATTGCAGCTGAAAAGGGAGACGTTTCTGCTGAGTATCTACTTTACAAGTATAGGCTACAGATAGCCCTCAGGGAGGGGGATGAAAGGGGAGTAAGGAGGGTTCTAAAAAAACTTAACTACTTTGCCAGAGCTAAAAAGTTTCCAAAGGCTTACGTTCTCATAGGGGATTACTACTACCAGCATGGAAAAGTAGAGGAGGCTATTAAGTACTACAGGAGAGCATATCTAAACGGCTTTACAAAAGCCGGTCTGAAGATAGCTTCTATCTATCTTTCTCTCGGCAAGAAGAAAGTGGCAATGGAGCTCTATAAGGAGCTCTACGCTAAAGGGGTTAAGCAGGCTGCTTACAGGCTTGGAAAGCTCTACGAGAAAGAGGCTAAAAGCGTAGAGCTCGGCTACTGTCCGGTGGCCGATGCGAAAACGGCGGAAGACTACCTAAGGTTAAGGAAGGAGATAGAGAAGAAGAAAGAGGCCGTTCTTAAAGAAGCTATAGAGTGGTATCGTCGCGCTGGCGACTACCTACCCGCGCGGTATAGGTTGCTCAGGTTAAAGTGGATATCTTCGGGAAATCCTTGTGGAGATTATCAGGTTATGCTCAGGTTTGCTCAAAACGGAGTTAGGGACGCCTACAAGGATCTTGTAAAACTCTACGCTGCTGGTAGCTGTCCAGCTCCGGAAGGGGTTTCTAAGGTTCTAAGTTCCCTTGAGAGACGTTTTGCCCTTGAGGGAGGAAGGCAGGAAAGAGCTCCACAAGGCGTTTCTGAAGCGACTAAGTGGGTTCGTGAAGCAAAGAGGCTCTTAACGGCAGCTCCATCAAAGGCTAAGGTTTACCTTGAAAAAGCCTGTAGGGCTGGAAGTGAGGATGCTGAGATAGAACTTGCAAGCCTTCTTAAGAAGAAGAATCCAGCTTTAGCTGAGGCCGTTTTCCTCTACCATGCCAGTAAGGGTAACCCCAAGGCTATGTTCTTGCTTGCTCAGCTATACCTTGAGAAAGGTTTAAAGGAGAAAGCTTTCTCTTGGCTTGAAAAGGCCGCTTCCCTTGGATACCGTCCTGCTATAGACTACATGCTTGACCAAGGGGAGGTGCAGAAAGCCCTTGAGTTTGTGAAGAGGTTAAAGGACACCGACCCCTGTTTTTACCACCTTGTTATGTCTAAGGTGTACGGTGAGGGTTTAGGGGTAAAACCGGACTTCAAGAAGGCCTTAGAGCACCTAAAGCTTGCAGACCAGAAGAACTGTCCGCAGGCTAAACTGCGTTTAGCTCAAATTTACTACTCTTCCGGTAAGTACAAAAAGGCCTTAAAGTACGTTCAGAAGTACTTAAAGTATAACAAGAACGACGGACTAGCTTTAGCCCTCCTTGCTAAAATTTACTTAAAGTTTGGCAATACAGAAAAGGCAGTTGACTACCTTGTAAAGGCTATTGAGAACGGTTATTCTCCTCAGCTCTTAGAACTCCAGTTCCTCTTTAACGACCTTAAAGACAAGAAGATAAGAAAAATGAAGCTCTCAAATGCGCTCCTCATTTTCTTGGCCGATAAGCTGGTGGACAGCAACTTTAACGCCTCCGTATGTTACGCTTACAGGGCAGCCCTTAATAGGGCAACAGGTGCAGCCATCTTCATCTTAAGGCTTGGGACAAGGGTGGATACGCAGGAGCAGGCAGAGTTCCTGAAGAAGGTTGCTGAGAACCCAAAAGTTTGCGCTAAATACTTAAGAGCCCTACAAAGCAGGCTGAGGAGAGGAAACCTTACCCTTAGCTCACTCATAGAGTACCTATCTTCCGTCGGTTCTTCCAAGAAGGGGTAAAGCCTTTATGCCTCTCGTAGAGCTAAGGAACGTTACCAAGTCCTACTTTCAGGGAGAACTTGAGGTAAAAGTTCTAAAGGGTATATCCCTCTCTGTAGAGAGAGGGGAGTTTGTTGCCATCATGGGACCTTCGGGTTCGGGGAAATCAACCCTTATGTACATCCTTGGCTGTCTTGATAGGCCAACTTCTGGCGAGTACTACCTTGACGGTAAGAACGTTCTTGAGCTCTCAGACGACGAACTCTCGCAGCTCAGGAGTAGATATATCGGTTTTGTCTTTCAGGCCTTTTATTTAGTTCCGTACCTTTCTGTCCTTGACAACGTTATGCTTCCGGTTGAGTATTTAGACTCTAAGTATAGAAGGGAGCTCTTTTCTAAAACTACTCCTGAAAGAAGAGCAAGGGAAATCTTGGAGCGTTTAGGGCTTTCTGAGAGGCTTCACTTTAAGCCTGACCAGCTTTCTGGAGGTCAAAAGCAGAGGGTTGCGATTGCAAGAGCTCTGATAAACTCTCCTGAGATTATCTTAGCGGATGAACCGACAGGCCAGCTTGACAGTGAATCAGGAAAGGCGGTGATGGAGCTCTTAACGGAGCTGAACAAGGAAGGAAAAACCGTTATCGTCGTTACCCACGACAAAGCGGTAGCTTCTTACGCTAAAAGAATCGTGAGGATAAAGGACGGGCAGATAGTGGAATGATAGGGCTTTACCTTAGGGACCTTGTCTTTTCCCTTCTCCACAACAAAGTAAGAACGCTCTTTGCCCTCCTTGGAATCGTCTTTGGAGTCTCCTCCGTTGTTCTGATAGTTTCCGCCATTGAGGGGAGCAGCCTTCAGGCCAACAGGGTAATAAAGAAGCTTGGACCAGACTCCGTTTTAATAGTTTCCGGAAGTATAGGGAAAGGACCTCGTGGGCTCTTTAGGAACTTAGGACTCTCAGACGTCAAAGAAATAGAAAGGCTTGAAGGGATATTTGCCCTTACCTACGGAATTGTTAAGCCAACGACCGTTGCAGGTGGCCGTCTTTCAAAGTTTTCCTCTGTCTTTGGGGTGGGTGAGAACTGGCTCGTTTCTTGGGACTACAGAGTTGAGCTTGGAAGGGGCTTTACAGAAGAGGACTTTAAAGAAAAGAGGAAGGTCGCCGTCGTTGGACACGACGTTAGCGACTTTCTCTTTCCGGGCGAAAACCCAATAGGGAAGATACTTCTTATAGGCAGAACCCCTTTTAGAATCATCGGCGTTTACAAGAGGAAGGGCAAAACCCCCAACGGCCATAACCTTGACAACAGGGTGTTTATTCCCTACAGAGTCTTTGACAAGGTGGTAGAAAAAACCTTTAACAAGGTTTCGGTTATAAGGTTTAGAGTTCTGTCCCTTTCAGACTACGATAAGATAGTGGATGAGACAAGGAAAATACTCCTCAAGCGCCACAAGCCCGACGACTTTACGCTAATAACTCCCTTAGTTGTCAGGAAGTTTCTCTCTATGCTCTCTGCAACTTTTGCTCTTTTCTTAGGAATAGCCTCAACCACTGCCCTTGTTGTTGGAGGGTTCGTTCTGTCTTCCATTTTCTACATAAACGTCTATACCCGCCAGTGGGAAATAGGTTTACGGAGAGCTCTCGGAGCTACTAAAAGGGCTATCCTTCTAAGAATTCTTCTTGAAAGCCTCATTATTGCTGTTGTTTCCCTCCTTCCGGGAAGCCTCCTTGGGTTTGCCGCCGTTAAGTTCATTCTTCCTCTCCTTAACGTTCCCGTTGTCTATCCCGTCAAGGCCTTTATAGTCTCTGCTACTTTTTCTGTAGCCGTTTGCCTCTTTGCAGCCTACTTCCCGGCAAAGAGGGCTTCTCTCTTTGAGCCAGTCCACGCTCTAAGGAGAAAGGTGTAATGGGTTTAAAGCCACTCCTTTCTTACTTTAGGGAGAACAAGAAGAGGATGCTCCTTTCAGTAGTTGGAGTTGCCATTGGGGTTTTCTCCCTAACCCTTATGATGGGGATAACAGGAGCTATGAGGCAGGCGGTTTTAAAAGCTTTAGGAGATTTAGGGGCGAACGTAATAGTTGTTGTTCCCGGAGATTTCAAGAACCTTGGCGGAAGAACCATTCAGATTTCCTTCTATCCTACCTTAATCCTTGATGATGCTAAGGCGATAAAGGATAAGTGTCCTTCCGTTTCACTTGTCGCTCCCTACAAAAAGGTGGCTCCTAACGTTCACTTTGGTGGAAAGTTTTTAAGGGCTGAAGTTTTCGGTTTAACTCCGGAGTATGAGAAGATAACCGGTTACGGCGTCGCCTGCGGAAGGTTTTTAAACGAGGAGGATTTAGAAGAAATTAGGCAGGTTGCTGTAATTGGTACGGACGTGGCGAGGGAGCTCTACGGCGAGCCCTGTCCCGTCGGGAAAACCATTTACCTTTTCTACGCTCCCTACAAGATAGTCGGCGTGATGGAAAAGAGGGGTACAGACATAAGCGGAGAGAACCTTGATATGAGGGTTTACATTCCCCTAACTTCTGCCATGAGGAGGATAGCTAACGTTGACTACTTGGACGGGATTTATGTTTTACCCTCAGGCGACTTAGAGGAAGCTGAGAAGGAGGTTAAATCTCTTCTATTAAAGAGACACGGGACAGAGGACTTTACCGTAAGTAAATTTGAGGACTTGGCCAACACCAGAAAGCAGGCGATGGAGATATTCTCAAAGCTATCAGTGATTGTAGCTGTGATTGCCTTTGGGGTCGGAGCTCTTGGAATCTTGGCCGTAATGACCCTTTCTGTTTACGAGCGTCTCGTTGAGATAGGGGTGAGGAGGGCCTTTGGAGCTACGAAGTGGGATATTTTTAAACAGTTCCTGTTTGAGTCGGCGCTTCTTTCAATAAGCGGAGCTCTCTTTGGAGTTCTTTTTGCCGTTCTCTTTGTTCTCCTAATATCCCATTTTGCCGGCTGGCCTTTTTACTTGCCTGTGAGGGGAGCTCTCATATCTTTTTCCCTCTCTGTCCTCATAGGCCTTCTCTCCGGGGTCTATCCTGCCCTTAGAGCTACCTCCTTTGAGCCGAGAGAGGTTTTAAGGGATGTTTAAAATTTCCTTTTAAGAAGGAAAGATTTTTGATAAAATTTCCTTATCATGAGGAAGGAAGTTCTCAAAGAGGTGATAGTTTCTTTTCAGAGGAGGGAGCTCCCCCAAGTTATCAGTCGGGATTTAAGACTTCCCATAGACAGTGGGAAGATTGTAACCTTAGTTGGGGTAAGAAGGAGCGGAAAGACCTACCTTCTTTACCAAGTTATAAAAGAGCTAAGAGAAAAGGTAAGTCCCGAAAACATTGTTTACATAAACTTTGACGATGAAAGGCTTGAGTTTAAAAAAGAAGAACTCAACCTCATCTTAGAGGCCTACAGGGAGCTCTACCCCGACAAGAAACTTTCTGAGGTCTATTTCTTCTTTGACGAGATTCAGAACGTAGAAGGCTGGGAGAAGTTTATAAAGAGGATTTATGAAGTAGAGACGAAAAGACTCTTTATCACAGGTTCAAGTTCTAAGTTTTTATCCGTAGAAATAGCTACAGCTCTTAGAGGTAGAACGGTAAGCTACGAGGTCTACCCCCTTTCTTTTCTGGAGTTCTTACGCTTTAAAGGCTTAAGAGTTTCACCTACCGACATTTACGATGTTGAAGTTAAAAGTAAAGTAAAGAAGCTCTTTGAGGAGTTCCTCATTTGGGGAGGATTCCCGGAGCTTGCCTTTGTAGAAGACGAGGAGCTGAAACTTAGAATACTTCAGGAATACTTTGAGGTAATGCTTTTTAGGGATTTAGTTGAAAGGTTTGGCCTTAAAAACCTTCCTGTAGTTAAGTACTTCTTGAAAAGGGCAGTAGAGAGCGTTTCTTCTCCCTTTTCTGTAAATAACGTTTTTAACGAGCTAAGGTCTGCGGGCTATAAGGTTTCAAAGGATACTCTTTATTTCCTCCTTGATGCGGCAGAAAGCGTTTACCTTGTGAAGCTCCTTGAAAAGTTTTCCCGTTCTGTCCTAAAAAGAGAGCTGAGTCAAAAGAAACTCTACGTTATTGACAACGGCCTCATTAATGCAGTTTCTTTTTTCAAGGACAGGGGAAAACTCTTAGAAAATCTCCTTTTCAGGGAGCTCCTTTTAAGTTACGGAAAAATTTTCTTTTATAAGGGAAAAAAAGAGTGTGACTTTGTGGCCTTTAAAGGTGAAAAGCCTTTCCTGTTTCAGGTTGCCTATACGTTAGAAGAGGAGAAGACTTTAAAAAGGGAGGTTGGAGCTCTCATAGAAGCCTGCAACTTCTTTTCCCAAAAAGAAGGACTGATAATAACCTACGACGAAGAAAAGGAAATAGAGAAGGACGGAATCAAGATAAAAATTGTCCCGGCTTGGAAATTTCTAATGTCATCGTAGAAAACTTTTAGCAGAACTCTCTTACTGCTAACTCAATGGCCTTCCTTTTTGGGTAACTAAGTCCTTTGATTCTTCTTTTTAGAACCGGAATAGTCTTTAAACTTATCCTTCTTTCTTCAGGAGGGAAATCCCATAGAAGGTCATGGACTATTTCTTCTATCTTACTTTTGGCTTCTTGGACTTTTTTTTTAACGTTTTCTTCAAGAACCTCTTTTAGTTCTTTAAGGAACTTTTCAAGCTCCTTAACATCTACTTCTTTCAAAAGTAAAGCACTTCCTGAAATTCCTAAGCTGTTAATGGCGAGGAGCTCTTCATAGGGAATGGGAACTCTTTTCCTGTCTGCGAGTTTTAGTATTTCTTCTACGTTTATACCTCCTTCTTTAACTATAAAGTACAGGTCAACGAGGTCTTTAAGTTCTGCCCTGTCTTCAAAGGCGGTGATTTTGTTAACTGCTATGTTGGTAAGGGTGTCAACGTAGAAGTTCTTTTTAGCTTTTGGAGTTTCTAAGGGGAAATCGGCTACAAGGTCTATTTTCAGCTTTTCCTTTCCTTCAAGTAGGACAAAAAGCCTCCCAAAAGTAACAGAAGAGGCTTCTACTACGACTTTGTATCCAGAACTCTCTATTAAATTGACGATTCTCGGAATAGTTGTCTTTATATTCTCAGTTCCTGTAAACAGGTCAAGGTCTTCGGATAATCTGTGCTGGAAGTAGAACCTTGAAAGGGCTGTCCCTCCCGTAAGGTAAAAAGCATCTCCGAAGTGTTTTCCTATTGCCGAAAGTATTCTATCCTGTGCGGGGTATACAACTTCAAAATAGTATTTAATTTCTTCGGCCGTTGCAGAACGCAGTCTGAACATGAGGGGAGCTCCTGCAAAAACTATTAACCGTAACCAAATAACTTATTAACCGTGAGGGAGAATGACAATTGTGAGGGGGATTGTCATCCGTGAGGGGGAATTATCATCCCCCTCAGACTCCCCCTTTGAAAACTTAGAACCCGTCTACTTTTTCGGGCATTTCAAGATGCTTTCGTTAACTCTATGAGCGACATAACCGATTGGAAGTTGCAATCCCTTCCGCTTTTTAGGGCGTTTCAACCAGCTACGGTGAGAAGGCGGTTCAAGAAGTACCCGCTAGAGTGTTGCAATCCCTTTCACTTTTTAGGGCATTTCAACGATGTTTCAGGTGAACAGATAGCAAAGTACACCGCTATAAACGCGTTGCAATCCCTTCAACTTTTTAGGGCATTTCAACCTTGTAGTCTTGGAAGGAAAGGAGATTGAAAACCCGTTTTTAAGTCGCAATCCCTTCCACTTTTTAGGGCATTTCAACTTGGAGGCAACCTGATGATGAATACATAATAACAGCTAATAAGATGTCGCAATCCCTTCCAGTTTTTAGGGCATTTGGCCGTGAGGGGGGATTATCATCCCCCCCAGACTCTCTCCTTTGAAAGACTTAAAACCTTTCCACTTTTTAGGGCATTTCAACAGAATACTCTCCAAAGATTGTTGCAGTCTCAATAGCGGTGAATGAATATAAGTCGCAATCCCTTCCACTTTTCAGGGCATTTCAACCGAGACAAGCTTTATTGTGCCATTGGTCGTGGTGCAGAGGTCGCAATCCCTTCCACTCTTAAGGGCGTTTCAACTCAAACTGATTCTTCTTGGAAGGACTTCTTTGAGACTTCCACAGTGTCGCAATCCCTTCCACTTTTTAGGGCATTTCAACCTCTCGGTTACGGGA
Source organism: Phorcysia thermohydrogeniphila (assembly GCF_004339575.1). Classification (NCBI taxonomy): domain Bacteria; kingdom Pseudomonadati; phylum Aquificota; class Aquificia; order Desulfurobacteriales; family Desulfurobacteriaceae; genus Phorcysia; species Phorcysia thermohydrogeniphila. Next base: position 161,914 of record NZ_SMFV01000002.1, read on the forward strand.
AGCTCATGGAGCTGATAGCTGGGTCGCAATCCCTTTCACTTTTTAGGACATTTCAACTGTGGGAGTCTCTTCCGTCCCACAGCTCCCGTCTATATCGGTAGGAGAGCTTTGTCGCAATCCCTTCCGGTTTTTAGGGCATTTCAACGTTCTTGCTAATCCAGTCGTTTATACTCTTCCTCCGGGCACTTATGCAGTGTCGCAATCCTTTCCACTTTTTAGGGCATTTCAACTGAAGGAAAGAGGACTACTAAAAAACATTTACGTTTGGAACGGTCGCAATCCCTTCCACTTCTTAGGGCATTTCAACACTTAATTTTTTCTGATTACAAGAATAGAAGGAAAACTATGTCGCAATCCCTTCCGCTTTTTAGGGCATTTCAACCAGCGACCGCCTTTGGCAAGGCCATTCACAAGTGCATAGAGCAGTCGCAATCCCCGCCACTTTTTGGGGCATTTCAACAGGTCAAAATTTTAGGTATTGGAAATCAAGGGCTTCCCGTTCTAAAGAACTTTATGAATAACTGTGACTCGTTGAATTGCAAAGTTTAAAGTCAAAAGAAGGTTACACCTTGCTGAACTTTGTTCGGGTGGTTGAAATGCCCTTAGCCTTATTCGGTTGTCAAGGAACGGAGTTAGCTTATTCAAATTATAGCACAGCTTTTTTAAGTAGAGCTCTCAAACAGCCCTTCAACGAACTCTTTGGGGTCAAATTTCCTTAAGTCTTCTATTTTTTCTCCGATTCCTACAAGTTTTACGGGAATTTTGAGGTCGTTACAGATAGCTATGACGATTCCTCCCTTGGCTGTTCCGTCAAGTTTGGTGAGGGCTATTCCGGTAACGTCTGTTATCTCTTTGAAAGCTCTTGCCTGAGAGATTGCGTTCTGTCCCGTGTTTGCGTCAAGGACGAGGAGGATTTCTGCAGGCTGGCCGGGGAATTCCCTTCCAATTACTTTCTTAATTTTGTGAATTTCTCTCATTAGCCTTTCCTTGTTGTGAAGCCTTCCGGCTGTGTCCACTATGAGAACGTCGTCTCCTTTTGCCTTAACGCTCTGGATTGCATCAAAGACGACGGCTGCGGGGTCTGTTCCTTCCTGAGCCTTTATGATTCTTACGCCTGCCCTTTCTGCCCAGACCTCAAGCTGTTCTATTGCAGCAGCCCTAAATGTGTCTGCAGCTGCGAGGACAACAGAGAGTCCAGAGTCCTTTAACTGCTTTGCGAGTTTTCCGATAGTTGTAGTCTTTCCGACGCCGTTGACTCCCAATACCAAGATTACTGAAGGTTTTTCAGAAAGGTTTAGTTCTCCCTGACACCTTGAGAGGATTTCTTTGAGTTTTTCTTTTAGGAGCTCCAAAAGCTCATCGGAGCTCTTTATCTTCCTCTTCTTGGCTTCTTGTCTGAGGAAGTCAATAAGCTGCATTGTGGTGTTTACTCCAACGTCTGCAAGTATTAGTCTCTCTTCAAGTTCCTCAAAAAGGGACTCGTCAACTTTCCTTCCTCTAAAGTCAGAAAGCCCAAGGGCATCCCTTGTTTTTTTGAGGCCTTCCTTAAGGGTCTTTAAGAGCTTAGAGCCGGAAAGGCCGAGTTTTTCCTCAAGTTCTCTCTTTTTGACGGAGAACTCCAACTTGTAGTTTTCTGGAACTCTGTCCTCAATCTCCTTTAAGGTTTTTAGGGCTAAGTCGTAGAGCTCCTCCTTAATGTGGATGTTGGCTATGTAGTAGCTACAGAGGAAGGAGAGTTCCTTATTCTGGCTGTTCCTTGCAACGTCGTAGAGGTTTCTGGCCCTCTGAAGGTTTCCCCTATACTCCTCAATTAGGCCTTTTAAAAAGGAGGCGTACTCTTTACCGAGCTTTTCTTCAACTTGTTGGATGAAGGGTTCTATCTCTGTGAATATGGCAAGGTTCTTAATTTTTTTGGTAACGACGTCTATTAGCTTTCCGTTACTGTAAAGAAGGGCGTTTATAAGAGCTCTTGGAGCTTCTTTTTCACTTTCCTCTGCCAGTTCTAACCACTTTTCTGGCTGAGCCGGGTTCTGTTTCAGTTCCTCTTCCAGCTTCTTTTTTTTCCTCTTAAAGAATCCAAACATCTCCTTTCCTCTCCTTATAGCTTTTATAGCTCAGAGATGAGCCTGATAATTTCAAGAGCTACATCCTCTTTTGAACCTTTTAGGTGCGTTTCGCCTTTCTCTGTTATGAATACGACTTCTGTTTGGTCGCTTCCAAATATGCCTTTTTTTACATCATTAGCAACTATCCCGTCAAGGTTCTTCTTTTTTAGCTTCTCCCTTGCGTTTTTGAGTAGGTCTTTTGTTTCTGCAGCAAAACCAACAACGAGCTGTCCGTCCTTTTTCCTTTCTCCTATTAGCTTGAGTATGTCTGGCGTTCTTTCAAGCTCAATTACAAGTCTTTCCTGCCCTTTCTTAATTTTCTCTGGAGCTCTTTTTAAAGGCCTATAGTCACCAATTGCTGCGGAGGAGATGTATATGTCGGCCTTCTCAAACTCACTTAGAGCTGCCTCTTTCATTTCTTCAACCGTTTCAACGTCTATACGCTTTACGCCGTAAGGAGTTCTGAGGTGGGTATTTCCCGTTATTAGAGTAACTTCTGCTCCTGCTGCCCTTGCAGCTTTTGCGATGGAGAATCCCATTTTGCCTGAGGAAGGATTAGAAATAAAGCGGACAGGGTCTATGTATTCTCTTGTTGCTCCGGCAGTTACTACCACTTTTTTCCCTTTGAGGAGCTTGGGGGTAAACCAGTAGGAAACGGCGTCAAGGATGTCCTCAATCTCTGCTAGCCTTCCCTTTCCTTCGTCGCCACAGGCTAAGTATCCAGAGGAGGGTTCAACAACTTCCCAGCCAAGCTCTTTTAGTTTTTTTAGGTTGCCTTGAGTAATAGGGTTTTCGTACATCTTTACGTTCATTGCCGGGCAGATGATACCTCTTCCAAAACAGAGGGCAAGGTCAGTTACGGGAGTGTCGGCTATTCCGCAGGCAATTTTTGCAATAGTGTTTGCCGTTGCCGGAGCTACCAAAAAGAGCTCTCCCCACGCCGAAAGAGTGGTGTGTCTGATTTCTGGAGAGCTCTCCGGCACTACTTCTCTGTAGACAGAGTAACCTGAGAGAACTTCTAAGGTAAGGGGCGTTACGAACTTTAAAGCGTAAGGGGTTACGGCTACGCGCACTTCTGCCCCTTTCTTCTTTAAGGCCCTTAGGAGCTCTATAGTCTTATAGGCTGCAATACTTCCCGTTATTCCAAGGACTATCCTCTTACCTTCTATCTTCATCCCTTTTATCCATAGGCTTAAGCTTTATCTCCTGTCCTAAGTATAGGCTAAAGCCGAAGCTTGTCGTGTAGCTTGTAATTATGGCCGCAGTCATCGGAATTACAACATCTGCGTGGGTCATTTCCGTAATCATCACTATTGCCGCTAAGGGCGTTTTTGCTCCCGCTGCAAGCGCCGCTCCCATCCCTGCAAGGGTAAATGTAACTATCTGGGCTGGGAAAAGGTGGCCAAAGATGTTTCCTATCGCTGCACCGATCAGAAGGTTGGGAAGGACAAGTCCTCCCGGAATGCCAAAAGAGAGGGTTAGACTGGTTACGATTAGAACAACCACGACGATCAGGATGTCTGTCCATACGGGAAAGGGAATTTGGGCAAGTTTAGAAACGATACCCATGTGGGCCGGCGTTGAGAGGAAGTCTGTATCCTTAGTTAAAAGGTAGGTTAAGAGCAAAAAGGGTATCGCTAAGGATGCCCCAACTACAGGTCTTATCTTTGGTTCAAAGAACTTAGAGGAACAGGTTGCCGTGTGGAAGAGGAAGGTGTAGACGTAGGTGGTGAGGCTTATTGTGAGTCCCATTACGACTATGTAGGGAATGCTCGTTAAGTTCCACTCAGGCAGCTTGTCTAAGTGGATGAACGCACTTTCTCCGCGAAAGAAAGAGAATGTAAGGTAACTGACTATTGAGGCGATAATCATCGGTACGAAAGGACGGTAATCAAGGTTGTACATCTCCTCAAGTTCCATTGCAAAGATGGCACTGCCGAGGGGAGCTTTTAGGAGAGCTCCCGTAAAAGCGCCACCTCCAATTAGGCCAAGGAGAGGCTTGTACTTCTTGCTGATTCCGTAGACTTTACCGAGCCACTCACCTAAGGCAACACCGATGAAGAAAGAGGGACCTTCCCTTCCGGCGATAAAACCTCCCGACAAAACTAAGGTTGATGTGACTAATTTTAGGAGAATCGTTTTAAGGGGAATGTATACCTTTGTTTTAAGGTGGATTATCGCGTAGCCTATTCCGGGCCCTCCTATCTTTGGATCAAGACTTGTAGCATATCCAACGATGAGGGAGACGAGGAGGGGGTAGAGAAGAAGCAGGGGAACGTTTTCCGTAAGGAGGGAGTTCAGGTTAACGATAATGATATCCATAAGGGAGGCAACGCCTCCCGTTACAATCCCTACTGCAAACGCAAAGGGTATCCACTTACCGAAGAAGTTGGAGATGGCAGAGATATCAAACCTGTGAGTTAAGTTTGTCCTTCCGCATCCCTTTACGTACTCTGGGAAGTACCTGAACTCTTCCTTCAACCTCTACCATCTCCAGAGCGTTTCCCTGATTCTACCGAAGAGTTTCTGGGCGAGCTCTAAGAGTTTCCTTACCCTTGCTTCTGTTGGCGGGTGAGTTGAGAAGAGGGCTGCTATTGCATCTCCTTTTAGTGGATTAACGATAAAGAGGTGGCTTGTTGCTGGGTTAACTTCGGACTTTGCTATTTCTGGTGGAATTCTGTAAGCGTATTCCTCAAGTTTTTTAAGGGCGCTTGCAAGTGCCTCAGGCTTACCTGAAATGATTCCTCCAGTTTCGTCAGCTTTGTATTCCCTTGCTCGGGATATGGCCATCTGAATCAGAACTGCAGCAATGGGAGCGAGAATTACCATTAGGATTAGCCCGATTGTTTCTGCTAAACCGTTTCCTTCTTCCTCGTCCCTGTTTCCGCCAAAGAGGAAGAACCACTGGGCCATGTTTGCAAGTGTTGTTATTGCACCGGCTATCGTTGCAGCGACTGCCTGAATGAGCGTATCCCTGTTCTTTATGTGGGCAATCTCGTGGGCAAGGACTCCCTCAAGCTCATCCTCGTTTAGGAGCTCCACAATCTTAGGTGTCACTACTACTACGCCGTTTTCAGGGTTCCTTCCGGTTGCAAAAGCGTTCGGGACGTCCATAGGAGCTATACCTACTTTTGGCTTAGGGATACCTGCGTTTTTAGCGAGCCTTTCAACCATTGCGTGAAGGTCTGGAGCTTCCTCCTCAGATAGGAGTCTCACGCCGTACATGGAAAGAACAATCTTATCTGAGAAGTACCAGCTTCCAAAGTTCATAATAGCTGCCATGAAGAGGGCGATAATCATTCCGGCGTTTCCGCCGATGAGCTTACCGAAGACGAGGAGAATTCCTGTGAGAGCGCCGAGCAGTATCGTGGTTTTTAGGGTGTTCCAGTTCATCTATTTCCTCCCGAAGGGGTATTTAGGCGAAGAATTTTGCCGTAAATATTACAGTAATTAAGATAAGAAGAGGATTTAAATCCTTCAATCTTCCGGTTAGCACTTTTACTGCCGTGTAGGTTATGAATCCGAGTCCCATTCCGTCAGAGATGCTAAAGGTAAACGGTATCCCGATGAGTATCACGAATGCCGGAAGGGACTCTGAAGGGTCTTCCCAGTTTATTTTCCTTAGTGAGGCCATCATGAAAGCTCCAACGTATATAAGGACGGCAGAGGTTGCAAATTCTGGGATTGCCGATATTAGCGGGTAGAGGAAAAGTGAGAGTAGGAAAAGAATAGCTACTGTAATTGCTGTGATTCCCGTCCTACCGCCGGAGGCAATACCGCTGGAGCTCTCTATGTAAGTCGTTACAGTTGACGTCCCGAGTAGCCCGCCTACCGTTGTGCCGATGGCGTCTGAGGTTAGAGCTCTCCCGATTTTTTTGTCTGTAAGGGGTATCCCGAGCCTTGCAGAGAGGCCTGAAAGCGTTCCTACGGTGTCAAAAACGTCAACCAGCAGGAAAGCCACTATAACGGGAATTATGGCTCCGGTGAAGATGGAGTGAAAATCAAGCTGAAATGCGGCAGATGGCGATGGAAACCCAAAGAAGGTTTCGGGCAGTTGTGCTTTCCCGAAAACAAGGGCTAAACCTTCCACAAAGATTATCCCTAAGAGGAGACTCCCTGAAATCCCTTTCTTTAGTAGCGTGGCTATTAGAATTAGCGAGAGAAGAGTTACTAAGGCTTCAAAGCTTTTAAGGTTTCCAAGTTTTACTAAGGTGTGGGGATCCTGAACGATGATTCCGCTGTTCTTTAACCCTATGAGTGCAATAAACAGTCCTATACCTGCAGAGATTCCGTAGGCTAAGGAGGGCGGGATAGCCTTGAAGAGAGCTCTCCTTGCGCCAAAGAAAGCCATTAGTAGGAATATAACTCCTTCCAAGAAAACTGCTGTTAGGGCTGTCTGCCACTTTATTCCCATCTGACCGCAGACGGTATAGGCAAAGTAGGCGTTAAGTCCCATTCCGGGAGCTAAAGCAAAGGGAAGTCCTGCGTAAATACCCATTACGAAAGTTGCAATCGCCGATGCGACGGCCGTCGCAAATATTACTCCTTCCTTGGGCATTCCTGTAGAGGAGAGGATTGCTGGGTTTACAACCAGTATGTAGGACATGGTGAAAAAGGTGGTGAGTCCGGCTACAAGTTCTTTCCTTAACTCCTTCCCAGCTTCCTGAGTATTTTTGTTTTCTTTATCCTGTAGTAGATTGGCCTGCCGTGGGGACATACTTCCCTCTCTGAACACTTTAAGTACCTGTTAAAGAGCTCCCTCACGTCATCAAAGTTTAGTGGGATATAGCCAGTCTTTAGAGCTCTCCTACAGGCAGTTTCAGCCACACTTTCTAATGGTTTCCCTTCAATTATATTTTCTACATCGCTAACCTCTAAAATCTCTGGAAGAGAGAGAATTCTTATTTCATCCCTTGAGACTTCAAAGCTGACATGGAGCTCTTTAAGCTTTTTAACAGCCTCCTTAGGGGCTTTCAGCTCTAATGGGGGAACAAGTTGCTTTTGGCGAAGTTTTCCTTCCTTTAGCTCCTTTAGGAGCTCCTCGTAGTTGACCCTCTCGTGGACTAAGTGTTGGTCAAAAAAGTAGTAGTAGTCGCTGTCGTGGGCGATGATTACGGTTCCATCAGTTCCGAGGAGCTCTATAGGTGACCTGTACTCTACCTCCCTCTTTTCCCTGATAAATGGTATTGACGGTAGGGAGACATTGCTCTTGAGTATTTCCTCAATCTCTTTAAGAACCTTTTTATCTTTTAGGAAAACCCTCTCCTTTGAAGGGGTAACGTTTACGTCCACCTCTTGGGGTGGAAGGTCAATGAAGAGGATGTAGTTCTTAACCCTTAGCTCTTCTAAGAGTTTCTCTATCTCTGACACTGTAACTGCTCTTCTGTTTACGAAAATGTAGGAGACTTTCTTCCTTTCGTCATCAAAGGCGCTTGTAAAGAGGAGCTTTACCCTTTCGGAAGTTGCGTAGTTAAAGTGTATAGACTCTCCAAAGAGCTGGCGAATCCTTTCCTTTAAGGAGGTTGCCGGTAGAGTCTCAGCGTCAATCCTAAAAGTTACCTCCGGGTGGCAGAGGGCAAAGGTTTTTACCGTTTGAATTAACCTCTTTTTCTCCCTTCCGTCAAAGGTCTTTTTCCTTACAGGCGTGTTAAAGAAAAGTGAGTTAACGATAACCGTTGTTCCGCCTGAAAATGGAATTGGTGAAAGGGAGAGAACTTTTCCACCTTTTACCTCTATCTTTCCTCCTATGTTCTCGTTTCTATACCTGCTCTTTATCTGCAGGTGGGAGACCTGAGATATTGCGTGGAGGGCTTCTCCTCTAAAGCCGTAAGTTTTTATCCTTTCAAGGTCTTCCGCCTTCTCTATCTTGCTGGTTGCGAACCTCTCAACGGCTAAGGGTAAGTCCTTGTAGGGTATTCCGATTCCGTTGTCAATTACCCGGAAGTTGAAAGGGTCGTCTATTTTCACGGTTACTTCTGTAGCCCCTGCGTCCAGAGCGTTTTCAATTAGCTCTTTCAGGACGGCAGAGGGCGATGAGGCTATTTGGCCGGAGGCGATTTTGAGTACTACCTCTTCGGGGAGTCTCTTTATCATGTTATGCCTTTTTTAATCAGGAATTTCCCTATGTCTGACCTTGAGATTATTCCTACGAGTTTCATCGTTTCAAAGTCACTTACGACGGGAGCTCTGCCAAAACCTTTTGATGTAAGTATCCTCATTACTTTCAGGAGCGTCCAGTCGGGAAGAACGCACTCAGGGTTGGGTGTCATTATCTCTTTTAGCTTAACCTCTTTTAACTTTTCTGGCTCTACTTTTAAGATGTCGGAAGTTGTAACGATTCCGACAACTTTTCCGTTAACCGTTATTGGAATTCCGGCTATGAACTTCTCTGCCATAATTTCCTTTGCCTTTAGGGCGGTATCTTCGGGGGAGAGCGTTATGACGTCTTTTGTCATCACCTCTTTCACCTTGGCCGTTTCAAGAATGTAGGCCTTTAGCTCATCTTTGTGAAGGGGGGAGTCAATTCTTTTCTTAACTTGGCTCTCAAATATCGTTTTTTCATTTCCTGCTATTAGCTGGGCTAAAAGGAGCGATATAAGAGCCAGTGGGAGAATGTTGTACCCTTGGGTCATCTCGGCAACGAGGACAATCGTTGATAAGGGGGCACTGGCAACGGCCGTGAATACGGAAATCATTCCAACGATAGTCATAACCCCTGTGTTAAAAACTGGCTCGCCGAAAAGAGCGTTAAGAACTTCTGAGAGGGCAGCCCCTGTAATGCCACCTACAACGAGGGATGGGCCAAAAACACCGCCAGAGCCACCAGAGCCAAGGGTTAGGGAAAGGGCAAGTATAACGATGAAAATACTTAGGATTAATTCACCGATTGAAAAGGGAGTCGCTTGATTGCTCATAAACATCTGTATCCATCCGTAGGAGTTCCCAATAGCTAAAGGCGTTATAAGGCCACAGATGCCGACGAAGAAACCGCCAACTGCAGGCTTTAAAATCGGGTGAACTTTTAGCTTTCTAAAAAAGTCTCGTAAGGTGAAGTAGGTCTTTACTAAGATTTTTGCAACCACTGCAGAGACGATTCCTAAGAGAACAAATCCTGCAATGGTTTCTTTGGAAAAGTGGGGAAAGGGAACTTCGGTGTGAAAGAGGGGTTCAAAACCGATAACGCTTCCTGCAACTATATAGGCAACAATTGAGGCGACAAAGCCGGGTATCAAGGCTTCAACTTCAAAGTCCTCCTTATAGAAGACTTCGGCACTCAGAATTCCGCCGGCGAAGGGAGCTCTAAACATTGCCCCTATTCCGGCACCAAGGCCTGCCGCAAGGAGAATGTTTTGTTCCCTGGAGCTAAGCTTTAGTTTTGTTGCAATGCCTTTTCCTATACTGGCTCCGATAAGGGCCATGGGACCTTCCCTTCCGGAGGCCCCGCCGGAGCCTATGGTAATTGCAGAGGTTATGAGCTTCATTACTGCCGTCTTAAATCCAACGGGAAGGTTGTGGTGGAATGCCCTTATTGCTGCATCCGTTCCAACTCCTGCAGATTCGGGTGAGAAGAAGTAGATGAGAATGCCCGTTATGAGTCCACCCAAGGCTGTTACAAGCGGCAGGAGCCACTTGTGTTCCATGTAGAAGTTGTAATCAGGTGTTCCCCCTTCCCCTGAAGGCTTTGGTGGGGTATAGCCGACAATTTCTGTTAAGAAGAAGTGGGTTGAGAGCTCTAAGGTTTTTATGAAGGCTATAGTAAACAGCCCTGCAACGATTCCAACTATTATTGAGAGGAAGAGAATCCTTCGGACTTCTAGCCTTTCGTAAATCATGATATTGGAATTTTACATCTTGGCCGTGGAAATGAAATAATTGTTAGAGAGGAGGAAACTGTCTCTTAAAAAAGAGGTTTAGTTGACTTCAAATGTCTTTTGACATAATTTAAAAATAGAGGCGTATAAATTCTAAACCGAGGAGGGAGAAATGGTAATTAGGAAGGAACACGCCCTTGCTCTTTTAAGAGTTAGAGAGGAGGAGCTGAACAACGCACCGGCATGTCAGCTCTTTATGAAAAGTGAGGAGCCTCCATACTTAGAGCTTGAGAGGATGAACCTTTTGAGGATGGTAAGGCCTTTAGAATACTCCCTTACCTACTGGGGAAGAGCTCTCGCAAACATCATTGATGAGATGGTTAGCAAGGGACTCATAGAGCATCCTTCAAAGTGGGACGAGGACTTTAGATGGCTTGGCTCTGAAGTTATCATGATGATTGAAACCGCCATTGAAAACGGGGATGTTCCGGGACCACTTACAGAAGAAGAGCTAAAGAAGAGGGGATTTGTTGAAGAGAAGAAAGTAGAAAAGAAAGGAACAGTAGTTGTTATCAACCAGTACGCGAAGGACGTTTACGATATCTTCAAAAATGCCCACCCAAGGCTGATTATAGACAGGGAGCTCTGCCAGTACATCAAGGAGATGCCTGCAGGACCAGCAGAATCCTCAATGCTTCCAGCTGGCGGCAGGTTCCCGATACTCATGGGAGCTATGAGGCTTCTTGCGTTCTCCGTTCCAACTTCAGACGTGTACGCCCTAACAGCCCTTGGTCAGGAGATAAAGAAGGCCTGCGAGTGCCTTGCGCCGACCTATGAAACTGTTATCTCCGAGGACATAATGGACTCCCTTGCCCGTGTAATAGATGAGGGAGTTGAGGCTCTGACCGACGAGGAAAAAGAAGTCCTTATGGCACTTGCTTACATAGACGGTGAGGGTAACATCCTTCCTGCCGGTGAGCACCTCCTTGAAGCCTACAGGATATGGAAGGAGAGGTGCTTTAGGCCTGTTAAGTCCATCAACGTTGAAATTCTTGATGCAGAACTCCTTAAGGCCATCCGTGAGGTCTGGAAGCACCACGAAAGCGATCCGTCAGTTATGCCTACAGTAGACGAACTCGTCCACTACATGTTCTACAAGCCCCTTAAGGACTACAAGCACCTCATCCAGCACTACGGAAGGAGGCTCTACCAAGATTTAGGCTACCAGAAGAAAGAAGAGATTATGAAGAAGTTCTCAGAGGTAAAAACTGCCGAGGAGCTCTTTAAGAGTTTCTACGAAAAGGGCAACAAGTGGTACGAGAAGATGTACGATATCGTTCAGGAATCTCTTTACACTTTAGAGTCCTTTAACCTGATAAGGGCTGAAGAGAAAGAAGGAAAGAAGGTTCACTACCTCACCGAGTACGGTGAAAAGGTTCTTGAGGATATGGAAAAGCGCGGTATAAGGGAAATTCCTGCCGTTGCTGTTAAGGCGATTACCCTTACAAACAAAGAGTTTGCATCTCCAAACGTTGACTGGTACAGAAAGGCCGTTGATGCCCAGCTTGTTGGCGGTGGTGAAGCCACCGAAGCCGGTAAGATGTACGCTCAGATGGCCTATGAAATAAGGAGGCTGCCCCACATCACCCGCTTTGAGCTTCAGGTTCTCCACAAGATACCCGAAAGGGGCTTCTTCGTGAAGGACGTTTACGAACAGTTTGATGAAACTTGGAAGGAGGAAGTTGAGTACGCCCTCAACAAGCTTGAGGCTCGTGGCTACATAGACATTCTCCAGAACGAGGCTATCGTTCTAACCGAGGCAGGAAAGCTCATAAAGAGGGCACTTTCTGGAACTCCTGAAGGTTTTGCAAACCCAATTACGCCGCTTGCAGTAAGGGTTCTGGAGGCTCTGAGAAAAGTAGGAACCCTCTATGAGAAGGAGAAAAAGGTGAGGGTTCTGCCTAAGAACTTTGCCGAGGCTATGAAGCTTTCCGGCCTTGACCCTGAGTCCTTTGAGAAGGAGCTTATCGTTCTAAGGGCTTCTAACCTAATCGGTAAGAACAGCATCAACGAGGCCGGTCTCCTCATCTTAGAGGCTCTTGAGAAGCTCAACTAAACTAAAACTGCTGCTTTAGAGTTAGAGTTGGGGGGCTCTGCCCCCTTTATTTTTTTTTATGGGGGTTGCAAGTTTGTAGAAAAAATTTATATTAAATTCCCCTAATCTTCGTTTAATATTTAATCTACAAAAACTCATACAGGGAGGTAACAATGGCTTCTCCTCAGGACGCCAAGGGGAGGATTACAGTCCTCACTGTAGTTCCCCTAATTGTCGTTCTTATCTTCGCCTATTTCTTGATATCTGAGAGTTTCAAGCAAGTCAAGAGTGCAGAGTCCCTTGAGAAGGGCATCATACTATCAACGAAGATTTCTGCCGTAGTTCACGAGCTTCAGAAGGAAAGGGGAAGGAGTGCAGGTTTCCTCGGTAGCGGCGGAAAGGAGTTTAAGGAGGAGCTCCGAGAACAGAGGCTTTTGACCGATAAGGCGATTTCAGAGCTTAAAGCTGTCGTTGATAAAGAGTACCTCGCAGCTCTACCGGAAGAGACAAGGAGGGTAATTGAGCGTGTTGTATCTGATGAGCTGAACAGCGTTAGCGAGATAAGGAATAAGGTTGATAGAAAGGAGATAACTCTAAAGGAAGCTGTTAGCTTTTATACAAGACTGAACAATGAACTCATTGATGCTATTGGTGAGATTGCTAAGGTAAGTGACAATGCAGGTATTACAAGAGAGCTTGCTGCCTATGCTGATTTCCTCTATGCCAAAGAAAAAATGGGACTTGAGAGAGCTATTCTCTCTGTTGCCTTTGCCCGCGATAGGTTTGACCTCTCCCTCTTTAAGAGGTTCGTTAATCTCCTTGCGCAGCAGAAGGCCTTTATTAAGTCCTTTGAGCTTGTAGCTCCAGATAACGTCGTTGAATACTACAGGAAGACAGTTGTATCTTCCACTCCGGCAGGAGAGGTATCTAAGCTTGAGAGGCTTGCCCTTTCTTCACCTTTTGACGGAGGATTTAACGTTGACCCGAACTACTGGTTTGGCGTGATTACTGACAAGATAGACCTTATGAAAAAGGTTGAGGACTACATCTCCCGTGACCTCATCTCAAGGGTTGACGTTGTGAAGGAAAGCTCCAAGGGTAAGCTGATGATGGCTATTGTCCTTTCCGCTATATCTGTTGTAGTAGTTCTTGGAATTAGACTAACAATGGGAAGGAGTTCTGAAGGGTAGGGGGCTCCCTACCCTTTTAAGTTATATATCGGTCTGATAAATCTTTCCACTTCTACGGTCTTTGGTAGGAATTCAAGAATCTCCTTGGGGTCTTTGTAGGCGAAGGGAGCTTCGTCTAAGGTATCTTTATTTACGGTTGTTGAGAAAACTCCTGCCTCTTCAACAGCTTTCCTGAAATCGCTTACTGTAAACTGTTCCTTTGCCTTTCTCCTGCTAACCTTCCTTCCGGCTCCGTGGGGGGCGGAGAAGTTTAATTCCCTTATTCCTTTTCCTCTTCCAATGATTAGTCCCGTTGTTAAGTTAAAGGGAATAACAACTCTTTCGCCCCTATGGGCGGATATTGCTCCTTTCCTCACGCACATGTCCCTTTCAAGGTCTATATAGTTGTGAACGCTCTTTATGACTTTATTTTCGTTAAACTCCTGTCCGAAAAACTCTTCAACGATTAGCTTTAGAATCATCCTCCTGTTAAGGTCCGCATACTTTTGAGCCAGTTTCATTGCCCTTAGGTATTCCCTTCCACCCTTGTTGAGGGGGAGAAAGGATAAGTCTGCCGGAATGTCAGAGAACCTCTTCTTTGTATATTCCTTTGCTTTCCTCTGGAAGTGGTTGCAGACCCTTAAGCCCAAGTTCCTTGAACCTGAGTGGACTGTTAGGTAGAGCTCCCCGCTTTCCGTATCGTAACCAAGCTCCAAGAAATGGTTACCGCTACCGAGCGTTCCCACCTGCAGGATAGGGTCTTGTAGGTCTATCTTGTAGGTGTTTATGAGGATGGACTTAATTTCTGAAAGGAGCTCCTTATCCTCCTTACTCAATGGCAGCTTCTTTGCGTTTGACTTTGTCCTTGATGTAAGCCCAATGGGAATTCTTCCCTTTACAAAAGCGTCAAACTTTGGAAGGTTTAGGCTCTCCTTTGGGTTTTCCTTATCAACTTTTATTCCAAGGGGGTATGTATAGACCCCACAGCCTATATCAACGCCGACAATATTCGGGATTACAACTTCATCAAAGTACCCCGTAAACCCTATAACGCAACCCTTACCGGCGTGGCAATCAGGCATTATGACTATCTTGTCCCTGAAGAAAGGTAGGTCCTTTATCCTTTCAATCTGCGCTCTTACTTCCGGTTCTATCTCCTTTGCGTAAACGTATATAGGTATCCTTCCTTCAATTACCGTTGGTTCCATCTTTCCTCCCGGAAAGTGTGTTGCCCTTAATAACTTACGTGGATTTTGATACACTGTCCACTTGTTTGCTGGTATTGTTGTGAAATTGTTGTAAAATTTCGGCTGGGGGAATTTTTAAAAAAATCTAGTAAATAGGGGTGGAAAATGGCGCTTGTAAATCAAGGAAAAAGGGAAATTAACCTAAAAATAATTTACTGGGGGCCAGGGGGCGGAGGAAAAACTAAAAATATTTTAATGTTAGATAAGTTGCTTAACGGGGGAGAAGGTAGGGTTGTAACACTTTCTGGGAGAATGGGAAGGACTGTTTTCTTTGATTTTAATCCTGTTGAGAAAAAACTTCCCGGAGGATATACGCTTAGGTACTCTATTTATACGATTCCGGGACAGGACATTTACGCAAAAACAAGGGAAATCCTAATAAGGGGGGCAGACGGTTTTGTTTTTGTAGTTGATTCACGGAAAAAACGTCTTGAGGCTAACGTGAACTCTATGGAGGAGCTCTCTTCTCTTCTCAGAAAGTTTGGCAGGTTGTCAGTTCCTCTCGTTATCCAGTACAACAAGAGGGACCTTCCGGATGCTCTTCCTGTAGATGTTTTAAGGAAGAACCTCAATACCGCCGGCTATCCAGAAGTGGAAGCCGTTGCTTCAAAGGGTATAGGCGTTAGGGAGACCTTTAACCTTATAGCCAAACTGTCATTTTCTCACTTCCTCGTTAGTGCCTCCCTTAGGGTCCACAGGTCTGGAGAATCTGTCGGGGGATAGTACAAATTTCCCCCTTCCTGCCACTTGAAATTTTTACAAATTTTTAACATAATTTTCACGACTTTTTAGGTACCCTTGAGTGTGACTTTGCACGTAATATAAGAAATATATGATACAAGGAGGAGAAATGGGACTGAACATCGTCCAGAAGATTATCAAGACCCACCTCGTTGAAGGGGACATGACTCCCGGAAAGCCCATAGCCATCAGGATTGACCAGACCCTCACACAGGACGCTACGGGAACGATGGCTTACCTCCACTTTGAGGCTATGGGACTTCCAAAGGTTCAAACAGAACTCTCTGTTTCTTACGTTGACCACAACACACTTCAGGCTGGAGGACCTGAGAACGCCAACGACCACCTCTTTCTTCAGACAGTAGCAGCCAAGTACGGTATTTACTTCTCAAAGGCCGGAAACGGTATTTGCCATCAGGTTCACCTTGAAAGGTTCGCAGTTCCCGGAAAGACCCTCCTTGGTTCTGACTCCCACACGCCAACTGCCGGCGGTATCGGAATGCTTGCAATCGGTGCCGGTGGAATGGACGTAGCCCTTGCTATGGCCGGAGAACCTTTCTACCTCACAATGCCAAAGGTTGTAAGGGTCAACCTCCACGGAAGGTTAAAGCCTTTCGTATCTGCTAAGGACATCATCTTAGAGCTCCTCAGAAGGCTCTCCGTTAAAGGTGGAGTTGGAAAGATATTTGAGTACGGTGGAGAAGGCGTTAAGTACCTCACAGTTCCTGAAAGGGCAACAATCACAAACATGGGAGCTGAGCTCGGAGCTACAACTTCTATTTTCCCAAGCGACGAGCAGACTTACCTCTTTATGAAAGCTCAGGGTAGGGAAGCTCAGTGGAGACCCCTTGAGGCAGACCCAGACGCTGAGTACGACGAGGTTATTGACATAGACCTTTCTGAGCTTGAGCCACTGATTGCATGTCCTCACATGCCCGACAACGTTAAGAAGGTTAAGGAAGTTGAAGGATTAAGAGTTCATCAGGTAGCTATCGGTTCCTGTACAAACTCCTCTTACAGGGACCTCAAGACTGTTGGTGAGATGTTCAGAAGAACCGGCAAGATGGTTCACCCACTCGTTTCTGCAGCTATCTCCCCCGGTTCTAAGCAAGTTCTCAGGATGATGGTTAAGGAAGGTTACTACGATGACTTCCTCAAGGCCGGATTCAGAATCCTTGAGTGTGCCTGCGGTCCATGTATCGGAATGGGATTTGCTCCACCTTCTGAGGGCGTATCCGTAAGAACCTTCAACAGGAACTTCTACGGCCGTTCCGGTACAAAGGACGCTCAGGTATACCTCGCTTCCCCAGAGACAGCAGCAGCTACTGCTATGAAGGGCGTTATCACAGACCCAAGAAGCCTTGGACTTGAAGAAATCAAGGTATTCCTCCCAGAGAAGTTTGAGATTGACGACTCCATGATTTTCGCTCCTGCTGCTGACCCAGACGAGGTTGAAGTTTACAAGGGTCCAACAATCAACTACGTTGGTTACAAAGAGCCCCTTGGCGACAAGCTTGAGGGAGAGGTTCTTCTCAAGGTTGGAGACAACATCACAACAGACCACATCATCCCCGGTGGAGCTAAGATACTGCCACTTCGTTCCAACATCCCTGCAATCTCTGAGTACGTATACTCCGTTGTAGATGAGACCTTCGCTAAGAGGGCTAAGGAGAAAGGTGGCGGGTTCATCGTTGGTGGTGAGAACTACGGACAGGGTTCTTCAAGGGAGCACGCTGCTATCGGTCCAATGTACCTCGGAATTAAGGCTGTAATTGCTAAATCCTTTGCAAGGATTCACCACGCAAACCTCATCAACTTCGGTATCCTTCCACTTGTATTCGTCAACCCTGAGGACTACGACAAGATTGACCAAGGAGACATCCTTGAGATAGACCTTTCAAACTTCGCTCCCGGCGAGGACAACATCATAACTGTAATCAACAGGACAAAGGGTATCTCCATTCCAACCAAGCACGGTCTCAACGAAAGACAGGTCAAGATTATCAAGGCCGGTGGCGTTCTCAAGTACGTTAAGGACAAGTTTGAGGGTAAACTCCAGTAATCCCGGGGGGCTCGTGCCCCCTTTCCTAAGAACTCCTGAAAACCAAAAAACATTAAAGGAGGAAAACTATGGCTAAAAGGCCAACTATTATCTGGACGAAGGTTGATGAAGCTCCGATGCTTGCGACCTACTCTCTCCTGCCAATTGTTAGAAACTTCGTAAAGCACGCTGGCGTAGACGTTGAGCTCAGAGACATCTCACTTGCAGGAAGGATTCTTGCCCAGTTTGGCTACCAGCCAGACGACCTTGCTTACCTTGGGGAGCTCGTTTGGAAGCCAGAAGCTAACATCATGAAGCTTCCAAACATCTCCGCATCCGTTCCACAGCTCATTGATGCTGTTAAGGAGCTCCAGTCCCAAGGTTACGACCTCCCCGACTTCCCAGAAGATCCACAGACAGAGGAAGAGAAGGAAATCAGGGCTAAGTACGACAAGTGTATCGGTAGCGTTGTTAACCCAGTTCTCAGGCAGG
This sequence comes from Phorcysia thermohydrogeniphila, assembly GCF_004339575.1. Classification (NCBI taxonomy): domain Bacteria; kingdom Pseudomonadati; phylum Aquificota; class Aquificia; order Desulfurobacteriales; family Desulfurobacteriaceae; genus Phorcysia; species Phorcysia thermohydrogeniphila. The sequence goes on from NZ_SMFV01000002.1 coordinate 179,615, forward strand.
GTAACTCCGACAGGCGTATAGCTCCTCCTGTAAAAGAGTACGCTAAGAAGCACCCCCACAAGCTCGGAGAAGTTTCTCCGAAGTCTGAGAGCTACGTTGCTTATATGAAAAGCGGTGACTTCTACGAGCACGAGAAGTCCGTAACTATAGAGAAGGATACAAAGATCCGCTGGGAATTCGTTGACAAGAACGGCAACGTAACCGTTCTCAAAGAGGTAGAGGTTGGCAAGGGAGACGTTGTTGACGGAACTTATATGAGCAGGAAGAAGCTCAGGGAGTTCTTTGACGAGGTAATAAGGGACGCTAAAGAAAAAGGCATTCTCTTCTCCCTCCACGTTAAAGCTACTATGATGAAAGTTTCTGACCCTGTTATCTTTGGAGACGCTATCAGGGTTTACTACAAGAAGCTCTTTGAGAAGCACGGCAAGGAGCTTGAGGAAATCGGATTTGACCCCAACAAGGGACTTGTTGACCTTGAGAACAAGCTTTCAAAGCTCCCACCTGAGAAGCAGGAGGAAATCAAGAAGACAATAGAAGAAATCTACAAAGAGCAACCCGGCCTCTACATGGTAGACTCCGATAGGGGAATTACAAACCTCCACAGGCCAAACGACGTTATCATTGACAACTCTGTTCCATCCGTTATCAAGAACGGCCTCAAGGCTTGGGGACCGGACGGAAACACTTACGACTGTGTAATCACAGTCCCAGACCGCTCCTACGCTACTATGTACAGCGAAATCGTTGAGGACGTTAAGGTTCGCGGTCAGTTTGACCCAACAAAGGTGGGAACTGTTGCAAACATCGGTCTCATGGCTATGAAGGCCGAGGAGTACGGTTCCCACGACAAGACATTCTTCCCACCAGATGACGGAATCATCAGGATTGTTGACGAGGACGGAAACGTCCTCATGGAGCACGAGGTAGAGAAGGGCGACATCTACAGGAGCTGCATCACAAAGGACATCGCTATCCGCGACTGGATTAAGCTTGCCGTAACAAGGGCTAAAGAGCTAAAGATGCCAATCGTATTCTGGCTTGACTCCTTAAGGGCTCACGACAGGGAGCTCATCAAGAAGATTAGGGAAGAGCTTCCTAAGTACGACCTTGAAGGCGTTGAGTGGTACATCAAAGCTCCAAAGGATGCAATGAAGTTCACCCTTGAAAGGTTCCGTAACGGACTTGACACAATTGCAGTTACAGGAAACGTTCTCAGGGACTACCTCACAGACCTCTTCCCAATCATTGAGGTTGGAACAAGTGCAAGGGCTCTCTCCATCGTTCCTCTCATTGCCGGTGGTGGACTCTTTGAAACAGGTGCTGGTGGTTCTGCTCCAAGACACGTTCAGCAGTTCGTTAAGGAAGGTCACCTCAGGTGGGATAGCCTTGGTGAGTTCCTCGCATTCGTAGAGGCCCTCAAGCTCGCCTACAAGCAGTCCGGAGAGGAGAACAAGAGAATCCTCATCATGGCAGATACACTTTCCAAGGCTGTAAGCCGTTACCTTGACACTGACAAGACACCTAAGCGTAAGGTTGGACAGCTTGACACCCGCGGTAGCCACTACTGGCTTGCCCGCTACTGGGCAGAGGAACTTGCTAACCAGACAGAAGATCCGGAGCTTGCCGAAATCTTCAAGCCTGTAGCTCAGAAGCTTGCCGAGAACGAAGAGAAGATTCTCTCTGAGATTGCTGCTACAGAAGGTTCTCCGAAGGACATCGGAGGTTACTACCATCCAGACGACGCCAAGGCCGAAGCTGCAATGAGGCCAAGCAAGACCTTCAACGAGATAATTGACAACCTTTAAGCCTTTCGGGTGGGCTCTGCCCACCCATAATTAACGCAAAATCAATTGCGATTAAGGAGGAAAATAGATGGCTCAAAGGGGGATTAGAGAGTTTGACGGTAAGAGAATCCTTGCAGAGCACTGGAGCGAGTACTTTGCTCCAGAGTTTGAGTACGACTTTAAGTCAGTCCTCGTAACTCCACAGACAGACCTTGACAAGCTTCCCGAAGAGTACCCTTGGCTGAAAGAACTTCCACTCGTAGCAAAGCCCGACATGCTCTTTGGAAAGAGGGGTAAGCTCGGCCTCATTCTCTTTAAGAAGGAAAAGCCCTGTGACGTTGACTACGAGACGGTTAAAGAGTGGATTAAGCAGAAGATGCAGGAAGACGTTGAGATTAAAGGTAAGAAGGGTAAGCTTACCCACTTCCTCATTGAGCCATGCGTTCCTCACGCTCCAGAAGATGAGTACTACGTAGCTATTACTCTTGGCTACGAAGGTGACCACGTTTACATGTCCGCTTTTGGTGGAATTGATGTAGAGGAGAACTGGGACAAGGTAAGGGAAGTTGTTATTCCTGTACTTGCAAGCGATGAGGAAGCTGCCAAGCTCATAGAGGAGAACGTTCCTGAGGAAATCAAGAACAAGGAAAGGTACGCAGAGTTTGTAAAGAGGCTCTACAAGTTCTTCAAGGATATGCACTTTGCTTACCTTGAAATCAACCCACTTGTAATGGTTGGCAACAAGATTTACCCACTTGACTTTGTCGGAAGGCTTGACGATACTGCCCAGTTCCTCGTTGGTAGGAAGTGGGGAGACATTGAGTTCCCAGCAGGGTTTGGTGGAGAGCTCTCTCCAGAAGAAAAGTACATCAAGGAGATGGACGAAAAGTCCGGTGCATCCTTAAAGCTCACAATCCTCAACCCTGAGGGTAGAATTTGGACGCTTGTAGCCGGTGGTGGTGCATCCGTAGTTTACGCTGATACAGTTGCAGACCTTGGTTACGTTCACGAGCTTGCAAACTACGGTGAGTACTCCGGTAACCCATCAAGGGCTGAAACGAGGGAGTACGTTAAGACTGTTCTTGACCTCATGACAAGGAAGAAAGACCCCAAGGGAAGACCAAAGATACTTATCATTGGTGGTGCTATCGCAAACTTCACGGACGTTGCAAAGACCTTTGATGGAATCATTGATGCTTTCAAAGAGTACGCCGACAAGATGAAGGAAGTTGGCGTTAAGATTTACGTTCGCCGTGGTGGTCCTAACTACGAGGTAGGTCTTGCAAGGATTAAGAAAGCAGCTGAAGAACTTGGCCTTCCTATAGAGGTTTACGGTCCAGAAACTCACATGACGGCTATCGTCAAGAAAGCTCTTGATGAAAATCCATAATCTGGAGGGAAGGTAATGAGCAGACCCGATTACATACTCTTTGACAGGAATACAAAGGCGATTTTCTGGAACTTAAACAGGAACGCCATCCAGAGGATGCTTGACTACGACTACATCGTTGGAAGGCCACCTTCCATCGTAGCAATCGTTGCTCCTACACAGAGCAGGAAGTTTGAAAAGTTCTTCTACGGAACTCAGGAAATCATAATCCCACTTTACAGGTCTACCGTTGAGGCTGCAGAGGCACACCCTGAGGCCGACGTTCTTGTAAACTTTGCGTCCTTCAGGACTGCTTACGACGTAACAATTGAAGCCCTCAACATCCCGACAATCAGGACTGTTGCAATTACAGCTGAAGGTATTCCTGAAAGGCTTGCAAGGGACATGGCCTACAGGGCCAAGTCTATGGGTAAGTGGATAATCGGTCCTGCTACCGTTGGTGGTATCTCTGCCGGAGCTTTCAGGATTGGAAACGCCGGTGGAACAATTGAGAACATCGTTAAGTCCAAGCTCCACAGACCCGGCTCCTGCGGTCTTGTAACCCGTTCCGGTGGACTCTTCAACGAGCTCTCCAACATCATCGCAAGGAACGCCGACGGTATCGTTGAAGGTATCGCTATCGGTGGTGACAGATTCCCCGGTTCAGACTTCCTTGACCACCTTCTCAGGTTCCAGAAGAACCCACAGGTTAAGTACATGATTATGCTCGGAGAGGTTGGTGGAGAGCTTGAGTACAAGGTAGTAGAGGCTCTTGAGAAGGGGCTCATCACCAAACCTCTCATCGCTTGGTGTATCGGAACAATCGCTAAGCACTTTGGCGGTGAGGTTCAGTTCGGTCACGCCGGTGCTAAGGCCGGTGCTGACAGGGAAACTGCCGACGCCAAGAACAGGGCTCTCAGGGAGGCCGGAGCTCTCGTTCCAGACTCCTTCAACGATATTCCTGACCTCATCAGGCAGGTTTACGAGGACCTCAAGGCTAAGGGAGAGATTGCAGAGATTGAAGAACCTGAAGTTCCTCCAATGCCTGAGGACTTTGCTAAGGCGGTTAAGGCCGGAAAGGTTCGTAAGCCTACAAACTTCATCTGTACAATCTCTGACGACAGGGGCGAAGAGGCTACCTACTGCGGTGTTCCAATCTCTGAGGTTATTGAAAGGGATTTCTCCATTGCCGACGTTATCGGTCTCCTCTGGTTCAAAAGGAAGTTCCCAGAGTGGGCTTCTAAGTTCATTGACATGGTAATTAAGGTTGTTGCAGACCACGGTCCTGCAGTTTCCGGTGCTCACAACGCAAAAGTAACTGCAAGGGCTGGAAAGGACCTCATGTCCTGTCTTGCAACAGCTATTCTTACAATCGGTCCACGCTTTGGTGGAGCTATTGACGGAGCTGCCAAGTACTTCAAGATGGCTAAAGAGAAGGGAATGGACCCCTACGAGTTTGTTGAGTACATGAAGAAGGTTGAGAAGAAGCCAATCCCCGGTATCGGACACAGGATTAAGTCCACTAAGAACCCCGACAAGAGGGTGGAGCTCCTCAAGAACTACGCTAAGCAGAACTTCCCATCTACGGAGCTCCTTGACTACGCCCTTGAGGTAGAGAAGGTAACAACAGCCAAGAAGGAGAACCTCATCCTCAACGTTGACGGAACAATCGGCGTTCTCCTCGTTGATATGTTCAGAAACCTCGGCTACTCTGAGGCCGAGATTGACGAGCTCATAGAGGCCGGTGCATTCAACGCCTTCTTCGTTCTTGGCCGTTCCATCGGATTCATCGGCCACATCCTTGACGAGAAGCGCCTCGCCATGCCTCTTTACAGACATCCATGGGACGACATCCTCTACGACGTCAAGAGGCCAGAAGGCGTTTAACGGATATATTCATACCGTTGAAAGGGGGGGCATAAGCCCCCCTTTTTTATTTTGAGTGGCTTTTTGGCTGAAAGGAAACAAAGGCTTATAGGTTGATGAGATTAAGCTAAATTGAAGTTAAACATTGACCAATTTGTACAGTAGTAAAACTAAGTGAAGTTACGTGCTGTAGGACTTTGTTCTGTATGGTACGAGGAGCCGGGAAGGTTTCCCAAATTAGATAATTTAGAAATGTACTTTGGAAACAAGGATAAGGAATGCTAAACAGATAATCAGGAGTAGTGTTAGGATTAATGGAAGGGTTGAAAAGGCGAAGACGAATAGGACGAGTATAAACGTTTTCATTTTGGCTTACCTCCTTTACAAGGTTTTGAAATTTTTACAGGGTTTTGAAATTTTCCCCTTCATAGGTACTAAACAATCAAAACGTGGAAATTCGGACTGCTGAAAGGTTAAAATACCCTCACTGTGGAAAGAGAGTGGGGGAAGTACAACAGAGAGCTTATAAGAAGAGGAGAAATCCACAAGACTTTGTAGTAGTTCTTGACTCATCAGGTCTAAAAATAACCAACAAAGGGAAGTGGTTAAGGAGGAAATTGGAAAAGAGACCGAGAAGAAGATAGATGAAGATACACGTGGCGTTTGATATGGCACACATGAATTTTTTCTGTGCTTGAGAAAAGAGAGAATAGAGCCGGAGGTACTTGTGAGGAATGGAGTAGGGGTAGGAGGTTATCTGTATAGAGAGTTAATTCGCGTAATAAGGGAAAGGAAACGGAAATGGAAAAGGTAAGAGGTGGCTTGGAGAGTATGTTTCCAGAGTTAAATTTGAGAGCATCAAGAGAGAACTCTTCATTAAGACTTGACGACAGAAGTTTTATTCTTTATAATACCCCTAAATTAGGGGGAATACTGAGGGAGGAGGTATGAGATTTGCTATTCTCTTTCTTATAGGAATACCTGTTTTCTCTATATTCCTTAGTTCCTGTGGTATTGGATTTTTTGAGAGTAGATATGTTTATGACAACCAGAATAGACTTGAGAGGGAAGAGTATAAGAGCGTTTCGGAGCATAAAGAGTTAAGGTTCATATATGACAATAACGGGAACATTATTGAGGTTCGTACAAACTAAGAGGGGGGAATGATGAGGAGGCTCCTTGCGGTAATAATCGTTGCTTTTTCTGTACTTCTTTTAAACTTTACTTCCTCCTTTTCTACGGAATTTTCAGGAGCTTATATTAACTATCCTGATCCTGTAATAAGGCAGATAGATTCGTTGTTTGAGAAGGGGAAGTTTTCAGAGGCAAAAGAAATCATAGAAAGAATCTTAGCAAAGCCTGAAAACTATAAACCGGAGGAAGTTGCCTTTGCCTATTTGAGGTTAGGATTACTGTATAAATATGATGCTAACTTTGATGAGGCTATTCGTCATTATCAGAAAGCGATAGAGATTTCTCCCGATTTAAAGATAACTAATGATGCAAAGACTCATTTAGCAACGGTTTATTTTTATTTAGGGCGTTTGGATGATGCTGAGAGGTTATTACGAGAGGTTCTTAAAAATACTAAGGACGAAAGACAAATAAAGTTTTGTAACTATTGGTTAAGATATATAAGGAAAATCAAGGAATACCAGAGTAGCTTTGGGCCTTTATCTTTTTCATGCGGAAAAGGTTCGCTTCTTGCTGTAGTGGAGAAGCTCAATTTGCCCATAAGGTGGGAAGAGATAGTCAAATTATCTGTGAGTAATAAGGGTATAAGCTTAGCTGAATTGAAGAACTTTCTTGAGAGGAAAGGAGTAAAAGTAAAGATTGTCAAGGCTAAATTAGAGGAATTGGCAAAAACTTCAAAACCTAAAATAGTACTTGTGAAGGGGAAGCACTATGTGGTTTTGTTGGGAAAGAAAGGAGCAGATGTAGCTTATCTTGATCCTGCCAAAGGAAAGAAGGTTTTAGTAGAAAATATAAAAATTTTTAAGAAGAAGTTTACAGGATATGCTTTAGTTTTTGATGAAGGAAACTATAAAGAAGTAAGTCCAAAATTAGCAAAAAAGTTGTTCGGAGCCTACTGTTGGTGTTGTCCACCGGGAGAGTTGGGAGGGCCGGATGATAATCCAAATACCGAGTATGAGAGTACAGATTGTGGAAGTTCAATGGGACTTCCGTCTATACTCACAAATATGGCCACTTTGAATTTAGTTATTTCTGACGTGGACTTTAGGTATAGACATTATGGAATAGAATTTCTACTTAAGAGGACTTACAATGCTGATTCACCCCACGTTTCAATTTTTGGTAAAGGTTGGAGTTGGTATTATGGAGCAAGGCTGAGGAAGACACCTTCGGGAAATGTAGACTATTACACTCCTACTGGAAGGATAGTTCATTTCTATTACAATGAAAGTACAGGGGATTTCATTCCTGAGTATGGTTTTGCTGATAGACTGTGGAAGGAAGGGGATAGATATATCCTTTATAGAAAACTTGATAGATTATACTGGGTTTTTGATGACATAGGTAGATTGATTGAAGTGAGGGATAGAAATGGAAATTACATAAGGTTTGAATATCAGGATGATAGTGTTCCTTTCAAGCCCATAAAAATTGTAGATTCGGCAGGAAGAGAAATACTTGTAGAGTACAATAATTTAGGATATGTAAGCAAGATTAAAACCTTTGATGGAATAACTATTACGTATGAGTATGATGAAAGAGGGCACTTAATAAGGAATGTAGATGCTTACGGGACAACTGTAGAGTATGTGTACGATAGGTATGGATACTTAGTAGAGCTAAGACTCCCTAACGGAACCTATAAGTTTCATTACTATACAACTTGGGAAGGATATGCTTTAACTGCCATAGAGTTGCCAAACGGGAAAGTTAAAAGATACGGAACGTGGAGAAGTCATTATAACACTCGTGTAGATTATCCTGATGGAACATGGGTTTCTTACTGGAACGTATATCCGGGTTGGACAGAAGAGGTGTTTAATGCAAAGGGTAGGATAGTTCTATACGGGTACAATGCGGATGGTTTTAGAAATGTGATAGTGGATGCAAGAGGGAATAGAGTTGAGCTGAGCTACGATGATAGAGGCAATATAACGAGGATTCAATATGCTGATGGTACGTATGAGGAATTTTCTTATAACGAATACGACCTCCCTACAAGGTACAGAGACAGGAATGGAAACGAGTACCAATTTAATTACGATGATAGAGGAAACTTAGTAGAGATAATTTATCCGGATGGCTTAAAAACTAAATTTGTTTATAACGATACTGGTTTGCCTGTAAAGGTAATAAATAGAGGAAATAAGAAAGTAACCTTAAAATACGATGAGTACGGTTACCCGTCAGAGATTACTTTGCCAAGTAAGAGGAGGTGGAGATTTGAGTATGATATACGGGGCAATCTCGTAAAAGTTACTGACGCTGAAGGGAATGCTTATGAATATACTTACGATAATTTACGTAGAGTGATTCAAGTCAAAGATCCACAGGGGAACATTTATTCCTTGGAGTACAATCACCGAAACTTAGTAAGGTACGTGGATCCTCTTGGGGGAGAAACAACGTACTTTTATGATCCTCTTGATCTTTTAACAAAGGTATGTAAAGGGGAGAACTGCTATTCTTACGAAAGAAACGAAGCAGGAAGGATAGTGGCATTAATTGATTATAACGGTAGTAGGTGGGAGATTCTAAGAGATATCGCTGGATATCCTGCAGGAATTAAAGATCCTTTGGGTAATGTTATACGGAAGGAATTTGATAACAATTATAGACTTTTGTCTGTAACGTTACCAAGGGGAGAAAAAATTACCTATACCTATGACAGTACTGGAAGATTGGTAAGGGTGAGTTATCCTGATGGAAATTATGAAGAATTTAGCTATGATGGGAACGGTAATGTCCTTGAAGCAACGAATAAAAATACAACGATTAGTATAGTTTATGATATTTTGAATAGACCGGTTAAGCTTAGGGATGAAACTCTTAACTTGGAGGTTTCTTATAAATACACTCGCGAAGGTTGGCTAAAGGAGATAGAGTACCCCGGCAAGTTTAAGGTTAAGTATAAGTATGACAAGGATGGGAATGTAAGGAAGATAAAGTTCAAGAAAGGGAAAATTAAGTATAAATATAGTAAAAGGGGTCTTTTAAAAGAAGCGAAAGTAGGAAAAGTAAAACTTAAATATACTTACGATGAGAGAGGTTTGCTGACTGATGTAGAGATAAGAGGAAGTAAGTTTGGAGAGTCCTATTTTGAATATAAACGTGATGCCTTAGGTAGGGTTTGGGGGCAGAAATACGTAGGACCTTTTGAGGAGATTGGTTTTATAGAACCGTTTGCCTTCAAGAACGCTCAGTATGATAAAGCATCTCAGCTTATAAGCTTTGAAACCACAATGGGTACGGAAAACTTTGAATATGACCAGTTGGGTAACTTGATAGCTTGGGATGGAAATTGTGGTAGGAGGGAATATAGGTACGGATACGACAACAAGTTGGAAAGTGTCAAGATAGGAGAGAAAGAGGTAAAGTTTTACTATACAGCTTTGGGATACCGTTGGAAGAAAGAGGTTGGAGATAAAGTTTATGAATACTTGTATGGAGTTGACGGTAACCTTCTTTACGAAAGGATTATTTATGACGGAAACATAAAAGAGGAAAGGTACTACATTTATATTCCGGGTAGCCTTGATAGACCGGTAGCTATGGTTGTTAAGAAGGGTAAAAAGTATGAGGTTTATTACTATATACACAACCATCAAGGTTCTGTTGTTGCTGTGGTTGACAGAAAAGGAAGAGTTGTGAATGTATATGATTATTGGTCGGATGGTAACTTCAGGTATATAGAGGAACAGATAGAGCAACCTTTCCTTTACACCGGTGCTTACTATGACAGAGAAACGGAACTTTACTATTTGAGAGCAAGGTACTATTCTCCAAAACTGAGAAGGTTTATTCAGAGGGATCCTATTCTATTTGAAGGTGGGATTAACCTTTACAACTATACAGGTTGTAATTTCGTTAACTATGGAGATTGGCAAGGAAAGCTTCCATTGCCAGTGACTCTAGTGGTAGTAGGAGCTGTAGTTTATAAAGGTTATAAGTTCGCTAAGTTTACTTATAAGTGTTATTTATGCCTTTCCAAGTTAAACAGTCCTGAAATGGTAGAGTGTAAAGAGAAATACAGTGATCCGGAAAGATGTTTAAATAGAAATGTTGCCTCTGTTTCCTATGAAGTTCTTAAGCATTGTTATCCTAAGGAATGTGACGAAGGTTGTATGGAACTACTTAAGTGGGTGTATCAGGCTTCTTGGAAGGGAGGAAGATTTTGAAAAGAAAAGGTTTTTTGGTATTTTCTTTAGCGGTGTTCTTCCTTTTTCAGACTTACAGGGGAATTTTTTTCTTTTTGGATGTGTTACGTCTAAATGGAGAGGAGGTTTTTCTAATTTTTTTTATAGGAACTATTTTGCTACTTTTGAGTATAGCTAAATTTTTTGTCTTACGGAGTTTTAAAGGTTTAGTTCTGTATGTAATGAGTTTTCTAGCATCCCTTTTCTTTTTTAGGGAGTGCTTTTCTTCTTTAGGCGGAGTTAGAATTGAAATTTTTGAACTAACAAAGCATGTTTCATGTTTTGGTTTTCTAACTTTCCTTGTGTCTCTATTTCTGTTTAGTTTTTTGATCAGTATTGCCGTTCTTATTCATTTAATAAAGTCTAAAGATTTCAAGTTTAGTTTGTTTGCGGCTGCTGTTTCTTTGTATTTAAGCTCTTTTATTATAAGGGCTGAAAAGGACTGGCTGATGCTTTTAGTTTACATAATTTTTGGAGTAATTCTGAGTCGTGGTAGGTACCTCGGAAAAGAGGCTGGAGACGAAAGATTTCTTTTCTTGGCTTTTACTATCTTTTTCGTTATTAGTATCATTACAAGTTTGGTAGCTTTGGTCTGGGAGGATACCTTTTACTTGGTAATTCTGGAAGTGTTGGAGTATATTTTAATTGAGCTGTTCCTTTTCTTGTTCGTTTTCTCTACTCGTAGGGAAGAACTCAAGGCATGAAAAGAAAATTGTTCCATATGTTCTTTTTTGTTTTTCTCTTCCTTGTTACGCTTGTTCCTTGGTTTATGGGTATTCCTAAGGAGAAAAAGGTGTTGTTATCGCTGAGTGAGTTCTATGCACTTTCTCCTCTTTTTGTATGGCTTCTTCGGGAGCTCTTCTCAGAAAAGATTTCCCAACCCATCAAAGAGGCTTTCGTTTTTGCTTATATAACGTTTCTTGGTTTGTCTTGTGCTTTCTTCGCCTTTTTTGGGGCAAACAACAACCCTAAGGAGGTTTATGAGTCGTTCTTGGAGTGGTTTGAAGTACCAGTGTTTGGTTCCTTAGGTACTTTTCTGATTTTGATTTTCGTCTTATCCCCAAAACTCAGGAAGTATGCTGATTAAGCTCAGGAGAGTTTTTGCTGTTTTGTTAAGTTTGCTGAGTTGCCTTTTGGTTTACGTAGGGACGGAGGATTTTGAGGCTGTTTACTGGCTTTTGGCGTACTACCTTGCCATTCCTTTGCCTCTTATCCTAATTCCCGACGTTTTGGGTAACATAACAGGAACGACTTTCGGAAGACCCGGGCCGATAGTAAACAAGAAGAGTCCTTCTGCTGTTTTGGAGCTCCTTGGCTGGTTCTTCCTCTTTTTCCCGCTTGCAATTTTCTTTGTGGAGATTTTAATTTTAAGCTGAGAATAATTCTTGAGGGCGGGGTAAGGATTTGAGAATAAACTTGCTCCAACTGTTGGGAGGGGATGAGGCCAGAGAGAGGGCTCTTGAAGAACTCTTAAGCTCTGTAATATCGGCCTACGAGGAAGATGTTCACCTTGACAAGAAAATAGAAGGTTATATTTCTCTTGTTCCCCTTTTAAAGAAGGTTTTTGAAGAAAGCGTTGAAGTGAAAGTAGGGGAGAATTCTTATACCCTTTCTCTTGAAAGTGTTGACAAGGAAGAGCTCTTAAGACTCTTTGAGGAAAAGGTCAAGGGTAAATGGCTTCTTGCTGTGGATGAGTCTCAGCAGTCTGGAGATCTAATATTAAATCAGAGTTACTTTTTTAGAGGAAGCTTAGCCTATGGCCTGAAAGTTACTAATAAGGAAGATGAAGACAGAGAGAAAATCTTGGCCGTTCTATCTTCCTTTAAGGTTGCGGAGGAAACCTACCCTTTAAAGGACAAACTTGACCTTCAAACCTACATTCAAAATCTGCTTGTTACTTTGTACTCTCTTATTGTCCTTATAGCAAAAGGTGAAGATGTCTACGGCGTTTTTATAGACGGTCCTCTGATAAGGGATATTCACCACTTTCTCTTTATTACTTTCAATAGGGAAGAACTTTTAGAGCTCTTTAAGCTTGACCCAAAGCTTAAAGAGGAACTTGGCAATGAGGGATGGATAAGTAAAGGTTTTTACAGTGAATTCTTAGGTAAAAATATAACGGTTGAGGTTCTTGCAGGGGGCAAGCTTCTTGATTATATCCTCTCCTCACCCGCCTATGAGGAGGTTCTGGAGCTCTTAAGTGGTAGAGGGCATGAAGAAGAAAAGCTCCGTCTAACTTTTTCCTACTACGGTGGTTGGGAAGAGGTAAAAAAGAGGAAGGTTATCCCGGGCATTGTGATTTACTTTTTCCTCCTTCGCCTCCTTTCAGACCTTGCAAGAGAAGAGGGAATACTCGTTCACGGTATTGTAAAGGCTTCCCACCGCTCTAAGGAATTTCTAAGGTTTTATTACTCAAAGGCTTTTACAAAGCTGGCCGAGCGTAACCTTAGATTTCGGTATAAGCTGTACGGGACTGGACTTTTCCCGGTTGATGAAGACAAGATGCTCAGGTTCTCTGAACGCTTAAAAAGGGGAGAGATTTCAAGGGTTCTACTTGAGGAGATGAGTTTAACCGATGACCATCTTATCGCTTTTTGTCTTGACTTTAAGGCTGACAGAGCAAACTTCACTCTGCCTGTTGAGATAAGGAGGCACAGAAGTAAGAGGGCTAACCGGGAGGAAGTTTTTGAAATTGAAAAGGAGTTTAGGGTAGCGACAGCACCTTACGGCAGTGCAACAACAGAAGAACAGACTTTTTGGTTAGAGAGAGTGTTGCTTGATACTATCCTTCCGCAAGATACTTATAAGTTTTACATGCTCTATTTACGAACTTCGGAACTGAAGTTTCCCCTTAGAGTGGAGTTCTCGGCAGCAAACCTTGAAAGGGCGAAAGAGATAGCTTCTGTTGTTTACCTTTTGAGTTCTGTCTACCGTAACTACGGAATTCCGGTAATCCTCAAGTATGCTGACTTTTTGGTTAGGGTCTCTACTCGGATGATTCAGCGTCTTTCTCGGGGACTCTTGAAAGACAAACTGCTTAAGGAACTCATGGAAGTAGCAGAATCGCTTGAGCCGGGTAGTCAAGAAATAATGAAAATGCTCATGTACGAGTTTAAGAGGGATTTCTACACAAGATAGGGGGGATGAAATGGGGCATATAGGAATCGTTTACGGAGAGGCAACGACCGATAGTTTTTCTTTTGTTTTCTCTCCTTCTTACGTGAAAGGCATGAACTTAAAGAACGCTTTTGTGGTTGTAGAGGGTGATAACTTTAAGCATAAAGTTATTGGGAAAGTAGTTGATATAGTTACCGATAACCCGATGCTCTCAGTGGAGAACTTGAAGTTCTTCGTTGATGATGTAATAGGAAGGGAAGTTGGAGAGTTTTTAAAGTCAGATAGGTTCGTGAGTTTTCAGGCAAAGTGTGAGGTAATAGGGGAGTTTGATGAAAATGAGAAACGCATAAAGTCTCTTGAGAAGCCTGTAGAGACCGGTTCAAAGGTTTTCCTAATAGATAAGGAGCTACTTGAAGAAATCTTCTTTGAAGGAAAGCCGGAGTGGCTCTTTCCGGGATTTATCAAGCAAGAAGAAAGTGCCCGTTTTTCCCTCAATGGAGACCATCTCTTAACGATGCACTGCGGTGTTTTTGGAATGACCGGTATGGGAAAGACAAACACTTCAACCACCTTGTTGGAAGAATTGACCTTTAGAGGGGCTAAGAGTATTGTTTTTGATCCCCATGGAGACTACGAGAACTTCGGGATTTTACGAAAAGACCTTTTTGACGCGGTTGAAAGAGTGATTCCTGATGCTCCGGCTTTGAGATCTTTGGTTGAACAGTACAGGAATTTTCTGTCTAAAGCGTGGGAAGGATTAGAGGAGAAAGTTCCATCGGTTTTGAAAGAAAAAGTTAAAGAAGAAAAGAGTAGGGAACTTGAAAATAGTTCTGTCTACCTTAGACTGGCCATGTTCCGTTCCCTCTTAGAGAGGGAGGTAGTTCCTTCTTCATCACCGACCAAGTTTGCTGAGAGCCTTAGGGAGTTTGCTGAAAAGTATAACTTTGAGGAAATCTGCAAAAGAATACCCCAATCTCTTCTTGGTAGGCTCTTAAAGCTTGTTGTGAAGGGTTTTCCGTCCTTAAAGCTTAATGAGTTCTTTGATAAAACGTTTGTTATGGAGCTCATTGAGGCCTACTCCGGAGAGGAAATATCGGAAGCTCAAGGGCTTTACTACTTAAAGTGGCTTGAACAAGTTGAGATGTTAAGTCTAACGGACAAGGAAAAGAAAAGGGACAAGGAACTTTTAAAGTTTCTTAGACTTGAGGAGAACAGGCTTGACAACACTAATAGGTCAAAGTGGCCTATTAGGAGACAGCTCCTTAAGGTTGAAAAGCTTCTGGCTTCGCTAAGAAGAGCAGGATTAATCCCTGTTGATTCTGTTGAATTCATTGAAGAGTTTTCAAGTAAAACCGGAAGTCTTTCCCTTGTCTCAAACCTGATATTTGACCTAACGGAAGTTAGCCCGGAAACTATGCAGAGAGCTCTCCTCTACTCTGTAGCTTACGCCGGCTTTCACCTACATAAGTCAAAGAAGCTCTCTTTCCACAAAGGAGATAGCCCTATCCTGTTTGTAATTGAGGAGGCTCGTGTCTTAATTCCGAGCTCCGGGGCTGAAGAGCTAAGCCATCCTGCAAGTAGGTTTGCAAGGAATATAGTGAGAAGGATAGCCACAGAGGGGAGAAAGATGGGGCTCGGTCTTCTGATAATTTCTCAAAAGCCTTCCTCTGTTGACCCTTTGCCGGTTTCTCAGTGTAACACGCTTGTCCTTCACAGAGTAATAAACCCGGAGGATTTGAGCTTCGTTAAAAGCGTCGGAGAGGCCATATCTGAGGAAGACATTGAGATGCTTAAGACCGTTGAGAAGGGAGTTTCTATAGTCAGCGGAACGGCTTTAAAGTTGAGGAAAAGCCTTTTGGTTAAATTCAGGGAAAGGCTTTCTGCGGAGGGTAGGGAACATCCGAGACCGTTACAGAGAGTTTGGAGCTCCTGAAACTTTCCTCTGCAGTGAACCACCTTTTTGAGCTTTTAAAGCGGAAGGGTTTGCGTTACAAGGGTTATCCGTCAAATTTTTATGTTTTTTAGACTCCCTACTTCCGATTCACTGCAAAAAACTCCCTTTTCTGTGGTATAACAAAAACAGAAAGACATTGCCGTTCTTTGACAAAAGCCGAATAAGGACTTCTTGGTTGAAATGCCCTATAGAGGGATAAGGCGTTGACCTGCTCAGGGGTAAGTGTTTCAACTCCGTCTGGTTGAAATGCCCTATAGAGGGATAAGGCGGTTTACTTTTCCTGTGGGAGGGAAAAGTGCTATACAGAGTTGAAATGCCCTATAGAGGGATAAGGCGGAAAGTCGGCTTTTGGGGAGGTTTTAAAACTAACTTATGGTTATGAAACGGGAGAGTTTTTCAAGGAAGGGGAAGAGGGATAGGAGCTCCACAACATCTTTAAAAGGTCTTTTAAGGATAATCTCCGACGCCAAGTTTCTTGAAACGCCGGGAAGGTAAGTTAGGAGTTTGTAGGAGACTTTGTTTATGTCTATCGGAATCGGGATTCCTATGACAGACCTTTCTCTGTGGCCTACTACCACTACGTTTACGGTTTTAAAGAGTTCTAACTTTTCGGGGATTCTCACTAAAATAGGGTAACTTCCTATCTGCCTTCCGAGTGTGTGCTCCCCGTCGTGGGCTTCTAAGAGGACGTCCCTTATTACGGTTCCGACCGGAAAGACCTTCTTCATCATCGGAAGGTCAACTTCTTCCCTTACCCACTCCTTAAACTTTTCAAACTCCCTTCTAAACTTCGTTTTTGGTCTTTTGACCATTTCAGAAATTGGCGTTCCTTCAAAGACCATCACTTGCCTTATGTTTATCCTGCGAAGGAGGAGTCCTTCATCAAGGATTGATAGGAGAAATTCCCTGTTTTTCTCAAAGGTTTTCTTTGTTTCTCCCGGAAGTCCTACTAAGAAGTTTATTCCCGGAAGGAGCTTGTAGAGGCTGTCTTCCTTTTCTTTAAATGCTCCGACTTCATTTACTATCCTTATGGCCTTCTTCACCCCTTCGGGGTTCACTTTCAGGAAATTTTTCTTTATCACCTCCTCGTCTGCCGTTTCAAGTCCAAAAGGTGCAACGTCCCCTTCTGTGTCGTAGCTTGCAATGCAGGAGAGGGCTTTCTTTGACTCTTCAGGATAGGCGTTTATCGTTCCTGCGTTAACGTTGTCTATGTGAAGGGTCTTTATTTCTCCTACTTCCCTTATAGCTCTAAATAGGTTGCATATTGCGCTATTGTTTGGGACTGGGAACTCTCCTTCTGTCGGTTTTGCCCTGTAGCCAAGGATGTTTGGCTGTCTTCCGATTCTAAAGTACCTTACGCCGTGCTGATGGAGAGCTCTCACCTCTTCAACTATCTTCTCAGGGTCTCTTTCCTGTGGAGAGCCGTAAAAGCCCTCTGTGCAGTAGGAACAGTGGTGTTTCCTCTCGCACCCTCTAAAGGTCTCTATCTCGCAGATTACGTAAGGGTAGTAAAAGTGCTGTTTAACTATGAAAGCTCCAAGGGGAGCAAACCTGTCAACGTGGAGGGCGGTCCTTCTCTGGGTAAAGACACCGCTTGGGAGCTCCCTCCCTTCTACCAAGTACTTTCCGATGTAGTAGGCTGCAAGCTCAACGTCCCCTTTACACACCAAGTCAAAGCCTTCAAAGAGTAAAGGTTTAGCTCTAACTCCTCCCTGTAGTGCAAATCCAAAGGTTACAGGGCCTCCAACCACCTTGTAGGCTGGGAGCTCCCCTACCTCTTCAATCTCTTTTTCCGTTATTGGCTTTCCTCCTAAGTACCTTCCGGGAACGGTCATTCCAGAGATGAGGAAGATAACGTCTGAGTCCTTTAAGAGCTCCCACTTTTCTTCCCTTTTTCTCAGCTCGTCTATGGCTACGTATGAGATGCTCTCTTCGGGTATTCCGGCAGTAACGAGAGCTCCGGCCACGTAGCGCACGTAGGTAGAGATGTAGGGTGGAACGCCTAAACAGGTTGGCTCGTCAACATAACCGTCAAGAATCGTTATCCTCAACTCTCTCCTCTTTCAGGGCAAAGTTAAACAGTATAGGGGCTAAAATGCCGGTTAGTATTGCTGTTAATATAAGTATCCCTTCAAGACCTTCGTCAATTATTCCAAGTTCTTTCCCAAGCTCTGCAGTAACAATTACGAGAGTTAAAGGAGCAGAGAGTAGGAACCCTCCTGCTACGGCCTTTCTGAGTGGAACTCCCTCAAAAACGAGGAGTAGAGAGGGAATGACCTTCACTAAAAGGCTTGCTCCCGTTATTATTCCAAGTAGCGTTAGAGTTTCTGGGTTAATCTCAGGGACTTTAAAGTTTATTCCTACGTAGATGAAGAATATGGGAATTAAAAAGCCGAAGCTAACTCCCGACAGTTTCTCCTCTATGCTCTCTGTGTCCTCAAAAACGGTGGCAAATATCATGCCGGCGATAAAAGCTCCTATGATTGGCTCAATGTGGATTGCAGATGCAGCGACAGACAGCATGAACATTACTGCAAGGCTTATGCGGACGCCGATTTCTGATGGGTTTTTCTCAAAGAAGAACTTAAACCTGTTTGGATACCACCAGACAAAGCTCCTCAAGAAGAGGAGAACGAGTCTTGCGACGATTAGGTAGAGGATTAGCTTCAGGATTCCAAGCCAGAACTCAAACTCAAACTTAAACTCGCTGTAGAGGGTGAAAAGGGTTAGGGTGAGGATACTGATGACCTCTCCTACAATTCCCACCAAAAAGACCGTTTTCCCGAAGTGGGTGTCAAGTAGGCTTTTCTCCCTCAGGACGGATACAACGATGCCGACCGATACGACGCCAATTGCGATGGAAACCAAGGAGGGTAGCGAGAACTTATTGCCGATGAAGAAGGCGAGTAGGAAGGCTAAAAGAGGGACTGCTATGTAAACGAGCTTTGTCTTAAGGCTTAGGGTAGATATCTCTTTTAACTTTACTTCAAGTCCGGCAACGAACATGAGGAGGAGGAAACCGAAGGAGGAGAGGAAGTCTAACCATTGAGAGGGCTGAATGAGGTTTAAGAACGACTTTCCAAGGACTATCCCGTAGAGTATCTCTCCGACTGCGACGGGAATCCTCAGCAGTTTACTTAAGAAGGGAACAAAGAGTATTCCTACCGAAATCAGGATTATGGAAAGGAGGGAGTTCTCCATCCTATTCACCCACGCATATAAGTATTGATGAGCAGTTTGCTCGGTGTATCATGTGGTAAGGAGGGTAAGGATTAAACCAGTTTGTTTTCCTTCCTTTTCTCGCTCCTATGACTGCAAGGTCTGCCTTTTTTGACTCCTTAGAGAACTCGGTTACCGGATTGCCCTCTCTGACAGTGAAATTGATGGGTATCTTGTACATGTTTGAAAAACGAATAATTCTCTCCCTGAGGGAAGTTACCCTTTTATCGTTTTCTCCGCTTGAAACGTAGAGAGCCGTTAGCTCAGCCTTCCACATTAGGGAGAGCTCTATTGCCGCTTCAAGAGCTCTAAAACTGCTGAAAGAGCCTGAGACCGGAACTAAAATTTTCTTTACAGGCGTTGTTCCCCTTGCAATCAGGACCGGCGAGTAGGTTCCTTCTGCAAGGATGACTGGAAAAGTTTTTATTCCTAAGTAGAGAGGAAACTCACTGTACTTATCCGATACGACTATAAGGCCGAAGTTTTCCTCTTTAATAGTCTCAAAGAACTCCTTTTCGCACGTAGGAACTTCTTTAATGTTTACTGGTCTGTTCCCTTTCTTTTCAAACAGTCCTTTTAAGTCAGGAGTAGGTTTAAAGCAGGTATAGATGGATACTTTTTGGAGTCTAGTGTTTTCCAAGAAGAACCGAGCGTCTTTAATTACCTCCTCTTTTCTTTCAGGTAGAAAAATTACCTCTTCTATTCCAAATTGAAGTGGAAACTGAGGTTCTCCTGACTTTATGAGTTCTGCGATGTACTTTAAAATCCTTGGTTCACCAACTATTAAAACTCTATCACCGGGTTTAACAATTGTTCTTGACTTGGGGATTATTAGCTTATCTCCCCTGAAAATAGCAACAATCTTCCATCGCTTTGAGGAGAACTTGCCCACAGGATAGCCTGCAATTATAGAGGTAGGCATAACTGTTACTTCTATTATTTCTCCTTTACCTAAACCTATGTTGGTTGGCATGATGATTCCGGACTCTATCTGCCTTTCAAGTTGGGAGGCCGTAGCTACTGCCTTGTCAACGTAGTTGATTCCTTCATTCTCGTATAGCTCGTCCTTTTCTGTACTGTTAGAGACTGAGAATATCATCGGGACGCCGAATTCCTTAGCGAGCCTACAGGCCTCAAGGTTGACCTCATCGTCTCCCGTGCAGGCGACGAAAGCTTTTGCTTCCTCTATTCCAGCTTTTTTGAGCATAAGCCTGCTCGTTCCGTCTCCCTGAAGAAGTATGGTTCTGTTCATAGAGCTTGAGTCAAGGAGCTCTATAATCTTCTGGAGTTTCTCCTCGTCTTCGTCTATTACAGTAATGGACCAGTCTTTCTGAAGCCTCTTTATAAGTTCCCTCCCTACCTCACCTGCCCCGACGATTATGAGCTTCATACTGTCTCCGCCTTAAGTAAATTAGGTTCTAACTATTTTATCCTATTGACTTGGTTCTGACTAAGTGATAATGGTTATTATTAAGAATGGTTAAGGTATTGACAAAACTTCACTTTGGTATTAAGATTGATACTAAGCTCTCCAAGGAGGTGGCGATGGAGCCAATCTTAAAGGTAGATAACGTGAAGCTAACCATTGACGGAAAGGCGATTCTGAAGGGAGTTAACTTAGAGGTCAATAGAGGGGAGATTCACGCCATTTTAGGTCCAAACGGTGCAGGTAAGTCAACTCTTGCAAAGCTCATTATGGGTATTGATGACCTGAAATCCCCTACAGAAGGAGAAATTATCTTTGACGGTAAGGTTATCAACGGTCTTGAGGTTTACGAAAGGGCAAAGCTTGGAATAACCCTCGCTTGGCAAGAGCCTGCAAGGTTTGAAGGGGTAACTGTTGAGGAGTACCTCAAGCTCTCTGCCCGTAACAACCCTGACGTTGATATTAGGAAGTGCCTTGAAGAGGTAGGGTTAGTTCCTGAAGTTTACCTTAAAAGGTTCGTTGACGACTCCCTCTCCGGTGGAGAGAGGAAGAGGGTAGAGCTTGCAAGTATCTTGGCCTTTAAGCCAAAGTTCGTAGTTCTTGATGAGATAGACTCGGGAATTGACTTTACCTCAATAGAGGACATCCAGAAGATACTGGAGACTATGAAGGAAGAGGGAATAACGGTTCTGATGATTACCCATAACGAGAAGCTCCTTGACGTTGCCGATAGGGCTTCTCTCCTCTGTGGTGGAAAAGTTCTTGAAACGTCAGACCCTCAGAGCATCAAGAGGAAGTTTGAAGAGTGCAAAGTTTGTGACGTCTTAGACTTTGAACAGAAGGGGGAGAAAGATGGAAAGGGTAGATAAGCTTTTGAATAACATCCTCTCTTTGGGACTGCCGAAGGACATACTGAAGAATCCTTCAATAGTCATTGAGGGGCACAAGGTTATCAGGGAAGTTCCCTATCCCGGAATTTCCATTGAGAAGAGGGCTCACGAGGACAGGATAGAGGTCAAGATAAGTGTCCTGCCCGGAGTCGTGATTGAGAAGCCTGTTCACATGTGCCTATCAAAGCTTGGTACTGGAGACCAGCTTATTGATATCACGGTGGATATCGGAGAAGGCGCTAAGGTGAAGATGATTTCCCACTGTGCCTTCAAGGGTAAGAACCTTAAGCACATAAGCAGGACGAAGTTCAGGGTAAGGAAGGGTGCTTCCCTTGAGGTATCAGAGATTCACTACCACGAGAAAGACACCGACATAGTAATAGACGCTCGCTCAGAGGGAGTAGTAGAAGAGAGAGCTTCTTACAAGAGTCTTTTCAAGATAGACTCAAACAACGCAGGAAAGGTAAGGGTAGAGTACGTCGTTGATATCCTTGACCACGCTACTGCAGACGTTGAAACGAAGATAGCCGGAAGGGACGGTGATGAGATATACGTCAAGGATATCATGTACCTGAAGGGTAAGTACTCAAGGGCTATAGCTAAGAGTAGGTTAATGGCCCTTGGAAACACCAAGGCTGAGTTCTACGGAGAGACCTACGGACTTGGCGACTACTCAAGGGGACACATAGACTGTTCTGAAATAGTAAGGGGAGACGATGTTACTGTGAAGGCAATTCCTATAGTTGTTGTTGACAACGAGACTGCAAAGGTAACCCACGAGGCTGCCGTTGGTAGTATAGATAAGAAACAGCTTGAGACCCTTATGGCGAGGGGACTTGACGAAGACGAAGCTGTGGACGTAATTGTTAAAGGAATGCTTAGGTAAATACCACTTAGTATAAAGGAGGAGGAGATGAAGGTATTTGGTCCAGAACCAGAAGGAAAGAGGAAACATACTCCAGTAGTTGAAGCTCCTGCAAAGGTAAAGAAGGGGGAGTGGTTTGACGTTAAGGTTGTAGTTGGAAAAGACATTCCCCACCCAAATACTAAGGAGCACTGGATTCAGAGCATTTCCCTTTGGGCAGGAGACTTTCTTGTAGGAAAGGCAGACCTTGAGCCTGAAAGGGCTGCTTCTGAGGTTGTCTTTAAGGTGAAGCTTGAGGAGACTACAAAGCTCTCAGCCCACGCTTACTGTAACCTTCACGGCCTTTGGCACAGCGAGGAAGTTACTGTAGAAGTTGAAGAATAACAATTAAAGGGGGAGTTGCCTCCCCCTTTTACTTTTTATTTAGATTCACAAGTTTCTTCCTCTTTACCTTCTTCAGACTTCTTCTCTGGTCTTAACTGAGGGAAGAGGAGAACTTCCCTGATTGAGTCCTTGTTTGTGAAGAGCATCACGAGTCTGTCTATTCCGATACCCTCACCGGCCGTCGGTGGCATTCCGTACTCAAGGGCAGTAACAAAGTCCTCGTCGTACTCCATGGCCTCTTCGTCACCTTTTGCCCTTTCTTCAAGTTGCTGTCTGAACCTCTTTTCCTGCTCTTCTGGGTTGTTGAGCTCGGTGTAGGCGTTTGCTATTTCCCTTCCAAAGATTATGAGCTCAAACCTTTCAACAAGTTCAGGGTTATCCCTCTTTTCTTTTGCAAGTGGGGATATAGCCTTGGGGAAGTCAATTACAAAGGTTGGTTGAATGAGCTCTGGCTCAACTAAGGTTTCAAACAGTTCCTGAACCCTCTTAAAGTGGGAGAGCTCCTCTGCCTTCTCTATGCCTACCTCCTTTGCCTTGGCTAAAACCTTTTCCTCGTCGTGAAGGAGCTCATCCTCTGTTAGCCCTGTCTTCTTTGAGAGCTCTCCAAGGAAAGAGATTCTCCTGAATGGCCTCTTAAAGGAGAGTTTTACTCCTTGATACTCAATCTCCCTTACGCCCTTGCCAAATATTTCGTCAAGGAGCTCCTCAAAGAGCTCTTCTGTCATCTCCATCAGGTCGTAGTAGTCGACGTAGGCCATGTACCACTCAACCATTGTGAACTCAGGGTTGTGGCGTGTGCTGATTCCTTCGTTTCTGAAGTTCTTCCCGAGCTCGTAGACCCTTTCAAATCCGCCGACTATGAGCCTTTTGAGGTAGAGCTCTGGTGCTATACGCAGGTAAACGTCTGTGTCAAGGGCGTTGTAGTGAGTGATAAATGGCTTTGCGGCAGCTCCGGAGGCTATAGGCTGAAGTATTGGAGTTTCCACTTCAATGAAACCCCTCTTATCAAGGAACTCACGTATTTTCTTGATTATCTTGGCGCGGGTTCTGAATATCTCCCTTACTTCCGGGTTTACTATGAGGTCCAAGTAACGCTGTCTATAACGTTTCTCAACGTCTTTCAGCCCGTGCCACTTTTCCGGTAGAGGCCTTAAGGACTTTGTGAGCGGCGTTAACTCTGTTACTTCAATGGTCAGCTCTCCGGTTCCCGTCCTAAAAAGCTTTCCTTTGACGCCAACGATATCTCCGATATCTATGAGCTTTTTAAAGACTTGATTGTAGAAATCTGCTCCAACTGTATCTCTCCTGATGTAACACTGAATCCTATCTGTGCCGTCCTGAATGTGGAAAAAGGCAGCCTTACCCATTACCCTCATTGACATAATTCTGCCGGCAAGGGATACCTCTTCTTCCGGCAGCTGTTCGTTTTCCCTTTCTTCCTTGTCCTTGTGCCTTCCGAATTTCTTGATGAGCTCTCCGGCTGATGCTGTTACGTTGTAGTTGTATGCGTAAGGTTCATAACCGAGCTCCTTAAGTTTTTGAGCCTTTTCTTTCCTCTGTTCAACTATCTTCTGCTCAAGGCTTCTCTCCTCAGCCATTTCTCCTCTCCTTTTGCTTGGTAGTTTGTTAGCTAAAGTTTAGGAAATATAGCTTAATCTTCCTAAAATCAAGGTGGTAAGGTTGTATAATTGCAAAAGTCTAATCTTTCGGAGTATGTGGGTGTTAGTAGGGTTATTTGAGGCAGTAGGTAGGAAAGTCATAGAATTTTTGGAGTTTTGGGGGAAATGGTTCATCATTTCGCTAAAGGCGCTCTTTCTTGCTTTCAGAAGGCCGTTTCGGTTCAAACGTTACATTTACTACTTGGCTACCATAGGAACCGACTCTCTGCCGGTTATAGCTATAACCTCCTTCTTTACTGGAGGCGTTATCGCCCTTGAAACTTACGTTGCCTTTCACCGCTTTAACGCTGAGTATATGATAGGAGGGGTTGTTGCAATTTCAATGGCGAGGGAGCTGGCCCCTGTTCTCTCTGCCCTGCTTGTAACTGCCCGCGCCGGCTCTGCCATGGCTGCAGAGATTGGAACGATGAAGGTTACAGAGCAGATAGACGCCTTAGAGATGATGGCCGTTAATCCAATCAAGTATCTAATTACCCCGAGAGTTTACACGACTGTCATAGCTGTTACAGTTCTCACGCTAATCTCTGACATCGTTGGTTATATCGGCGGGTACATCATCAGCATTTACCTGTTTGATGTTAATAAAACCCTTTACATGCGCTATACCGAAATCCTTGCGGAGATGGATGACGTTTACCATGGCCTGATAAAGGCGGCGATTTTCGGTTTCCTCATTGCGACCATAAGCTGTCTTTACGGGTACTCTACAAGGGGTGGTGCAAAGGGTGTTGGAGAGTCCACAACGAGGGCGGTTGTTACGTCTTCAATAGCGATTCTCATATTTGACTACCTGATAACCTACGTAATGAGGCTCTTTGACCTATGAAAGAGGCAATAGTTGTTGAAGATCTCAAAAAATCTTTCGGGACAAATGTTGTCCACGATGGGGTTTCTTTTACTGTTTACGACGGTGAGATCTTTGTCGTAATAGGGCCTTCGGGAACGGGTAAGAGTGTTCTCCTAAAGCAGATTGCGGGACTACTCAAGCCAGATTCTGGGAAAATCTACGTTTACGGAATGGATGTCCTGAATTTAAGTGGCGAGGAGTTTATAAGATTTCGGGAAACCTTAACTTACGTGTTCCAGAATGGAGCTCTCTTTGATTCCCTTCCCGTCTGGTACAACGTTGCCTTCTACCTTGTAGAGAAGAAGGGGATTAAAGAGAAGGAAGCTAGGGAGAAGGCTAAGTATTACCTATCTCTCCTTGGCCTTTCCGGAACGGAAGATTTGTACCCTTCAGAGCTCTCAGGCGGTATGAGAAAGAGGGTTGCCGTTGCGAGGGCTCTCTGTATGAACCCAAGGTGTATCCTCTTTGACGAGCCAACTTCCGGCCTTGACCCGGTTATGACGGCCGTTCTTGACAGGCTCATACTGAAACTGAAGAAGGAGTTTGGGAAGACCTGCGTTGTTGTCAGCCACGATATGACTAGCGCTTTTAGGATAGCTGACAGGATAGCGATTCTGTGGGGCGGTAAAGTTGTTGAGATAGGGACGCCTGAAGAAATAAAGAAGTCAGAAAACCCTGTCGTCAAACAGTTTATAAACGGTGAGCCTGATGGACCGATAACAGCGATGATGGAGCTATAAAGATGGGGAAGCTAACATTAGAGGCCAAAGTAGGGGCGTTTGTCATTCTGA
Source organism: Phorcysia thermohydrogeniphila (assembly GCF_004339575.1). Classification (NCBI taxonomy): domain Bacteria; kingdom Pseudomonadati; phylum Aquificota; class Aquificia; order Desulfurobacteriales; family Desulfurobacteriaceae; genus Phorcysia; species Phorcysia thermohydrogeniphila. The sequence continues at coordinate 205,196 of NZ_SMFV01000002.1, forward strand.
GTTTTATAGGGATTGGCGTTATAGCTACAACTCTTGAACCTTTAAAGTTCAGAGGAGAAAGAGCTGACCAGCGTTATTTCCTTACGTTTAAAAACGTTGCAGGTCTTGAAAAGGACGCTCCCGTAAGGATTGCTGGCGTAACTGTTGGAAAGGTTTCAAGCGTAAATATGAAGGATGGAAAGGCAATAGTTGAAATCGTCTTCTTTAAACCTGTCAAGCTTTACGCCAACGCTAAAGCCCGTATAGAAACTATGGGACTGATGGGAGAGAAGTACATTGAGCTTGACCCCGGAAGTCCTGAAGCCCCAGAACTCCCGCCCGGCTCAAAGCTGGAGAATACGCAGGCTTCGGTCTCAATGGATGAGGTAATGACTTCTTTAAACGAGCTCATTGCCAAGTTTAACGGAGCTCTCCTTACACCGGACGGAAAGAACAGACTTGCCATTCTTATGGAAAGGATTACCCAGCTCTCTGAAAGCGTTGATAGAGCTGTTAACAACATTAATTCTTTGATTGAAGAGAACAGGAAGTCCATTGGGGAAATCGTTAAAAACCTTCTTGCCCTCTCTTCGGTGCTGAAGGAGGAACTTCCACAAGTGATGGACAACGTCAACACCTTGACAAGTCAACTTTCAGAGATCGCCTTAGAGAACAGGGAGGATATAAGGAAGACAGTTATTAACCTTAAACTACTGGCAGAGAGAGTTCCCAAGATAGTAGAAAGAATAGATGGCCTTGTGATAGGAGTTGAAAGGCTTCTGAACGAGCAGAACCTTCAGAATATAGATGAAGCTGTTGAGAACATGAAAGAGATATCGGCGGAGCTCAGAGAGCTCTTGGCAAAGGTGAATAAAGGGGAAGGAACTGTTGGTAAGCTCTTTAACGATGAGGAGCTCTATAATAGCCTTTCAAAAACTGCCAAGACCTTAGGGAAACTTGCCGACAAGTTTGAAGAGACAAGAACCTACATTGGTTTTAGGGGAGACGTAAACTTAAGGACTGGAGACAGCAGAGGAGTCTTCTCGCTAAAAATAGTTCCTTCGGCTGACCACTACTACCTCCTTGAAGTTGTGGGTGACTCACAAGGTAAGCTTGATAGGAAAACCTACTACATTAACTACGGCAGTTCGGTTGAGAAGCGAGAGGAGTTGGAAACCGATTACAGGACCGAATTTACTTTACAGTATGCGAGGGTCTTTGAGGACAGGTGGATACATCCCGGAGGGAAGTTTGTCTTAAGGGGCGGCCTAAAAGAGAGTACCGGCGGTGTTGGACTGGACTACCTTTACAGCGATAGGCTTACCTTTTTCTCTGACCTTTGGGATACCGGCAGGAAGGATAAAAACGGCGAGGATATTGAGCCTCACCTGAGGGTAGGAATTAAGTATAGGCTTGGTGACAACTGGTTTATCTACGGCGGAGGAGATGAGCTCCTCTACAGTAAGTGGAGAGGGTTTTTCGTTGGAGCGGGAGTTATGTTTGGAGATGACGACATTAAATACCTTCTTGGGTCTCTTCCCGGAGGTATAAAGTGATAGTGGTAATAGACTACGGTATGGGAAACCTGCGTAGCGTGAGCAAGGCATTAGAGTTTGTAGGGGCAGAGGTTGTTGTTACAGACGACCCTAAGAAGCTAAAACGTGCAAGTGGGCTTGTCCTTCCCGGCGTTGGAGCTTTTAGGGATGCCGTTCGTAACCTGAAAGAAAGAGGACTTTGGGAGGGTATAGTAGAGGAGGTTGAAAAAGGAAAGCCACTCCTTGGAATCTGCCTTGGGCTTCAGCTCCTCTTTGAAAAGAGTTACGAGTTTGGAGAGACAGAGGGTTTTGGCTTTATAGAGGGGGAAGTTGTTAGGTTTGAGCTTCCAAAGGAATTTAAAATCCCCCATATGGGCTGGAATCAGGTTTACGTGAAGAAGGAGTCGGAGCTCCTAAAAGGCATAAGAGAAGGAGAGTTCTTCTACTTTGTTCACTCCTACTACGTAAAGCCCCGCAGTGAATCTGTAAAGCTTACCGAGACCGATTACGGTATTTACTTTACGTCTGCCGTTGAGAAGGACAACATTTTTGCAACCCAGTTTCATCCAGAAAAAAGTCAAAAGGCTGGCTTAAAGCTCCTAAAGAACTTCTGTGAAATTGTTAGGAAAAGCTGAGGATGGGGGGTATAGAATGAAAAAGCTTAGGGCTGGTTTCACTCTCATAGAGCTCATGATTGTAATCGTTATACTCGGTCTCCTCGCTGCTTTGGTCGCTCCAAAGTTCTTAAAGAGTGGAGAGGAAGCAAAGGTTACGACGACTCAGGTTCAGATGAAGAACGTTGAACAGGCGTTAAAGCTCTATAAACTTCACAACTCCGTTTACCCTACGACTGAGCAGGGCTTAAAAGCACTTGTTGAAAAGCCTGAAACGGAGCCCGTTCCCAAGAACTGGAAAGGGCCTTACATGGATGAAGTCCCGAAGGACGCTTGGGGCAACGAGTTTATTTACATTTCTGATGGCAAACATTTTACCCTTATCTCTCCCGGCCCTGACGGTGAAGAGGGAACAGAGGACGACATAAAGGTGAGCAAGTAATGGTTATATACGGCGTTAACCCTGTAGCTGAGGCGGTAAGGGCTGGATATCCCATCCTTAAGGTTTTTATTGAGGAAGGTTTTAAGGACAGGGAAAAGGTTCTTCCCCTCCTTAAAAAGAGGGGCGTTAAGGTTGTAAAGGCCGGTAAGAAGAAACTATTGGCCTTGGCAAAGACTGAAAAGCATCAGGGAATAGTTGCTGTTGTCTCCCCAGTAGAGCCTGCAGACTTTGGGGAGCTCCTTGACATGACGATTTCAACTAATGGCTGTCTCCTCTTCCTTGACAGGATAGAGGACCCCCACAACCTTGGGGCAATCTTCCGCTCTGCCGACGCCTTTGGAGTTACTGGAATTGTCCTACCGAAGGATAGGAGTGCCAGCATTACAGAAACCGTCGTTAAGGCATCAACGGGAGCTGTTTTCTATGTTCCCTTTGCCGTTGTTGGGAGTTTTGTCAACGCCCTTAGGGAGTTTAAGGAGGCAGGGGGCTGGCTCATTGGACTTGAGGCCGGTGGGAAGAGCGTAGCTTCCTACCAGTTCCCTTTTCCCCTCGGGCTTGTAGCCGGTTCTGAAGGAAAGGGAATTTCAAGGAGCGCCCTAAAACAGCTTGATGATGTTGTCTCTATTCCAATGAGGGGACACGTTAATTCCCTCAACGTCTCTAATGCTGTAGCGATAGGATTATATTTAGTATCCCAACAACAAGGCACTTGAAGGAGGAAAGATGGAAAACCTTAAGGGAAAACTCGTTTTTATTCAGACGGCAGGTGGAGATAGCGTTATACCCTCTTCTGGGATTATTGGCGTTATTGAGGATGTTACGCCGGAGTACGTGAAGCTAAAGGATGCAGGTGTCTTTGCTCTCCTTCCAACGACAAAGGGAGCTCAGGCGACGATTATGCCCTTAGACCCAACTGCAAATGAGCCGGTTGAGGCCTACATACTGAAAAGCCAGATAGTTGCAATTATTCCTGTTGGTGACAGGTCAAGGCTTAAGGAGTTCCACCAGCAGTTTAAGGCGGCAGCTGCCGGAATAGAGCTTGCCTCTCCGGGCTCTATAGACCTTTCAAAGATAAAGGAGTTTCCAAAAGGTGGTGGTAAAGGAGGATTATCCCTTACGTGAAAGGTGAGGATATCCTCTTTTCAATCCCCTTCCCGGTTGCCATAACCGACGGGGAGGGGAGGATTACTAACGTCAACCAGAAGTTTGAGATACTCGTAAACAGGTCGTTTAAGTACCTTGAAGGAAAGAAACTCTCTTCCTTTTTCAGGAGAGCTCCCGATATAGATAGAAAAATATCAGAGGCTTTTTCTAACCTCGTTGAAGTTTTAGGTTTTAAGGACGGCCAATACTTCTTGAACTTTGCTCCCTTTTTTATTTCCTCAGAGGTAAAAGGGGTCATAGTTGTCGTTCAGCCAGCTCCAGAGAGTCCCTTTGAGAAGGACATAGTTGCCTTCCTTAAGGGGCTTTCCCACGAGATAAGGAATCCTCTAAGTGGGATAAAGGGAGCTGCGAAGTGTTTAAAGGAGCTTAAGCTCTATGACGAGGAACTTGTGTCTGTCCTTATAGAGGAGACGGAGCGTATAGAGAGGCTGTTAAATAACGTCGTTAAGAGCTTTGACTTTTCGGTTCTGAACTTAAAAGAGGTGAATATCCATAAGATTATTCAGTTGGTCGTTAAGCTCTTTGAGGCTGAGTTGAGGGAGAGTGGCGTTAACGTTGTGTACGACTTTGACCCCTCTCTCCCGGAGATTCTACTTGACCCTGATAGAATCACTCAGGCCCTCATTAACGTCTTTAAGAATGCTCTTGAAGCAGTTACGGAGTCTTCCAGAAAGGAGGTAAGGATAGAGACAGGTTACGCTATTCATCCCTCTGGATTCATATTTATAAGGGTCAAAGATTCGGGTGTTGGTATGAGCGAGGAAGAGCTTGCCAACCTGTTTCTTCCCTTCTACACCACAAAGGAAAAGGGAAGTGGTCTTGGAGCTTTTATTACTAACGAGATAGTGAGAAGGCACGGTGGAGAGATAAGAGTAAAGAGCGAGAAAGGGAAGGGCACGGAAGTAACAATACTTTTGCCGATGAAGAGGAGTGATGGCAAGGATACTAATAGCCGATGATGAAAGGAGCATAAGGTTAGTACTCAGGAAGTACCTCCAGTCTCAGGGGCACGAGGTTCTTGAGGTTGAGGACGGCCAGAGGGCTTTGGAGATTTTAAAGAGCTCTCCAGTTGACGTTGCCTTTGTTGACATAAAAATGCCGGCTAAGAGTGGCTTAGAGATACTGGACGAGGTTAAAGAGGTTCCCATAGTAATCCTTACCGCCTACGGGACTATGGACTACACCGTTTCTGCAATGGAAAAGGGTGCTGTTGACTACATAACAAAGCCTTTTTCCTTTGAAGAGATAAAGGAGATTCTGGATAAGGTTCTCTCTTCCCACTCTCAAGGGGTGGAAACGGCTGAGGCTTCCGAGGAGATAGTCGGAACGAGCCGTAAAATGCAGGAGGTCTTTAAACTTGTAGGTAGGGTAGCCAAGAGCGACGTTACTGTTTTAATAACCGGTGAAAGTGGCACTGGGAAAGAGCTGATAGCCAAGGCCATTCATAAGTATTCGGACAGAAAAGACAAGCCCTTCCTCGCCGTTAACTGTGCTGCTCTTCCGCCTAACCTCCTTGAGGCGGAGCTCTTTGGCTATGAGAGAGGAGCCTTCACAGGGGCAGTCTCCTCAAAGAAGGGACTTTTTGAGCAGGCAAATGGAGGGACGCTCTTCCTTGTCCTTGTGCCTTCCGAATTTCTTGATGAGCTCTCCGGCTGATGCTGTTACGTTGTAGTTGTATGCGTAAGGTTCATAACCGAGCTCCTTAAGTTTTTGAGCCTTTTCTTTCCTCTGTTCAACTATCTTCTGCTCAAGGCTTCTCTCCTCAGCCATTTCTCCTCTCCTTTTGCTTGGTAGTTTGTTAGCTAAAGTTTAGGAAATATAGCTTAATCTTCCTAAAATCAAGGTGGTAAGGTTGTATAATTGCAAAAGTCTAATCTTTCGGAGTATGTGGGTGTTAGTAGGGTTATTTGAGGCAGTAGGTAGGAAAGTCATAGAATTTTTGGAGTTTTGGGGGAAATGGTTCATCATTTCGCTAAAGGCGCTCTTTCTTGCTTTCAGAAGGCCGTTTCGGTTCAAACGTTACATTTACTACTTGGCTACCATAGGAACCGACTCTCTGCCGGTTATAGCTATAACCTCCTTCTTTACTGGAGGCGTTATCGCCCTTGAAACTTACGTTGCCTTTCACCGCTTTAACGCTGAGTATATGATAGGAGGGGTTGTTGCAATTTCAATGGCGAGGGAGCTGGCCCCTGTTCTCTCTGCCCTGCTTGTAACTGCCCGCGCCGGCTCTGCCATGGCTGCAGAGATTGGAACGATGAAGGTTACAGAGCAGATAGACGCCTTAGAGATGATGGCCGTTAATCCAATCAAGTATCTAATTACCCCGAGAGTTTACACGACTGTCATAGCTGTTACAGTTCTCACGCTAATCTCTGACATCGTTGGTTATATCGGCGGGTACATCATCAGCATTTACCTGTTTGATGTTAATAAAACCCTTTACATGCGCTATACCGAAATCCTTGCGGAGATGGATGACGTTTACCATGGCCTGATAAAGGCGGCGATTTTCGGTTTCCTCATTGCGACCATAAGCTGTCTTTACGGGTACTCTACAAGGGGTGGTGCAAAGGGTGTTGGAGAGTCCACAACGAGGGCGGTTGTTACGTCTTCAATAGCGATTCTCATATTTGACTACCTGATAACCTACGTAATGAGGCTCTTTGACCTATGAAAGAGGCAATAGTTGTTGAAGATCTCAAAAAATCTTTCGGGACAAATGTTGTCCACGATGGGGTTTCTTTTACTGTTTACGACGGTGAGATCTTTGTCGTAATAGGGCCTTCGGGAACGGGTAAGAGTGTTCTCCTAAAGCAGATTGCGGGACTACTCAAGCCAGATTCTGGGAAAATCTACGTTTACGGAATGGATGTCCTGAATTTAAGTGGCGAGGAGTTTATAAGATTTCGGGAAACCTTAACTTACGTGTTCCAGAATGGAGCTCTCTTTGATTCCCTTCCCGTCTGGTACAACGTTGCCTTCTACCTTGTAGAGAAGAAGGGGATTAAAGAGAAGGAAGCTAGGGAGAAGGCTAAGTATTACCTATCTCTCCTTGGCCTTTCCGGAACGGAAGATTTGTACCCTTCAGAGCTCTCAGGCGGTATGAGAAAGAGGGTTGCCGTTGCGAGGGCTCTCTGTATGAACCCAAGGTGTATCCTCTTTGACGAGCCAACTTCCGGCCTTGACCCGGTTATGACGGCCGTTCTTGACAGGCTCATACTGAAACTGAAGAAGGAGTTTGGGAAGACCTGCGTTGTTGTCAGCCACGATATGACTAGCGCTTTTAGGATAGCTGACAGGATAGCGATTCTGTGGGGCGGTAAAGTTGTTGAGATAGGGACGCCTGAAGAAATAAAGAAGTCAGAAAACCCTGTCGTCAAACAGTTTATAAACGGTGAGCCTGATGGACCGATAACAGCGATGATGGAGCTATAAAGATGGGGAAGCTAACATTAGAGGCCAAAGTAGGGGCGTTTGTCATTCTGAGTTTTATAGGGATTGGCGTTATAGCTACAACTCTTGAACCTTTAAAGTTCAGAGGAGAAAGAGCTGACCAGCGTTATTTCCTTACGTTTAAAAACGTTGCAGGTCTTGAAAAGGACGCTCCCGTAAGGATTGCTGGCGTAACTGTTGGAAAGGTTTCAAGCGTAAATATGAAGGATGGAAAGGCAATAGTTGAAATCGTCTTCTTTAAACCTGTCAAGCTTTACGCCAACGCTAAAGCCCGTATAGAAACTATGGGACTGATGGGAGAGAAGTACATTGAGCTTGACCCCGGAAGTCCTGAAGCCCCAGAACTCCCGCCCGGCTCAAAGCTGGAGAATACGCAGGCTTCGGTCTCAATGGATGAGGTAATGACTTCTTTAAACGAGCTCATTGCCAAGTTTAACGGAGCTCTCCTTACACCGGACGGAAAGAACAGACTTGCCATTCTTATGGAAAGGATTACCCAGCTCTCTGAAAGCGTTGATAGAGCTGTTAACAACATTAATTCTTTGATTGAAGAGAACAGGAAGTCCATTGGGGAAATCGTTAAAAACCTTCTTGCCCTCTCTTCGGTGCTGAAGGAGGAACTTCCACAAGTGATGGACAACGTCAACACCTTGACAAGTCAACTTTCAGAGATCGCCTTAGAGAACAGGGAGGATATAAGGAAGACAGTTATTAACCTTAAACTACTGGCAGAGAGAGTTCCCAAGATAGTAGAAAGAATAGATGGCCTTGTGATAGGAGTTGAAAGGCTTCTGAACGAGCAGAACCTTCAGAATATAGATGAAGCTGTTGAGAACATGAAAGAGATATCGGCGGAGCTCAGAGAGCTCTTGGCAAAGGTGAATAAAGGGGAAGGAACTGTTGGTAAGCTCTTTAACGATGAGGAGCTCTATAATAGCCTTTCAAAAACTGCCAAGACCTTAGGGAAACTTGCCGACAAGTTTGAAGAGACAAGAACCTACATTGGTTTTAGGGGAGACGTAAACTTAAGGACTGGAGACAGCAGAGGAGTCTTCTCGCTAAAAATAGTTCCTTCGGCTGACCACTACTACCTCCTTGAAGTTGTGGGTGACTCACAAGGTAAGCTTGATAGGAAAACCTACTACATTAACTACGGCAGTTCGGTTGAGAAGCGAGAGGAGTTGGAAACCGATTACAGGACCGAATTTACTTTACAGTATGCGAGGGTCTTTGAGGACAGGTGGATACATCCCGGAGGGAAGTTTGTCTTAAGGGGCGGCCTAAAAGAGAGTACCGGCGGTGTTGGACTGGACTACCTTTACAGCGATAGGCTTACCTTTTTCTCTGACCTTTGGGATACCGGCAGGAAGGATAAAAACGGCGAGGATATTGAGCCTCACCTGAGGGTAGGAATTAAGTATAGGCTTGGTGACAACTGGTTTATCTACGGCGGAGGAGATGAGCTCCTCTACAGTAAGTGGAGAGGGTTTTTCGTTGGAGCGGGAGTTATGTTTGGAGATGACGACATTAAATACCTTCTTGGGTCTCTTCCCGGAGGTATAAAGTGATAGTGGTAATAGACTACGGTATGGGAAACCTGCGTAGCGTGAGCAAGGCATTAGAGTTTGTAGGGGCAGAGGTTGTTGTTACAGACGACCCTAAGAAGCTAAAACGTGCAAGTGGGCTTGTCCTTCCCGGCGTTGGAGCTTTTAGGGATGCCGTTCGTAACCTGAAAGAAAGAGGACTTTGGGAGGGTATAGTAGAGGAGGTTGAAAAAGGAAAGCCACTCCTTGGAATCTGCCTTGGGCTTCAGCTCCTCTTTGAAAAGAGTTACGAGTTTGGAGAGACAGAGGGTTTTGGCTTTATAGAGGGGGAAGTTGTTAGGTTTGAGCTTCCAAAGGAATTTAAAATCCCCCATATGGGCTGGAATCAGGTTTACGTGAAGAAGGAGTCGGAGCTCCTAAAAGGCATAAGAGAAGGAGAGTTCTTCTACTTTGTTCACTCCTACTACGTAAAGCCCCGCAGTGAATCTGTAAAGCTTACCGAGACCGATTACGGTATTTACTTTACGTCTGCCGTTGAGAAGGACAACATTTTTGCAACCCAGTTTCATCCAGAAAAAAGTCAAAAGGCTGGCTTAAAGCTCCTAAAGAACTTCTGTGAAATTGTTAGGAAAAGCTGAGGATGGGGGGTATAGAATGAAAAAGCTTAGGGCTGGTTTCACTCTCATAGAGCTCATGATTGTAATCGTTATACTCGGTCTCCTCGCTGCTTTGGTCGCTCCAAAGTTCTTAAAGAGTGGAGAGGAAGCAAAGGTTACGACGACTCAGGTTCAGATGAAGAACGTTGAACAGGCGTTAAAGCTCTATAAACTTCACAACTCCGTTTACCCTACGACTGAGCAGGGCTTAAAAGCACTTGTTGAAAAGCCTGAAACGGAGCCCGTTCCCAAGAACTGGAAAGGGCCTTACATGGATGAAGTCCCGAAGGACGCTTGGGGCAACGAGTTTATTTACATTTCTGATGGCAAACATTTTACCCTTATCTCTCCCGGCCCTGACGGTGAAGAGGGAACAGAGGACGACATAAAGGTGAGCAAGTAATGGTTATATACGGCGTTAACCCTGTAGCTGAGGCGGTAAGGGCTGGATATCCCATCCTTAAGGTTTTTATTGAGGAAGGTTTTAAGGACAGGGAAAAGGTTCTTCCCCTCCTTAAAAAGAGGGGCGTTAAGGTTGTAAAGGCCGGTAAGAAGAAACTATTGGCCTTGGCAAAGACTGAAAAGCATCAGGGAATAGTTGCTGTTGTCTCCCCAGTAGAGCCTGCAGACTTTGGGGAGCTCCTTGACATGACGATTTCAACTAATGGCTGTCTCCTCTTCCTTGACAGGATAGAGGACCCCCACAACCTTGGGGCAATCTTCCGCTCTGCCGACGCCTTTGGAGTTACTGGAATTGTCCTACCGAAGGATAGGAGTGCCAGCATTACAGAAACCGTCGTTAAGGCATCAACGGGAGCTGTTTTCTATGTTCCCTTTGCCGTTGTTGGGAGTTTTGTCAACGCCCTTAGGGAGTTTAAGGAGGCAGGGGGCTGGCTCATTGGACTTGAGGCCGGTGGGAAGAGCGTAGCTTCCTACCAGTTCCCTTTTCCCCTCGGGCTTGTAGCCGGTTCTGAAGGAAAGGGAATTTCAAGGAGCGCCCTAAAACAGCTTGATGATGTTGTCTCTATTCCAATGAGGGGACACGTTAATTCCCTCAACGTCTCTAATGCTGTAGCGATAGGATTATATTTAGTATCCCAACAACAAGGCACTTGAAGGAGGAAAGATGGAAAACCTTAAGGGAAAACTCGTTTTTATTCAGACGGCAGGTGGAGATAGCGTTATACCCTCTTCTGGGATTATTGGCGTTATTGAGGATGTTACGCCGGAGTACGTGAAGCTAAAGGATGCAGGTGTCTTTGCTCTCCTTCCAACGACAAAGGGAGCTCAGGCGACGATTATGCCCTTAGACCCAACTGCAAATGAGCCGGTTGAGGCCTACATACTGAAAAGCCAGATAGTTGCAATTATTCCTGTTGGTGACAGGTCAAGGCTTAAGGAGTTCCACCAGCAGTTTAAGGCGGCAGCTGCCGGAATAGAGCTTGCCTCTCCGGGCTCTATAGACCTTTCAAAGATAAAGGAGTTTCCAAAAGGTGGTGGTAAAGGAGGATTATCCCTTACGTGAAAGGTGAGGATATCCTCTTTTCAATCCCCTTCCCGGTTGCCATAACCGACGGGGAGGGGAGGATTACTAACGTCAACCAGAAGTTTGAGATACTCGTAAACAGGTCGTTTAAGTACCTTGAAGGAAAGAAACTCTCTTCCTTTTTCAGGAGAGCTCCCGATATAGATAGAAAAATATCAGAGGCTTTTTCTAACCTCGTTGAAGTTTTAGGTTTTAAGGACGGCCAATACTTCTTGAACTTTGCTCCCTTTTTTATTTCCTCAGAGGTAAAAGGGGTCATAGTTGTCGTTCAGCCAGCTCCAGAGAGTCCCTTTGAGAAGGACATAGTTGCCTTCCTTAAGGGGCTTTCCCACGAGATAAGGAATCCTCTAAGTGGGATAAAGGGAGCTGCGAAGTGTTTAAAGGAGCTTAAGCTCTATGACGAGGAACTTGTGTCTGTCCTTATAGAGGAGACGGAGCGTATAGAGAGGCTGTTAAATAACGTCGTTAAGAGCTTTGACTTTTCGGTTCTGAACTTAAAAGAGGTGAATATCCATAAGATTATTCAGTTGGTCGTTAAGCTCTTTGAGGCTGAGTTGAGGGAGAGTGGCGTTAACGTTGTGTACGACTTTGACCCCTCTCTCCCGGAGATTCTACTTGACCCTGATAGAATCACTCAGGCCCTCATTAACGTCTTTAAGAATGCTCTTGAAGCAGTTACGGAGTCTTCCAGAAAGGAGGTAAGGATAGAGACAGGTTACGCTATTCATCCCTCTGGATTCATATTTATAAGGGTCAAAGATTCGGGTGTTGGTATGAGCGAGGAAGAGCTTGCCAACCTGTTTCTTCCCTTCTACACCACAAAGGAAAAGGGAAGTGGTCTTGGAGCTTTTATTACTAACGAGATAGTGAGAAGGCACGGTGGAGAGATAAGAGTAAAGAGCGAGAAAGGGAAGGGCACGGAAGTAACAATACTTTTGCCGATGAAGAGGAGTGATGGCAAGGATACTAATAGCCGATGATGAAAGGAGCATAAGGTTAGTACTCAGGAAGTACCTCCAGTCTCAGGGGCACGAGGTTCTTGAGGTTGAGGACGGCCAGAGGGCTTTGGAGATTTTAAAGAGCTCTCCAGTTGACGTTGCCTTTGTTGACATAAAAATGCCGGCTAAGAGTGGCTTAGAGATACTGGACGAGGTTAAAGAGGTTCCCATAGTAATCCTTACCGCCTACGGGACTATGGACTACACCGTTTCTGCAATGGAAAAGGGTGCTGTTGACTACATAACAAAGCCTTTTTCCTTTGAAGAGATAAAGGAGATTCTGGATAAGGTTCTCTCTTCCCACTCTCAAGGGGTGGAAACGGCTGAGGCTTCCGAGGAGATAGTCGGAACGAGCCGTAAAATGCAGGAGGTCTTTAAACTTGTAGGTAGGGTAGCCAAGAGCGACGTTACTGTTTTAATAACCGGTGAAAGTGGCACTGGGAAAGAGCTGATAGCCAAGGCCATTCATAAGTATTCGGACAGAAAAGACAAGCCCTTCCTCGCCGTTAACTGTGCTGCTCTTCCGCCTAACCTCCTTGAGGCGGAGCTCTTTGGCTATGAGAGAGGAGCCTTCACAGGGGCAGTCTCCTCAAAGAAGGGACTTTTTGAGCAGGCAAATGGAGGGACGCTCTTCCTTGACGAGATAGGGGAGCTCCCCTTGGAACTCCAAGCAAAGCTTTTAAGGGTTCTTCAAGAGAAGGAAATTCGCAGAATTGGCGGGGAAAGAACCATAAAAGTTGACGTAAGGATAGTTGCGGCAACAAACAGAAACCTTGAGGAAGAGGTCAAGAAAGGAAACTTTAGAGAAGACCTTTTCTTCCGGCTTAACGTAGTAACGATAGAGCTCCCCCCTCTTAGAGAGAGGAGGGAGGACATCATACCCCTTGCGCTCTACTTTATCAGGAAGTTTTCAAGGGAGTTCAAGCTGCCGGTTAAGGAGCTTACAGAGAGGGCAGTTGAATGGCTCATGAGCTACGAGTTTCCGGGAAACGTAAGGGAGCTTGAAAACATGATACTGAGGGCTATGATTGTTTCTCCTACTAACGTTATAGACGTTGAGGACCTTAAACCTTCTCTAACTTCCCGAAAGACTCCCTCCTTTGAGGAGGCGATAAAGAACTTTGTCGTTGAAGTTTTTACCTTGGAGCAGAAAGAAAAGAGCAACCTTTACGAGCTCGTTGTAAAGAGTGCAGAGAAGATACTGATTTCGGAAGTACTACGTTTCTGTGGCTTTAACCAGCAAAGGGCAGCTTCTGTTCTCGGCATCCACAGGAACACTCTTAGGAGGAAGATAAAGGAGTTCGGAATAGAAGTGGGAAAGGATTGATGTATCTCAATTTCTTTTCATCGTAGTATGTTTATATTAAACTTTGAAGCTTTTAAGAACGTTATACCTATTCTGAAGTTCGGAAGGTCTGATGAATGAAGTACCCCTTTGGTAAGGACAGGAAGGGCAGGATAATACTATGTCAGGATGGTTCTCCCTTTCTTCCTCAGTATCCCGGGGGAATAGACCCCTCCCGGTGTACTGGGTGCAGGGAGTGCGTGGAGGTATGCCCGCAAGGGTGTATAGAACTTCAGGAGATAGAAGGAAAACAGGTAGCAGTTTTAATTAGTTTGGATTTTTGCATAGGCGACGGAATATGCAAGATGATCTGTCCTGAGGATGCTTTCTTGTGAGGTATCGGTTGCTCCTCCAGTTTGGAGGATATAGAGGTTAGGATAGAGGACCTGATTTCTGATGCTGATGGTAACTACGCCTACCTTACGTTTGGTGGTCACCTTTATACTCCTTTTTTCCTTGAAACGATAGATAGGGAAAAGTGTCAGAACTGTGAACGTTGCCTACAGATGTGCGATACCCGTGGAATTGATGATGACGGTAACGTTGTTCCGGCCTTTCCTGAAATCTGTAGCGGCTGTATGCACTGCGTAAATGCTTGTCCTTCACAGAGCGTAAAAGTGCGTCCCATTCCCCTTCAGGAAATGATAAAGAGAGTAAAAGCACGGATGAAAAACAAGTAATCTTATTTACACACCTTGAATTTTATCCCTAACCAAACGGCCGTTTTCCTTAAATCTGGATGACCGTTAAGGAGGAGACTTAACTCTTTCAACGAGATTGGAAGAACGGGGTAAGCTATCAGCTCAATGCAGTGAGGGTTTTCTATGAACTCAATTAACGGTTGACCTATTCTCTCCATTAGTACCTTATCCTTATTGATACTTTCGTTGATTGACGTGATGAGTTTTTTCTTAAGTTCCTCTACGCTTATCCCTTCTTCCAAAGCCTGCTGTTTGAAGTACTCGTGCACAAAACCCCTATCCTTGTACTTAAGGGCTAAATACTCAATCTTAGTTTCCCTAATGGTTCTTCTCTCTGATATTACCCCTGCGAGAGCTCTTTCCAGCTTCCTCTTTGAAAGGTTTTTGAGCTTGCAGAGTAAAGAGAGGTCTCCAAGGGAGGAGACAGAAGTTTTCAACATTACCTGTAAGCTGTCGTCTTCAAAGGAGTAACCGGTTACTAAGTTTACTATCGTTCGCGGGGTGTTCGTTATTCCGATTAGGCTGCTTGGGAACTCAAGGCCTATAACCTTTATCAGCATACGGTCGGGGAGCTCCTTCTTCCTCGCTGTAAATGGAAGGTCTATCTCTACGGCTTTGACGGAAATGTTCATTCCAAGGATATTGGTGTTTATGTCTTTGAGGGTTATAGTGTTTTTGAGGAGACTGTAGTCTATCTCAGCGCAGGAGACGTTGAAGGGGAGCTCCTTAATTCTTTTGCTGAACTTCTCTACAAGTTTTGCTTCAATGTAAGTTTCAAGGGCAAAATAGGAAGAAACAACTGCACCTATAAAGAGCAAAAATACGAGGATAGCCTTTGCCCTGTTTTCCATGGCTAACCTTTGAGTTCCTTGCTTATTCTGTGGACTGTGTCAACTAAGAACTTGGCCTTCTTCGGGTCTGTCTGGGGCAGTATCCCGTGTCCCAAGTTAAATATGTGTCCCCTTGCCTTTAGTCCTTCTTCTAAGATTTTCCTAACCTTTTCTTCAATTGTTCTCTCATCGGCAAAGAGGGCTACAGGGTCAAGGTTGCCCTGAATGGACTTATCTATCCTCTCAAGGGCAAAGGAAATTTCCGTCTTCCAGTCAAGGCCTATTACGTCCACGTTTAACCTGTTGTTGACTTCTAAGAGGTGGGAGGAGTTTACGCCAAAGTGGATTATCGGCGTTTCTGGATGTCTCCTTTTTAGCTCGTTGACTATTCTCTCCGTGTAGGGGAAGACGAACTTTTCGTAGTCTTCTTTGGAGAGAACTCCCATCCATGAATCAAAAATCTGGACGATGTCAGCGCCGGCCTCTATTTGGGCGGACAGGTACTCTATTACCGTGTCTGTCAGCTTGCTCATAAGGGAATCCCAAAGTTCTGGGTTGTTCCACATTGTACTTTTAGCAGCTATGTAGTTTTTGGAGCTCCCCCCTTCCAGCATATAGCTTGCAAGCGTAAAGGGTGCGCCGGAAAAGCCTATTAAGGGTCTATCCGTTAGTTTCTCCTTTATTATCTGAATTGTTTCAAGGACGTACGGTAAATCTTTCTCAGGCTCTGGAATTTTTAGCCTCTCAACGTCGTCAACAGTTTCAATTTTTGGATTTAGAACAGGGCCTTTCCCTTCAACAAACTGAACGTCAATCCCCATCTTCTCTACTGGAACTAAGATATCAGAAAAGAGTATTGCAGCGTCAACACCAATCTCATCAATTGGAATTAGTGTTACCTCTGCTGCAAGCTTAGGGTTCCTGCATAGGTCCATAAAGCTGCCCGCTTGTTCTCTTATCTTCCTGTAACGTGCAGAGTACCTTCCTGCCTGTCTCATAATCCAGATTGGAGTAAAGTCAGTCTTCTCTCCTCTTGCTGCTTTAAGGAGTGGGTAATCCTTCATCTGTCCTCCGTCTTTTCTTTGTTCTTCCTCATTTTCACCGGGATATACCTGCAGATAGGGTCTTCCTCCATGTAGTCGCCGTGCTCCCAGTAGGCGCGGACTCTACAGCCGTTACAGATCTTCACGTACTCACAGGAGCCGCAGCGTCCTTTAAACTCCTCTATTTTTCTCATGTCCTGCATAATCTTTGATTCAAACCAAGCTCTGTCAAAGGGAACGTCAAAGACGTTTACGTCCGATATGGGGAAGTAGCTACAGGGTCTAAGCCAGCCGTGGCAGTCTATGTAGGCGATGTACTGGCCTGCAACGCATCCCTTTCCTCCACCGGTTCCAAAGGAGAGGTTTCTCCTCTTTAGGTTTAGTCCATCCCTCTTGGCGTTCTGATTGAAGATTCTGTAGTAGTGGGGAGCACAGGTTGGACGAACCAAGATTGTATTATCTCCTTTTAGGATTAACTCCTTCTCAAGCTCGTAGTGCCAGTTGAGCCAGTATTCAGCTTCCTCTGCATTGAGGAGCTCCGCATTTGCCTCCTCTCCCCTTCCTACCGGTAGGACTAAGAACATATACCAAGCTCTTGCTCCAATTTCCCTTGCCTTTTTGTAAACGTTTGGAATGTCAAAGGCGTTCCTTTTGGTGAAGGAGGAGTTTATGAGGAAAGGAATTCCGTGTTTTTTAAAGAGCTCTGCCGCCTTCATTACCCCTTCGTAGGCTCCCGGCTGCTTTCTGAAATCGTCGTGTATCTCGGGAGTTGAACCGTCTAAGGAGAGGGAGACCATCTTTATTCCGACCCTTTTCATCTCGCGGCAGACTTCATCGTCAACGAGGGTTCCGTTCGTCGCTATGCACATCCTAAAGCCTTTCTCCGTTCCGTAGGCGGCAATGTCCCACACGTCTTCCCTTAGGAGGGGCTCTCCGCCTGTGAGGACGATTGTTGGCTTTGAGAGCTTGGCTATATCGTCCATTAGTTTTTTAGCGTCTTCAAATGAGAAGTGTCCTTGCTCAGACTCCATCGTTGAGGCGGAGCGGCAGTGGATACACTTTAGGTTACAACGCCTTGTTATTTCCCATGCAATCCATTTAGGAAGGAATTCTTCTTTTGTTGCCATCTTAACCCCTTGCTAAATGTTCTTAAAGTTCTGAAAGTTTACCAAACATTTAAGTTATGTCCTGTACTCCGCGTTAATCCTTACGTATTCGTAAGAAAGGTCGCAGGTTAAGTACTCAAAGCTTTCATTTCCTAAGTTCAGGTTCAGCTCTATTGTAATCTCGGAGCTCTCCTTCATGTACTTATAAACCTCTTCTTCAACGTAGTCAGCCCTTTCGCCTTTAAAGAGGAGGAATTTGCCGATGTAGAGCTCCACCTTCTCCTCTTTTATCCCTACTCCCGCAGCTCCCGCCGCTGCGATGATCCTTCCCCAGTTGGGGTCGCAACCAAAAATGGCCGTCTTTACAAGTGGTGAGAGGGCTATTTTCCTTGCAACGGCTCTTGCTTGCTCCTTTGTCTCTGCACCTTTAACCACTATCTTGGCTACCTTTGTAGCTCCTTCGCCGTCCTTAACTATCTGGTATGCAAGTTCTTTAAGCACCTTTGTAAGGAGCTCCTTAAACTCCTCGTAGTTTTCCTCTGTAATGGTGACGTCCGATTTACCTGTGGAGAGCAGAAAGACGCAGTCGTTGGTACTCATATCTCCGTCAACAGTGATTGCGTTAAAGGAAACGTCAACAGCTTCTTTTAAAGCCTTCTGGAGGAGCTCAGGAGGAACTTTTGCGTCTGTTGCTATAAATGAGAGCATTGTTGCCATTGCAGGGTCTATCATTCCGGCACCTTTAGCGATTCCTCCGATGACGTAACCCTTACCTTCTGCAAAGGCCGTTTTCGGAAAGGTATCCGTCGTCATTATTGCCCTTGCAGGTTCTTCTCCTTTAGCCTTTCCAAGGTTCTCTGCTGCTTCCTTTATCCCCTTTTCTACCCTATCCATTGGGAGGAGCTCTCCAATGACGCCGGTTGAGGCGACTAAGAAGGGAGCTCCTTTTCCGGAGTAACGGCCTGCGAGTTCTGCCATCCTTTGGGCGTCTCTAAGACCTTGCTCTCCAGTGCAGGCGTTTGCGTTCCCGCTGTTTGCAACTATACCGTTTACCTTGCTGCTAATACCTTTTGAGAACTTGATAGGAGCGGCCTGCACGTCGTTTCTCGTATAAACGGCCGCAAAGACAGAAGGGGTTTCTGTTACTATCAAAAGGGTGTCTGGCCTATCCAGTTTTTTCTGTGTCTTTTTTATTCCTCCAAAGCCAGTTCCACACAAGATACCGGGAACTTCTGCTATTCCCCTTTTCAACACTTCCTCCGAGTATAGTTTAGTAAGATAGTAGAAAGATTCTAACATCCTTTGAACTCTAAACCAGTTTGTGAGGTCTATTTGGAGCTCTGGAAAAAGCTTTCTATGCTCTACTTCAGGTTCTGGAACAAGTTCTCTATTAGAGCAAGAATACTAATGCTTATTTCTCTTGTTATCTTTCCTATGGTTTTAATGACGGGAAAGTCCGTTTATTCTGGAATATCTAAATATATCAAGAAAGACAAAGAGTTAAGATGTATTGAACATATAAAACATCATATATACATCGTTTCACTACTTCAGAAGCACAGAGGACTGTTATCTATCTACCTTAATGGTGATAAAAGGGTAAAGGAACGAGTTCTGGATTTGGAGCGGGAAATTAAGGAACAGTTTAAGGAGTGTTTGAGGAGGTGCAAAGAACCTGAAAAGAAAAAAGATTTAGAAAAGATGTACCTGCAGTTTAAATCTCTTCTTCTCTCTTCCTTTTTGGAAAAAGGGTTTTCTGCTAAGGAGATTTTTGATAGACATACTTTGCTTATCAGCAGATTGTTGGAGTTTGCGAAGGACGAGGCAATAAAGGATGGGCTATTAGTGGATTCTGAACCTTATATCAGGACTTTGGCAGATGTAGCGCTAATAGAACTTCCGCAGCTTACCGAAATCATTGGAAGAGTTCGTGGGCTGGGGAGCGGGATTCTTGCCAAAAAGAAGCTGGAGGAGGAAGAAAAGGAAGATATAGTAGAGCTCTACAGGCTTCTTTCTGGCTACAGGAGCGTAGTTGGCTGGACAGTTAATAATATCCAGCTACCCCAAGGTATACACGTAGAGTTTCACGATGTTCTTGCAAAAGTTGACAATTACCTTGATTTTGTAGAGTTATCCTTCATTATAAAGTTTAACTCAACTCTTGACCCGATTAGTTTTTTTGACAGGTCTTCTGAGATTATTGATAGGGTTTATAGCCTCTACGATTCTTTAACTGATTACCTTCAGAGTTTTCTAAAAGAGAGAAAAAAGGTTTACTTGGGCTCTTTTACGGTAGAAGCTCTCGCATTAATCCTCTTTTCTTCGTTTTTAACCTGTACTGCGGTTACTATTTACAGGACTATTGGCCTTTCGCTTAACGAGATACTTAGGGTTGCTGATGGAATTTCTCGGGGTGATTTTGATGTTAAAGTGGAGATTTCTGATAGAAATGAATTTGGAAGAGTGGCAAGGGCCCTAAATACAGCCCTTGAAAGGTTAAAGGAAACAGTAACCCTCCTTAAAAATTATAAGCTTGCCGTTGATGAGAGTAATGTTATCCTGAAGACAGACTCTCAGGGAATAATAACTTATGCTAACAAAGAGTTTGAAAAACTTAGTGGTTATAAAGCCTCTGAAGTTACTGGAAAGCATTTAAGTTTTGTTTTTGAGACCTTTACTGACAAAGATACCTTTCACGATGTCCTTAAGGCAGTAAAAGAGGGGAAACTGTGGAAAGGGAGGCTTGTAGGCAAAGGTAAAGCAGACAAAAAGTGTGTTGTTGATACGACGATTGTTCCTATTTCTAAGGAAGGAAAAAAGATCATTGAATTTGTTGTAATCTGTCACGATGTCACTGAGCTTGAAGAAAGTAGGCAGAGGCTTTACCATCTCCTCAACTATGATACCGTAACTGGGCTGCCCAATAGGAACAAGTTACTGGAGGATATCTATAAGGCAGAATATCCTGCTATTTGCGTTCTGGACATTTCTGACTTCAACCATTTAAACGAACTTTTTGGAGAAGAGCAAGGTGATGCAATTTTAGAGCAAGTAGGAAAAGAACTTAAGAAGTTTAGCAAGAACGTTCTCCCTTACAGGGTTCAGTCCGATGAGTTTGCTCTCCTGTATGACCTCGGAAAGAAGAGCCTTACGAAGGAGGAGTTTCTGGCCTTTTGTAGGGAAATAATAAATGCACTTGAAAACGCTGCCTTTAGGTGTGGGGACGTAGACGTTTTCCTTAACTTTAAGGCAGGATTTGCTGCTACTAAGGAGAATAAGAAGAACTTACTGGCCTACGCTGAAATGGCTCTAAATGAGGCAAGGAGAAGGAGGGTGAAGATTTTTGAAATGTCCTTCGGTCGTCACTCTTTTGATTACCTGAAAAACATGCTGTGGATAAAGAAAGTTAGAGGAGCTCTTGAGGATCACAGAATTATTCCTTTCTACCAGCCTATTTACAATAACGCTACTGGAAAGGTTGAAAAGTTTGAAGCTCTGGTTAGGATGGTTGACGAGGATGGCCATTTCGTTTCTCCCGGTATGTTTCTTTCGGTTGCGAAGAAGGCAGGTATTTATCCCGACCTTACCCGTGAGATGTTCAGGCGCGTTCTGGAAGATTTTGAAAACTTACCTTTTGATGTTTCTGTCAACATATCCTTTGAGGACCTGCTTTCAGAAAAGACTGTAAACTTTATTCTGGATGCACTCAAAAGGTTCCCTTCTCCGGACAGGTTAACTTTTGAGATTCTGGAAACAGAAGAGATAGAGAACTACAGCTTACTGCACGATTTTGTTTCAGAGATAAAAACTTTTGGCTGTAAGTTTGCTATTGATGACTTTGGAACCGGTTATTCAAACTTTGAAAACTTAATGAAACTTAGGGTTGACTACCTGAAGATAGATGGTTCAATAATTAAAAGGCTACCGGAGGATAGAGGAGCAAGGGCCTTGACAGAGGCTATTGTATCTTTCTCCAAGGAGCTTGGGATAAAAACGGTTGCGGAGTTTGTTTCCAGCGGTGAAATCTTTGAGCTGGTTAAGGAAATAGGAATAGACTACTCTCAGGGCTACTACTTTGGAAAACCGGAACCAATAGATGTTGTAAAGAGAAAGTTTAAAAAGCTTTGAGTTCTTTCAGAATCTCAAACTGCCTCCTCATTATGTACTCGGAGATAGCTTCCTCTTCTTTGGGCTTAAGGTGGAACTGAATTCCCATCCTGTAGAGCTTGTCCTGCTCAGTAATGTACCTAACCTCACCATCTACTATCATTCTCTTTCCATCAAGCGGAAAGGATACTTTTACTTTGTTGCCCGGAAGGAGTTCAGGATTTACGTGGAAAAGAACGCCTATCCCGCCGATGGATATATCTGCGACAATTCCGGTAAGTTTTCCTCTTTCGCTTTCAACGACAACGCTGAAGCTCTCCTCGGGCTCAACCCTTACGTACTTTCTCTTCTCCTGAGGTATCTCCTCAAAGGAGAGGTTTGATATTTTTATCTGTTTCCTCTCAGGGTGGAACTCTATGACTTCGGCCTTTACAGGCTTTGGAGCGTTGGATATTTTGAGGTACGTAATCTTAGACTCGTAGAAGGCTTTAAGGTAAGAGCAGTTCTCCAAGGATAGCGTTATACCTGACTCCTCTGTCTGGACGACCGTGGCGTTACAGGCTACGGGAACCTGTTTAAAGAACGTTATTGCCTTTACTGGGATTTGTTTTTCCTTTATGAGGGAGAATACATTCATGAACGTCTTCTTGACCGCCTTTTCGCCGGCCTTCTCAGATTCTTTCCTCAGGGCTTCTATGTATTCTCTTTGAACTCTTGTAGCTTCAACTAAGTAGCTTTCTACATGTTCAATGAGCCTTTTGAGCTCATCTATGGAAGGAGATATTGTGATTAGGTGGTCTACGTAGTCCTTTATCAGTATCATCATTGATTTTGTGAGGCACTCTGAGAAGTCAACGTTGCTTTCAAGGGCTTTTTTTAGGAGCTTGTGAAACTTCTCCTTAGAGTTCAGTATAAAGATGGTGTCGTATATGTTAATAGCTAATGTCCTGACTGCGTTTTCTGAGAGGATGCATCTTGAGAGCTTCTTGCTCTGTTCTACGAATGTTTCAGTGAACTTTTCCTTGTATTCTGAGATAAATTTTTCGGATAAAATCTTTCCCATCTGTGAGACTCCTGAAAAGGTGATGGTTCAAATTCTACCAGATTGGAAGGGACATGAAGTTCAAGAGACCTAAGTGCCTCGTAGCAGAGAGACTGAAGGAGGAGGGTCTTAAAAGGCCAAAGCTCCTGTTTTACCCCGGCAGAGGAGATGTCTTTAACAGGATTGCCTATAAGCTCGTGAAGGGTGAGCTGGGAATTCTGAAAGAAGAGGAGTTCGGAGAGAGCATTCTGCCGGGGAAGGTCGTGGGCGAGTGCGACGGAGTGGAGCTCCTTGCTCTACGAGGAGATGTAAAGCCGGACTCTGCAGTTGTCAAGGCGAGAGGAAGCGTTGACTTTAGCGGTATAAGCTTTAATTACCCTACCTTTGCCGTTGATATGTCTCTTTTTGATAAGCTCCTTCCTTCAGAGAGAAAGAGCCTTATGGTTCAGCTTGAGATAGCCTACGGAGTTATTAAGGATTATTTGACCCCCGAGAATTTCATCGTCACCTCTGCAGGTGACGAAGCTATCAAGATACTGGAGGAATTTTTCTATCCATCTGTTCCGTTTCAGCTTTACAGCTCCCTGCCGAAAGTAGAAAACGTCATAGTCCTTGACCCCTTCGGAGATGAGGAGTTTACACACGAGGAGGTGACGCCGGATACCCTCATAGTAGTTGGTGGTATCGTTGACAGTAGCGAGAGGATGAAGGGAGCAACCTTGCAGATACTCCCCAACGTAAAGCACAGGCGTATAACCTATAAGGGAAGCCGGGAGATTGTTCCGGACAGGATAAACGAAATCGTTAAGATTGTCTGCCAGTACCTAACGGAAGATATAACCTTAGAGGAGGCGGTAAGGAGAAATATAACAAGGGATGCAAGGCTTCGCTTTGTAAGGAAGGAGCTCCAAAAGAACTTGGTTCGCTTCCTTGTTAACGGAGAGCTCTTAAGGGGCATTCCTGAGGAGCTCTATTTAAAGTGGAAGGAGGAGTTTGAACTTTCCGATTTCTTCTTCAGGAAAGGGGCAAAGCACGTTGGAGGTTTTATAGTCTTTAGGCCTTCGGTTTTTGATAGAGTTATAGGTGAGACGAAGAGGAGGAAGAAGAGAGTTTTTGTTTTGGGGGAATTAAAGGATGAAGACATTGTTGCGGTCTATCCTTGAAGAGGTAGGGAATACGCCCCTTTTAAGGGTAGAGATTGAAGGCGTTGAGCTTTTCTTGAAGCTGGAGATGTTTAACCCCGGAGGTTCTATAAAGGACAGGGTTGCCCTTGCAATTATTGAGGATGCAGAAAGAAGAGGACTTTTAACGCCTGACAAAATTGTCATAGAGGCTACGAGCGGTAACACCGGCATAGGCCTTGCACTGGTGTGTGCAGCGAAGGGTTACCGGTGTGCAATCGTTATGCCGGAGAACATGAGTGAGGAGAGGAAAAAAATCCTGAAAGCCTACGGGGCAGAGCTAATCCTGACACCGGCAGAGGAAGGAATTCCGGGAGCTGTAAAGAAAGCAAGGGAACTCGTTGAGAATAACCCGGAGCTCTACTTCCCTGCCAAGCAGTTTGAGAATCCTGTGAATCCAGAAGTTCACTACAGGACTACCGCCAAGGAGATACTTGAACAGATGGGAGTTGTTCCGGACGTTTTTGTTGCCGGTATCGGAACGGGCGGGACGTTTACGGGTGTTTCAAGGCGCTTTAAGGAGGTAAATCCAGACTGCCTCTGCGTTGCCGTTGAACCTGATACGTCTGCCGTTATCTCTGGAAAACCGGCAGGTCCTCATAAAATTCAAGGAATAGGTGCAGGGTTTATTCCGGCCGTTTTAGATACCTCACTGATTGACAGGGTAGAGACAGTTTCTTACGAAGAGGCTAAACGGTATGCAAAGCTCTTAGCGTCAGAATTTGGGATTCTCTCAGGAATTTCTTCTGGGGCTAACGTTGCCGTTTCTGTAAAGGTTGCTAAGGAGACGGGGAGAGTCAAAAGGGTTGTTACGGTACTTCCCGACACTGGAGAGAGGTACCTCTCTACCGACCTTTTTGATTAACTGAATGAAGGGGATGGAGCTTGGAGATAAGGCGGATAGAGGGGATTGTCCCCCTTGAGGGAATTTCAAGGAACCTTCCTCAAAAGTTGGAGAACTTTTCCTACCACGATATGAAAAAGCTCCTCTCAACGATTTCTTCGGGAGCGCAGAAAAAAGGTGTAGAGGAGGAGCTGAGCTCTCTCCTTATAAAGGCGACGTTTGAGGGTTTTACCCCAGAAGGTAAGGCAAAGCTTCGCTCAGGACACTTAATCCTGATTGCAGACGTTGAGGTTAACAGGGAGTTTAAAATTGGAGAGGAGCTCCTTTTTCGCTTAAAGTCCCTCCACCCTCGGATAGAGCTCTCTCTGGTAAAGGAAGAAGAGCTTTTAGAGACTGTCCTTGGGAAGTTAAGGTTACTTTTACCAAAGTTTTCTGCCGATAGAGTCCTCCTCACCTTAGAGGTTCTAAAAAACCCAAAAGTTCTTAGCTTCCTTGCTAACTACGTATCACTCCACTACCCTGAGCTTAAAGAAGAATTCGGAAAGTTCTTAAAGGGTATCTCCAATTCGCTCAGCAAAACCTTTTTTTCTCCCTTTTCTCTTTTTTCCCTGTTACTTCTTTTAGAGGATGACGTCTTTGAGAGCGTTAAGGAAGAGCTCCCAGAAAAACTTACGAAGGGCTCAATCAAGGAGCTGGTTACTTCCTTCCTATCCCTTCAGTCTGTTTTTGTTGTTAGCGGTATTGTGGTTTTTCCCTTTATCTTTGATGAGGAGTTTAAGGGGGACGTTTACTTTGCGCCTAAGGAAGATGACATTCAGAAGGTTTACGTTGAGGTGGAAACCCGCTTTGGAAGGTTGGGAATTTTTATTCAGCTTCTTAATGAAAGCCTTTCGGTTGAGGCTGTAACGGAGAGTGAAGAGCTCAGGGGAATTTTAAGGAAGAGTGAGGAGTCCTTCAGGAGAGAGCTTGAAGAAGAGGGATTTAAACTTGTCCTCTTTCGGGTTTCTGATGACCTAAGCTACGGTGATGAGAAGAAGAGGGAAATCTTTAAAGGGGAAAGGGGTGTTACTGTTGACTTTTCGGCTTAGGTAGAAAGTCTGGCAGGAACTTTGAAATTTCCTTTGTAAACCTTAGTTCAGGTTTTTCTGCTAAGAGTTCTATCATTGTCCTGAGGTTTAAAGAGACTATGAAACCATCCTCAGTTTCCGTTATCTTTAGGAATGGTTTATCAATCATTATCCTGAATAGCTCCTCTTTAAACGAGTCATCCACTTTAAAGGTCATAACGCCGTGCTCAACGACGGATAGGTGCCCCATTCCCACTACTTTCTTTATTAAACGCCTGTCTTCCTCTTCAGAGTAGCGGGAAAGGAGCTGTTCAAGCGGCAGCCCGGAGTAGCAGACCCGGGCTGCAGTAGCGATAACTTTCAGCATATCGTCGGTTTGGGATAGGAGGGTAATACCCATTTTAGTACTTGCCCTCGTACTTGGCCATAAACTTCTCTACCCTACCCCTCATAACCTTCTGCTTCTGGGTTCCCGTGAAGAAGGGATGGCACTGGTTGCACACTTCAACCCTGATTTCTGGGAACTTGGTGGACCTCGTTACCCACGTGTTGCCGCACGCACAGATAACTCTCGTTTCCCTGTATTCGGGGTGGATGCCCTTTTTCATTTAATGAACCTCCTGATATAATTCGGCTCTGCTGTGCTTGTGAAGTTTAGTTAAGAAGGCTAAGGGTGTCAAGTGGAGCTTGGGAGCCTTGTTGAAGTTTCAACCCAGTTCATAAAGAGCCATCCGGAGCTTGCCTGCTTTTTCCTCTTTTTGTGGGCTTTCCTTGAGACGGGACTTCTGCTTGGTCTCCTCCTTCCGGCTGAAAAGATACTGATTGTCGGTAGCGTTCTCGCCTCAAAGGGCGTTATCCCTCCATCCTCTTTCCTAATCTGTGCAAGTTTTGGGACAGTTCTTGGTTATACGGTTTCCTACCTTGCAGGGTACTTTCTGGGTGAGGAGCCCCTAAAAAAGTACCTATCCTTCTTAAAAGTTTCCCGTGAGGACTTTGAGAGGGTAGGAAAGCTTATAAGGAGGAGAGGAGAGCTTACCGTTGTCTTTGGACGTTTTATACCGGTTGTGAGAGCTGTTCTTCCCGTAGTCATTGGAGCTTTCAGGCCGCCTTTCTGGAAGTTTACCCTCTACAACGTTATAGGAGCTCTTCTTTGGGTTTTATCTTACCTTGTAGTTGGCAACTTGATAGGTGAGTTCTTTTCATTTATCATTAAGCATAAGCTTATCGGCGTTACTGTTCTATCTGCTGCTCTTCTACTCTACTTTTTCTGGAGAAGGTATGGAAAGAATAAGAAACTGCTTTGAATCCCTTGAAGCTAAAGGCGAAAAGCCGTTAATAGTTTACGCAACGGCCTGTGATCCGGACTGTTCTAAGTCGGTAGAGATCTTTAGGTTGCTCTTAGAGTATGCCGACATGTTAGAAGTGGGAATGCCCTTTTCTGACCCTCTTGCCGACGGTCCCACGATTCAGAAGGCCCACGAGAGGGCCCTTTCTTCAGGGGCAAACACGAAGAGAGTTTTTGAGCTCGTTGAGAAATTACGGGAGTTTGAGAGGGAAAAGCCTATACTCCTCATGGGTTACTACAACCCAATTTTCGTTTACGGAGAGGAAAAGTTCATAAGGGACGCAAAGGCTGTTGGCGTTGACGGCTTCATCGTGCCAGACCTTCCTCCAGAAGAGGGGGAGGATTTTGCAAGGAAGGTGAAGTCACTAAAGCTTTCCCCCGTTTTCCTTGCAGCTCCAACCAGCACTGACGAAAGGGTTAGAAAGATTGGAGAGGTTACCGGAGAGTTCATCTACTACGTTTCCGTTACTGGCATAACGGGGGAAAGGGAGAGGCTTGCCTATGAGGAGATAGAGAGAGACATCCGTAGGATAAAGGAAATTACCGGTAAGAGGACTGTTGTAGGTTTTGGCATATCGCGGGGAGAGCACATAAGGGAGATGTATAATACTCCTGATGGCTTCGTTGTCGGTAGCGCCGTAGTTAGGCGGATAGAAAAGGGCGATATGGACGGGCTTAGAGCTCTCCTCAAAGAGCTAAAAGAAGCTACGAAATCATCTATTTAGCGGAGGAAATATGTTTGGTCTTGGAACTCAGGAACTTTTGCTTATTTTTGCGATTGCACTGCTAATCTTTGGGCCTAAGAAACTCCCTGAGCTTGCACGCTCTACTGGAAAGGCCATAAGGGAGTTCAGGAGGGCTTCCTCTGGAATACTTGACGAGGAAGAGGAAAAGAAGTCTGCTGAGAAAAAAGAAAAAGAAACAGTAGCCGAGGCTGAAAAGGTAGAAAAAATAAAGGTCAAGGAACAGTAGCGAGGACATGTCAACAAAGAGAACCGTTGATCCCCACGAAGAACTGCCGGTTACAGAGCATATAGAGGAGCTTAGGCAGAGAATTTTCCGCTCTGTAATAGCTATCGTAGTTGGCTTTCTGGTTGCGTGGCCTTTTAAAAAGGATATACTCCTATTCTTAGAAAGGCCACTACCGGAAAACCTTCAGGGGAAATTAATATTCCTCTCACCTCCAGAGGCCTTCTTCACGGCACTAAAGGTCACGTTTTTTGCGGGTATTCTAATTGCTTTTCCGTACGTCCTCTATCAGGTCTGGAAGTTTATAGAACCCGGCCTTTACGAGCACGAGAAGAAGTTCGCTCTACCCTTTATGTTCTTTTCCATTTTCTTCTTCTTCTTGGGAGCTCTTTTTGCCTACTTCGTTATTCTTCCTTTTGGCCTTAGGTTCCTTTTAGGATTTATGGGAGACCTGTTAACTCCTCAAATCACGGTAGGGAGCTATATATCCTTCGTCATTCAGATGATACTTGCTTTTGGTTTTGTCTTCCTGCTTCCGGTTGTTGTGTGGTTGCTTTCAAAGCTGGAAGTAATAAATTACGTGATGTTAGAGAAGAACAGAAAATTTGCTATCCTTGTAATATTCATAGTAGCTGCAGTACTAACGCCTCCTGATGCTTTCTCTCAAGTGATGATGGCTTTGCCTCTTCTTGGACTTTATGAGCTGAGTATATGGATTGCCAAACTATCTGGAAGGAAGAGAGAGGGAGAAGAGGAATCTTACTAAACAGCTTCACTAAAAATCCCAAACCCTGTTTGGAGGAACGTCTTTATGGCGGAAAATGCTACCCAAGGATTTACTATTGACCAGCTCCAGAAAATGAGCATTTTTGACCTCAGGAAGATAGCCAAATCCCTCGGTATAGACGTTAAGCTCGTCAAGAAGCAGGAGCTTATAAGGAAGATACTTGAGAAGGATGCAGAGAGAAGGGGTGCCATTTTTAGAGTGGGAGTTCTTGAAGTTCTGCCTGATGGTTTTGGTTTCCTGCGCTCTCCAGAAAATAACTACCTGCCAAGCTCAAGTGACATCTACGTTTCTCCTTCCCAGATAAGAAAGTTTGGTTTAAGGACCGGCGACACGATTGCGGGAGAGGTAAGACCTCCAAAGGAAGGTGAGAAGTACTACGCTCTCCTAAAGGTTGACGCGATAAACTGGGAGCCTCCAGAAGTTGCAAAGACAAGACCCCAGTTTTACCAGCTGACACCTCTTCACCCCACCGAGCGCTTCAGGCTGGAGAACGACCCTGCGGAGCTCTCAACAAGGGTTGTTGACCTTATCACTCCTGTTGGTAAGGGACAGAGGGGACTTATAGTTGCTCCTCCAAGGGCAGGTAAAACTGTCCTCCTCCAAAAGATGGCCAACGCTATAAAGACAAACTACCCGGAGACCTACCTCATTATCCTTCTGATAGACGAGCGTCCGGAAGAAGTTACCGATATGAAGAGAAATACCCTTGCAGACGAGGTTATCAGCTCAACCTTTGACGAACCTCCCGAAAGGCACGCTCAGGTTGCAGAGATAGTTATAGAGAAGGCAAAGAGGCTTGTTGAGCATAAAAAGGACGTTGTCATTCTCCTTGACTCTCTCACAAGGCTTGCAAGGGCTTACAATACCCTTACTCCTCCCAGTGGAAAGATACTCTCTGGTGGTATTGACGCCCACGCCTTCCACAAGCCAAAGAGGTTCTTTGGTGCTGCGAGGAACATAGAGGAGGGCGGTAGTCTCACAATAATAGCTACGGCCTTAGTAGAGACAGGTAGTAGGATGGATGATGTTATCTTTGAGGAGTTTAAAGGAACTGGTAACATGGAGATAGTCCTTGACAGGCAGCTTGTTGAAAGGCGTATCTTCCCTGCAATAAACATTCAGAAGTCGGGAACGCGTAAAGAAGAGCTCCTTTTACCTGAGTGGGAGCTCAACCGCGTTTGGATTTTAAGGAGACTCCTTACTTCCATGTCTCCAGTTGAGGCGATGGAGTTCCTCCTTGAAAAGTTGAAGAAATATAAGACCAACGAAGACTTCCTGAAGGCAATGAACGCATGAAGGAGCTTATATACTATTCCTTTGTAGAGAGCGCTGACCTAAAGAGAGCCTTTGTTGAGGAGAACCGGGAAAAGATATACACGGTTTTCCTTGAGATTGCCAAGAGGGTAAAGGAGGGGAGGAAAATACTTCTCTGCGGTAACGGCGGTTCTGCCGCTGACTGTCAGCACATAGCGGCGGAGCTTGTTGGCAGGTTCGGGATGGAGAGAAGGCCGCTGCCGGCAGTAGCTCTCACGACGGATACTTCGATCTTAACTGCCGTTGGGAACGATTACTCGTTTGATAGAATATTTGAAAGACAGGTGGGAGCTCTGGGCGAGGAAGGGGACGTGCTTATAGCAATAAGCACAAGCGGTAATTCTAAGAACGTCATAAATGCTGTCCTGAAAGCTAAGGAGAAAAAGCTTCTTACAGTTGGATTTTCCGGCAGGGACGGTGGCGAGCTTGCAAAAGTAGCCGACCACTGCTTTGTTGTTAAGAGCTTTTCCACTCCCAGAATACAGGAAGTTCACATAACCCTTGGGCACGTCCTATGCGACTTCATTGAGAAATACCTTTTCTCCTATGACAGCTATTTCCCTCCCTTCGGGGAGGGAAGCCAGCAGTAGTTCTCTTTTAGGTCCTGAATAACCTGATAAAATTCCCTAACCTTGAAAATTCCTGAAAATTCCATTTGGAGGTTTCCATAATGAAAATCGGAAAAGAGATAAGAATGGAAAGAATTATTAACAGGGAAACGGGGAACACTGTTATTATCCCGATGGATCACGGTGTTTCAATGGGGCCGATTCCGGGCATTATAGACATCAGGGAGTCAATAGATAAAGTTGCCAATGGTGGCGCTAATGCCGTAATCATCCACAAGGGACTTGTGAGGCACGGTCACAGAAGACGCGGTAAAGACGTTGGACTTATCGTTCACCTTTCAGCAAGTACTGCTCTTTCTCCGAAACCAAACTCAAAAGTCCTTGTTTGTTCTGTTGAAGAAGCTATAAAGCTTGGAGCAGATGGTGTTTCTATCCACGTAAACTTGGGGGATGTGAACGAAGATAAGATGCTTGAGGACTTTGGCAGGATCTCTGAAAAGTGTCTTGAGTGGGGAATGCCCCTTATTGCTATGATGTATGCCCGCGGTGAGCATATCAAGGATCAGTTTGACCCTGACGTTGTTGCCCACTGTGCAAGGGTTGCTGCGGAGCTGGGAGCTGACATCGTTAAAGTTCCGTACACCGGAGATCCAGAGTCTTTCAGGAAGGTAACTGAGGGCTGTCCTATTCCTGTTGTTATTGCTGGTGGTCCAAAGATGGACAGTGACATGGCGATCCTTGAAATGGTTGAAGGAGCAATGAAGGCTGGTGGTAAGGGCGTTTCAATCGGAAGGAATGCCTTCCAACACGAAAATCCGGAGAAAATCGTTAGAGCTATCGCTGCAATAGTCCACGAGGGTAAAACGGCAAAAGAGGCCGCAGAGCTCTTAAAGTAAGGGGGCTTTATCCCCCTTTTTACTTTTTATGTATAGAAGGGCAGGAAAACCTGCCCTAATTAATTTAGATCAAAGCATATAGTCTTAATTTCTGTCATTTCCTCAATGGCAAAGTGGGGGCCTTCCCTTCCTATGCCACTTTCCTTAACGCCGCCGTAGGGCATCTGGTCAACTCTGAAGGTTGGAATCTCGTTAACCATAATTCCGCCGCACTCAACTTCTTCTACGAACTTGAAGGCCGCTTTGATGTTATTCGTAAAGATTCCGGCCTGAAGTCCGTAAGGAGAGTTGTTGACCTGTTTAATTCCCTCTTCAAGTCCGGAGACCCTGTTTACGAGGATTACTGGGCCAAAGACCTCTTTTGAAAAGAGCTTGGCTTTTTCGGGAACGTTTGTAACGATTGTCGGCTCAATGAGGGTATCGCTTAACCTCCTGCCACCACATACAACTTGACCGCCAAGGGCGACCGCTTCCTCTATCCACTCCATAATCCTGTCAGCAGCGTTTTTGTCTATTACAGGTCCAACGTCTGTTTCCTCTTTTCTCGGGT
Source organism: Phorcysia thermohydrogeniphila (assembly GCF_004339575.1). Taxonomy (NCBI): domain Bacteria; kingdom Pseudomonadati; phylum Aquificota; class Aquificia; order Desulfurobacteriales; family Desulfurobacteriaceae; genus Phorcysia; species Phorcysia thermohydrogeniphila. The sequence continues at coordinate 236,826 of NZ_SMFV01000002.1, forward strand.
CGCCTACTTTCAGGGTTTTCGTGAACTTTGTTATTTCCTCAACGAACTGCTCAAACAGCTTTTCGTGGACGAATACTCTCTGAACGGATATACAAACCTGTCCGGCAAGGGCAAATCCACCCCTTGCAACTTTTTCGGCAATTGCTGTGAGCTTCTCTTCCTGATCCTCGTCTATATAAACGCCCGCGTTTGAACCGAGCTCCATCGCATACTTTTTAAGCCCGCCACGGCTCATTATTATCTTTCCTGTCTCAACGCTTCCGGTGAAGGTAATCATCCTAACGTCGCTGTTCCTTACAAGGGCGTCGCCGGCCTCCTCCCCGTAACCTGTGACGACGTTTACCGCTTCTGGTGGGAATCCGGCCTCTATAAGGACTTCAGCCAGCTTTATGACCGTTAAAGAGGTGTTTTCAGATGGCTTTATTATCACGCTGTTTCCTGCTGCAAGGGCAGGAGCTACCTTGTGGCAGGTTAGGTTTAGGGGGAAGTTAAAGGGAGTGATGCAACCTATTAGTCCTATTGGAACTCTCCTGTAAAAGCCTACTTTGTTCTTAATTCCGGGAGCTGCGTCAAAGGGGACTTCCTCTCCGAGGACTCTTTTGGCCTCTTCTGCCGCCAAGGTTATTGTATTAACGGCTCTTCCCACTTCTCCCATTGATTCCTTTATGGTTTTACCGACTTCCAACGTTAGGAGCTCCGCAAACTCTGGAGCTCTACTTGAGAGAATCCTTGCCGCTTTCTGAAGACACTGGTAACGTTCATAAGCCGTCATTTTTTTCATCTTTTCAAAGCCTACTTTTGCAGCTTCAACGGCGAGTTTTACGTCTTCTTCTTTACCCCTCGGAATGGTGCCGATTAAGGAGCCATCGTAAGGGAAAAAGATTTCAATCTCTTCATGCTTAAAAACTTTCTTCCCTCCTATGAGCATGTAACCTTTCATCCTACACCCCCGCAAGTAGTCTTGCTGCTAAAAATTCTGGAAGACCTTCTTTCAGTATGGCCTTTGCTGCGCTTTTTACGTCGTAGCTTTTTCTGCGGAAGTAAACCTTACCGTCAGAGACGATTATAAACGAGGCATCAGGGTTCCTGTCCCGTGGTTGACCGACGCTTCCCGGGTTTATTAGGTATCTTCCTGAGCTAAGAGTTATTTCGCTTGCAGAGAGCTTAGCCGCACTTGCACCTTTTAGCTCGTAGGCAACGGGTATATGTGTGTGACCAAAAAAGCACACAGGACGAACCTGTCTTATTAGGGCTGAGTAGGCATCCTCTGCTGTTAAGATGTACTCCATACTTCCCGGAGCTACAGGCGTGTCATGAACTAACTGATAACTTTGGGTAAAAGCCTGAACTCCCTTTTCCATCAACTTGTTTAAGAGGGAGGGCTTTACCATTTCTTTGGTCCAGAGGATTGCCCTTGCAGCGTAATCGTTAAGTGCCGTTATGTCAACAAAGCTTAGAAGGGCAAGCTCGTGGTTTCCGAGGATGAACTGGGAGCAGTTTTCAAGTACCCATTCTAAGCACTCGTTCGGGAAAGCTCCGTAGCCGATAACGTCGCCTAAGCACCATATTTCGTCTACTTTTTCTTTTTGGAGCTCCTTGGCTACTGCCTCAAGGGCGTGGTAGTTACTGTGAATGTCGGATATTATTCCCACTTTCATGACAGTTAAAGTTTATTATGGGAGGCGAGTTAATGGAAGTGGAAATCCTTAGCCTTCGTTCAAGGGCTCTAAAAGCCGTTAGAGACTTTTTCTACTCTCAAGGTTTCTTGGAAGTTGAAACGCCTCTCCTTGTCCCTTATGAAAACCCAGATTCAAACGTTAAAAACGTAAAGGTTCCCTTTCAAGATTTTGCGGGAAAAAGCTACCATTGGTACCTCCACACCTCCCCTGAGTTTTTTATGAAAAGGCTCTTGTGGTACGGTGCCGAGCGGATTTTTCAGGTCTGTAAAGTCTTTAGGGACGGAGAAGTAACGGATACCCACAACGTTGAATTTACTATGGTTGAGTGGTATAGGGTGGATGGAGATTATAGGGTCGGAATGGCCGAAACTCTTGAACTTGTTAAAGCAGTTCTTGAAGCCTGCGGAAAGGTGGAGTTCCTTTTTAAGGGAAAGAAGGTAAAGCCAAGTAGCCCTCTCTACCTGACGGTCTCTGAGGCTTTTAGGGAGTTTGCGGGCGTTAAGGACGTCTTTGACGAGGAGGAGGTAAGATTTTTTTCTAAGGAGGAAAATTACGAAGATGGATTTTTTAAACTTCTCGTTGAGAGGGTAGAGCCGGCTCTTTCTGAGGTTGACGTTCCTGTTTTCCTCTACGACTACCCTAAGAAGTTTTCTGCAATGGCTAAGGTAAAGGGAAATTTTGCCGAGAGGTTTGAGCTCTACATTGCGGGTCTTGAGGTTGCCAACGGTTACACGGAGCTAACAGATTTTGAGGACTACAGGAGAAAGTTCCTTGAGAAGGGAGAAAAAGCTGTAGATTTAGGTTTTTTGGAACTCCTACGCCGAAAGCCTCTGCCTCCTTGTGAGGGAGTAGCTCTTGGCTTTGATAGGTTACTCATGCTCATTTTGGGAGCTCCCAAGATTAGTGATGTTATACCCTTTACGGTTAAAAGGTTGACAGGAGAGATTACTTCCCTTTCCAGTCTTCCGTAAGGTTAAAACTTCTGCCGGTAAGTAACCTTAAGGCCTTTTCAACTACGAAATCAACGAGCTCCATAAGCGATGATGGTTTGCCGTAAAAGCCGGGACATGCCGGGAGGACGGTAGCTCCTGCATCTATTGCTTTGAGCATGTTCTCCACGTGAATTCTGTTTACCGGCGTTTCCCTGAAAACGAGGACAAGAGGTCTTTTCTCTTTAAGCGTGACATCGGCTGCTCTGTGAATCAGGTTGCTCGTTACTCCATTTGCTATGTGCCCTAAGGTTCCTGCTGAACACGGGATTATTACCATTCCTTTGGTTCTGTAGGAGCCGCTTGAGGGGGGAGCAAAGAGGTCTTCTGGACTAAAGAGGTTAACCTGACTTTTTGGGAGCTCCCTAACAAACTCCTCGGGTTTTAGTCCCGTCTCATATTCAAATACTCTCTTCCCCGTCTCGGAGAATATCAGGTCAACGCCGTAACCGTGAGTTACCAAGACTTCAACGGTTCTTTTACCGTAAATAGAGCCGCTCGCGCCTGTTATTCCTACTACTATTCTCTCCACCGGTTTTTTCTCTCCTCTTCTCTTCCAAGGTGTGTTTCCAAGCTAAGATAGCGAATGAAAGGGGAAGAGCTATTGCTATAATAGTGCAGATTATTCCGAGAATGGTGTTTTGGTCCATTTCCTCGCCCCTTTGTGAGTTTTGCTTTCCTTATAATATTGGAAATTTCCTATTAAATAGCAATAGGTGGAGAGGAAATATGGAAGAACTCATAGAAAAGGCTACGGTTCTGCTGGAAGCCCTTCCCTACATAAGGAAGTTTTACGGTAAGACGGTTGTTATCAAGTACGGCGGTAATGCAATGGTTGACGACGAGTTAAAGAGTGCCTTTGCCGAGGATGTTGTTCTTCTCAAGTACATTGGAATTAACCCGGTTGTCGTTCACGGCGGGGGACCTCAGATAGGGGAGTTCCTAAAGAAGCTCAACATTCCTACTCGCTTTGTTGGTGGTATGAGGGTTACAGATAGGGAAACTATGAACGTCGTTGAAATGGTTCTCGTTGGAAAGGTTAACAAGGAAATCGTTAAGCTCATAAACTCCCACGGCGGAAGTGCCGTTGGTCTTTCTGGCAAGGACGGCAACTTGATAGTCGCCGAAAAGATAGACTCTCGGAAGTACCTTTCAGAGGTAAAAGCACCTGAGATTATTGACCTTGGTTTTGTTGGAAAGGTTAAAAAGGTCAACCCAGAGATTGTCATAAAGCTTCTTGAGTCTAAGTTTATACCTGTAATAGCTCCGGTTGGGATAGGGGAAGACTACGAGGCTTACAACATAAACGCAGACCTTGTTGCGGGGGAGGTTGCTGCAGCTTTGAAAGCTGAAAAACTGGTTATGCTTACAGACGTGGAGGGGATAAAGGACAGGTCGGGCAACCTTATTAGGTCTATTTCCCGTCAGGAACTTTCCTCTCTAATTGAGGACGGTACCGTTTCGGGGGGTATGATTCCGAAAGTGAAAGCTTGCGAGATAGCTCTTACTGGAGGGGTGAAAAAGGCTCACATCATTGACGGAAGAGTTAAGCACTCTGTCTTACTGGAGATATTTACGCAGGAAGGGATAGGGACGGAGATAATATAAGATATGTTCAATATTCAGCATATTAGATTCCTGTCCAGTTTAACAGGGTTTTGATATAATCATTCTGCCAAGCGTGAAATAGATTGCAATTGGAAATAAAAACCCTTAGGGAGGTGCCGCAATGGACGGAGGATTTGTACTACTGGTGTCGCGACTGCAGTTCGCGATGACAGCCTTTTTCCACTTCCTATTCGTGCCATTGACTCTTGGTCTATCAACTATCTCTGCAATCATGTTGACCCTCTATTACACCACCAACAAGGAAATCTACCGTGACATGGCCAAGTTCTGGGCCAAGCTCTTTGCTATTAACTTCGCCCTTGGAGTAGCTACAGGGCTTGTTCACGAGTTTGAGTTTGGTATGAACTGGTCAGTTTACTCAAGGTTCGTTGGTGATATTTTTGGAGCTCCCCTTGCAGTTGAAGGACTTCTCGCCTTCTTCATGGAGTCCACGTTTATGGGAGTTTACATCTTTGGATGGGACAAAGTTCCAAAGGCAGTTCACTTACTTGCAGCTTGGCTTTCATCCATAGGTTCAAACCTTTCCGCTCTCTGGATTCTCATTGCTAACGGGTGGATGCAGCACCCTGTCGGGGCAAAAGTGGTTGAGGCTGCTGCAGGAAAGAGGGCAGAGCTTGTAGACTGGTGGGGAATTGTTTTCAACCCTGTAGCGGACGTGAAGTTCTGGCACACTTCTACTGCAGGAATGGTTCTTTCTGCAGTATTTGTTCTTTCAATTAGTGCTTACCATATTCTTAAGAAGCAGCACGTAGAGTTCTTCAAGAAGTCTGCTTACATAGCTCTTATCTTTGGCTTCATTGCTTCTGTTGGTGAAATCGTTATCGGTGATATCCACGCCCATGAGGTTGCTAAGACTCAGCCAACAAAACTTGCAGCAGGTGAAGCTCTTTGGGAAACAAAGAAAGGGGCTAACATCCTGCTTGTAGCTTGGGCTGATGAAGAAAAGCAAGAGAACGTTATAGAGATACCCCTTCCAATACCGGGACTCCTCAGCTTCCTCGCAGCTCACAGCTTTGACGCAGAGATTAAAGGAGCTAAGGAACTCCAAAAGCAGTTTGAGGCTCAGTTTGGACGGGGTGACTACATCCCACCTGTTAACTTCAACTTCTGGGCATTCCACACAATGGTTTACCTTGGATTCTACTTTGTAATTCTCTTCCTTCTCGGTCTTATGAAGTACAAAAACCTTGAGAACAGCACTGGTTACCTCAAGATGGCTCTCTACTCACTTCCGCTTCCATACATTGCTTGCTGGCTTGGATGGGCCTTTGCAGAAGTTGGAAGACAGCCTTGGATTGTTTACCCACTTACTGACGACTACGGAAAGTTCATTCTTCCTGAAATTGGACTTAAAACTGCTCAGGCTGTATCCCCGCTTACAAACGTTGAAGTTGTGATTACCTACGTAATCTTCGTCCTAACCTTCGTTGGACTTGCGATTGCAGACTTCTACCTCCTTGCCAAGTTTGCAACCAAGGGTCCAGAAAAAGAAACAGAACTCTATTAATGGAGGAGGTGAGAGATGCACTTTGATTTACCTACCATATGGACAATCCTTGTAACCGTGCTTATTGCCGGTTACATCGTTACAGACGGTTTTGATCTTGGTGTAGGTATCCTTCATACCATTGTTGCCAAGACAGACATAGAAAGAAGGGTTACCATTAACGCTATCGGTCCTGTTTGGGACGGTAACGAAGTTTGGTTCATTACTGCTGGTGGTGCGGCCTTTGCTGCCTTTCCTGAGCTTTACGCCGCTCTATTTAGCTCCCTCTACATTGCTCTCTTTGTAGTTCTCTTAGCTCTCATCTATAGAGCTGTATCCTTTGAGTTCAGGAGCAAGGAAGAGAGTGAAGGTTGGAGGAAGTTCTGGGACCAGAGTATCTTCTGGTCAAGCTTGATAGTTGCTCTCCTTATCGGTGTTGCAGTAGGTAACATCTTGGCAGGTATTCCAATTAAGAACTCTGCTATAGAAGGTGAAATGCTCAAAGGCTTTGTTTATGCTGAGAAGTTCCCAATGAGTTTTATCAATCTCGTTAATCCATTTACCTTCCACGGTCTCTTTGGACTTCTCGTTGGTGTAACAACTGTTCTCTTCATCATCCTTCACGGTGTTTCATGGCTCATCTGGAAAACTGAAGGTGAAGTTGCTGAAAGGGCAAGGAACATAGCTCTTAAGGTATGGCCACTCTTTGTGATTATGTACGTTGTTTGTACTGGAATTGCCTACACAATTTCCTTCAAGATTAAAGACCCTGAAAACGTTAAGTACCTGAACCTTCCTGAAGATATGCTAAAAGAGATAGCATCTATGCTAAACAACGGCGTTCTTGAACATGCTCTCTTTAGATTCCCCGCTATTGAGTTCACACTTATAGTTCTTGCCGCTCTGTCTGCAGTAGGTTACTTCTTTGCCGTTAAAAACATGAACGGTGCTAAGGCATTTCTCTTCTCTACTCTTACTTTCCTCTTTGCAGGCTTTGCTGTTATGTTTGGCGCTTATCCGTTGGCAGTTCCTTCAAGCTATGGACTTGAACACTCAATTTCCATCTACAACGGATGTTCCAGTAACTATACTCTTACCGTTATGCTTGTAGCAGCCATCATCTTTACACCAATTGTTATTGCTTACCAAGCTTGGGTTTACAAGATGTTCCTCTTTAAGATTTCTGCTGAGTCCATTAAGAAAGAAATTGAAGAGGCTAGGGCTTAAAGGAGGGAGATATGTGGCTTATAATAGCTTTTATCTGGTGGGTTGCGGTAGCTTTCATCACCTACAGCCTTGCAAAATCAAAGTTTGAGGGAGAGGGGGCTTAGTTCCCTCTCTCCTTTACTATGAGGAGGGTAAATGGCCGCCATCATTGGCCTGAAGGAAAAGTTCCTCCCTGAAAGAAAGGATTTAATTGACAAAGCCCTTTACCTCTACCAGCAAACCGAAAGCTGGGAAGAGGTGGAAAGGTTCCTGAGGGAGGAGTTCAAGGAGGAACTCAGTTTCTTCAGGCCTAACCTCTTTACCTATTTCCTGATTGTTGGCGGTGCCCTTTTACTCCCGACGCTCTACCTGTGGAAAGTGGTCTTTGAACCGGGAACATCAGCATACTTTTTCTCAAGGCTTGTATTTATCCTATCTGCAATGTTTGCCCTTAAGGGTATTGTTGGTCATTACGTTATTGTTTTCCTGAACCGTGACAGGTTTGAGGCTGAGCTTAAGAGCTTAAAAGCATTTATTACAGGAGGGAAGGATGGAAAACAGCCCCATTAGGAAATTGATGTTCTTTGGCGTTTTCGGGACATACCTTCTGATAGTTCTCGTTACCTCCCTTGTGATTTATTCTACTATGAAGTAAAGATAGATAAGTTGAGGAGGGGGGAGCCTCAGCTCCCCCTTTTCTATTTTCGCAGTTCCAATATAAAAGCCTTAAAACCTTCGTCCGGGTTTTCCTTGTAGAGCTCTATCAGTTCCCTTACCCTTTCCTGACTTATCCCGAGTTCTCTAAGGAGCTCCTTCCTCCTTATCAAGTGGTAGCCGACAAACTGGAGTAAGTTCCTTGGCCTTTCTGAAAACTTAGCGCTTTCAAAGTCTATTACCCTTATTCTCTGACCATCAAAGAGGAGATGCTTTTCTCCCTTTATCTCCGAGTGTTTAACTCCTGCCCTGTCAAGGAAGTAGCAGCTCCTCAAGGCCTCTTTTACGACGGTTTTTGGGTCGTAATTTTTTAGAGCTCTGGAAAAAGGAAGTCCTTCTATGAACTCCATTATCAGGTACTCTTCGGTGCATTGGTGAACCTTTGGAGCTGGGTTCTGTTCTTCCGTCTTTATTGAAAAGTTTTCAAGGTGTTTGAGGATTTCACACTCCTTCTCTATGAGCTTTTCTTTTAGAACGTCAGACCTCTTTACCTTTATGGCTACTAAGTTCCTGTTAAGTTTGCCTTTAAATACTGTTCCCCTGTAGCCTTTGGCTACGAACTCTAAGAGCTCCACTCCAAGTTTTTGAAGTTCCTTTAGTATCCTCAGAGCTCTCTCTTCCCTGCATGTCGGGTAGTCAAGGAGAAGGTAGAGCTCTCTTTTCATAGCAGAGTAAACTCCGGGATACCGTGTTTTTTCCTCAGACATTTTTTAATGAGAGCTCTCTCTGTAACCTCATAGACCTTTTCGTGCCAGTAGAACCTGTAAGGTTTAAGTTTTTCAACCGCTAAGTGTTTACAGCTCTCTGCATAGGGTGAATACTGGAAGAGGAAGTCGTAGAACTTCTCCTCAAGGTTTATCAGCTCTTCCTCAATTTCCTTTAAACTGTCAAGGCCTTTAAGCTCCTCTAACCTCTCTATTATAGAGAGGTCATCTATTTCAAGCTCAAGTAGTATGGACTTGAGTATTGTGTATAGCTTGTCAAGCTTCCTGTAGGGAATTGTCTCTTCCTGTAAAGAACCAAGGGCAAACTTGGCCTCTTTGCGGGTAAACTGCTTGAAACGTTCCCTAACCAGCCTGTCTATATCGCAGAGCGTAAAACGTCCCTGTGGGGGATTTTCGCTTAAGACTAAGAGGACAAAGTGTAGGGGAATCTGCATTGAATACCAATCCCTTAAAACGGCCGTGTCGTTTGAGCCAGAGTAGAAAAAGAGTGATGGGTATTCTTCTTCAAGGTGAGTTACAATTTCTCTGATGTATTCCTTTAGACTCTTTTCTTTATCCATTCAACGAACTCCCCGAAAGCTTCCCTTATCTCCTTTTTGAGCTGGACAATTCTATCACTGTAGGTGATGAAACTGCCAAAGAGCCTCTTTTCTGTCTCTGCCTCTCTGATTTTCCTGTAAAGACGGGTTAGCTTTTTAAATTCTGGGGTTTTCTCGGATAGAGCTCTCAAGGCTTTTAGGGTGTTGCCGAACTGCCTCCTTGAATAGAGCTGGTAAATGTAAGCAATAAACTCAAGGTCAACAACGCCGCCAGCAGAGTACTTTATGTCGTTCTTCCCTTTTCCAAGCTCTCTTTCAAGCCTTTCTCTCATAGTTAGTATTTCGTGTAAGGTATCCTTATCAAGGGGTTTCCCAAACAGGAAGTCCTTTACAATTCCTTCTACTTCTTCCCTGAGGTTCCCTTTCAGGAAACGGAAACGGGTGAAGGCGAGCCTTTCCCAGACTCGTGCAGTCTTCTCTGTGTACTCCCTAAAGTACTTGACGGTGAATATGAGCTCTCCCTTCTCTCCAAAGGGTCTGAGCCTTGTGTCAACCTCGTACCCTAAGCTTTCAAGCTCCTTGATAAGTTTTAGAGCTCCTTCTGTGCTTTCAAGAGGTTTCTCTGAGAAAAAGAGTAGGTCAATATCTGACTCTACGTTCATTTCCCTACTTCCGTGCTTTCCTAAGGAGGCTAAGGAAAAGGCCTGAGGAGAGTTTTCGTATAGCGTGTCAATAACAAAATCTGCAATTTCTGTGAGCTCCTTAAAGAATTCCTCTACCTCTGTTCGCTTTAGTCTCAGGCGGAGGAGTGCCCTTACCTCTGCTAAGTTCTTCACAAACCTGAGGTTTTTAAACTCTAATAAATCTTGGCGGAGGCCTTCCTTTGTTACTGGGTTCTCTATGTAGTCGGGGTTAAATATGAAGTCAACGATTTCTGGCGTTTCTCTAAAGCGCTTTATGAAAAAATCCTTTGTGGAGAGGAGGAAGAAGAGAAGCTTTATGGCGTGAATTTCTGAGAGAATGGAGAAGAAGAAGACCCTTCCCTCTTCTCTCTCAAAAAAGGTTACAAGGTTCTTCATGGCGTTCTTGGAGTCCGGGGCATCAAAGAGGAGCTCCAAGAAGCGTTCTCCCATTACGTCTAATCGGTTAGTCTCTTCTGCAGAGAGCGTCTTTAAGTTTAGGAGAACTTCTATAAAGCGTTTAACCTCTTCTGGTTCCCTGAATCCAAGTTTCTGGAGCTCAAGAGTTGTAACGGCAGATAGAGGTTTCCTGTCTCCTGTAGGGAAGAACTTGTTAAAGTAAGCGTTAACCGTTCCCATGAGGTGTTGGAGTTTCTCAAGGAATTCCTCTCTACTTTTAAATCCCATCTTTTTAGCAAGCTCTTCTGCCTCTTCACTTTCGGGGTGGAAGGTTTGGGTTTGACGGAAGTTCGTGATCTGGAGCATGTGCTCGGCTTTTCGTAAAAAAATGTAAGCCTCTTTTAGTTCTTCATACTCCTTCTCCTGAAGGAATCCCCATTTAAAGAGCCTTCTTAAGGCTATGAGAGTGTTCTTTGAGCGTATGTATGGGTGTTTTCCGCCGTAGATGAGCTGGAAGGCCTGAACGATAAACTCAACCTCTCTGATTCCTCCTTCGCTGAGTTTAAGGTCAATTTTCTTTCCTTTCTTTAGAACCTTTGTTTTTATGAGCTCTTTAAGCCTCAGGAGCTCCTCAATTAGCGTAAGGTCTATGTACTTCCTGAATACAAAAGCTCTCGCCAGTTTCAGAAACTCAGTGCCAGTTCTCATTAGGTCGCCGGCCGACGGCCTTGCCTTTAAAAGGGCAAATCTCTCCCAAGGCCTTGCGACGGCCGTGTAGTACTGTTCTAAGGCCTCTATGTCGTTACACAGAGGGCCCATAGTTCCGTTGGGTCTAAGCCTTAAGTCAACGTTCATGCAGATGCCTTCGTCTGTGTTTTTAGTAAGGAGCTCCACCAAGTACTTTGAAAGTATCGTAAAGTAGTCGTGGTTCTGGAGCTTTCCGTAGCTTCCTCCTGTTGTTTCGCCGTACCTGCTCTCATAGACAAAAATGAGGTCTATGTCGGAGGAGTAGTTGAGCTCGTAACCTCCTGCTTTTCCCATATCAACGACGACAAATCCACAGGAAGGTTTGCCGTAACGCTCTTCTAGAACTTTTTCGGCAAAGGAGAGGGCGGCCTTTATACAGGCGTCGTGTATGAGGGTTACGTCCCTGACAAGCTCCTGAAAGTCAGCAATTCCGAGTATGTCCCGCAGAACTACCCTTGACATCTGAAGGTTTTTGTAAACCCTTAGCCTGTTCATAAAGGATTTTTCCGTTTCACTTTCAAGGAGCTCTACCCGAAACTCTGAGGGTAAAAAACGTTTTTTATAGATTTCTTTAAGTTCCGGTAGTTTATGTGTGTGTTTTATCAGGAAATCTCCTAAGAACTGAGAAAAAGAGAAGAGCTTTATAAGGTGAAAGAGGAAGTCGCCCTGCAGCCACTTAGGCATCTGGCCGGATAATTTCTCCCGTAACTTCTCTGTGAGTATTAGAGCTCTCCTTTTGTTGGGGAGCTCTTCCTTCTCAATAAAGTCTAAAGCTTTTTGCCATTCAGGTTCAAAGGAGTTTCTACACTTTTCAAGTAACAGTTTCATTTCTCTCTCCTCTCAAAGGCTGATGGTATTCCCATCTCCTCCCTGTACTTTGCTACGGTTCTCCTTGCTATTTTAATCCCCTCTTTTTTCAGAATTTCTGCTATTTTACTATCGCTTAAAGGTTTTTTCTTGTCTTCGTTTTCAATTATTTGTTTGATACGCTCTTTCACGGATTCCGTTGAAATACCGCCTATGCCTTTTTTAAAGAAGAACTTGAAAGGATAAACGCCGTGAGGTGTTTCAACAAACTTATCTTTAACCGCTCTACTTATCGTTGACTCGTGAATTGAGAGCTTCTCCGCAACTTCGTGGTAGCTTAGGGGTTTTAGGGTTCTTCCGTCTTTGAGGAACTCTTTCTGGTGCTCAAAAACAACTTTTCCTATTTTTTTTAGAGTTTCGTTTCTCTGTTCTATAGCCTTTTTAAGGTTTATAGCCCGCTGGTATTTCTCGTATATGTATTTTTTCAGTTCTTCTCTTGTGGCGTGTTTTAGGTAGAAAGTGTTGATTTTCAGGTTGAACCTTCCCGGCTGCAGCACTTCTACTATTACGTTTTCGTCCTTAAGGTAGACCCTTAGGTCGGGAACTATCCTAAGGTTAAAGTCTCCGAGGTTTCCGGGCTGGGGGTCAAGTCTTTTTAAGAGTGCTAAGAACTCTTCAAGTTCTTTGTCCGTGAGGCCTACCTTTTTCTGGAAGTCTTTCCTGCTCTTGGAAAGGAGCTCTAAGTGGTCAATGGCAGATATGAACTTTTCAGTTACTTCTAATTCCTGTAGCTGTGCTTTAAAGGCTTCCTTTACAGAGTAAGAGCCGCAGCCGGCTGGTGATAGTTGCTTAACAACTTCGCGCACCTTTTTAACCGTTTCAGTCGGAACGGAGAGCTCCTTGGCTATCTCGTTCTCCGTTAGGCTCAGGAACCCTCTTTCATCAAGGTTCTCAATTATCAACTTAGCTATTTCAAGCTCTTTTCCCTCAAGTTCTGCTGCTGCTTGCTGCAGGAGAGATTCTCTCAGGGAAAGCCTTGAAGGTATAACGGTTTTTTCTTCCTCCTCTGCCGGAAATACGTTGCCTCCTTCAAAGATAAACTCAGGGATTTCTCTTTCTTCTATCTCCTTTTCTGCTTCTTCGCCCTCTTCCAGCTCTAAGAGTGGGTTTTCTTCTATTTCGTTCTTTATGGCTTCCTCAAGCTTTAAAAGGGGAAGCTGGAGGACCTCAAGGTGAAGGTAAACGCTCGGGGTTAGCTTGAGCTGTAAGGAAAGCTTTAAATCGTAGCGGAGCTCTGCCATACGTTCCCGTTTGCTTTGATAGAATTTCTGACATGAAGAGAATATATGTTCACCTACTCATTGTATCATTGCTGGCCTTCCTTGCAGCCTGCGGAGTTGTAAGGACCTCCCCCTTCGGAGATAAGGCTTTTATTTTTATCCCTACTCCTCAAGAAGTAAACATCGGTAGGCAGGCTGCAAGGCAGGTAGAGAGGAAAGTCAAACTCTGTCGTGACCCCGTTATAAACGAGTACGTTAGGTTTGTAGGAAATAAAATAGCGGCGGTTAGCGACAGGCACGACGTTATCTATCACTTTAAGGTCATAGACTCTGACGAGATTAACGCCTTTGCCCTGCCCGGGGGGTGGGTCTATATCTATACCGGCCTTTTACGCCACTTGAAGAATGAGGCTGAGCTTGCCTTTGTTCTTGGGCACGAGGTTGGTCACGTTGTTGGAAGGCATGCCGTTAGGAGGCTACAGTTCATATACGGACTGGACTTTATTCTTTCTCTGACCTTTGGGGGAAAGGAGCTCTCGCCGGCAGAGAGGGAGTTCCTCAACATTCTTCTCAACCTCGTGGTGGCTGGGTACAGCAGGAAGGAAGAGCTTGAAGCAGATGCTATGGGTGCCTATTATACGGGGAAGGCAGGCTGGAATCCCGTTGCCTCTGTTGAGACCATTAGGCTCCTTGACTCTCTAATAAAGTTTAAGCCTACAGGGGTAACGGAGCTCTTTATGGACCACCCCACTAACAGGAAAAGGGTAAGAAACCTTAACCGCTGGTTGAGTAACTTTCCAAAGGAGTGGCAGAAAAATCCCTTCAACGAGGAGAGGTATAGGGAAAAAGTCTTAAGGAGGCTTGAGGTTGGACATTGTAGATGAAGCAAGGCGAGTAATCCTGCAGGAGGCAGAGGCCTTAAAAAAGCTTGCTCAGGGTCTTGACGATAGTTTCGTAAAGGCAGTTGACATACTCCTTAAAACGAAAGGAAGGGTTGTCTTAACGGGAGTTGGAAAGTCAGGTCTTATATGTAAGAAAATTGCTGCTACGCTTGCAAGTACCGGAACTCCGGCCTTTTTCCTCCACCCTGCCGATGCTGCCCACGGTGACCTTGGTATGGTTAGGGGAGACGACACGGTTATTGCCGTTTCAAACAGCGGAGAGACGGCGGAGCTCCTAAACGTCGTTCCGATAATAAAGAGCTTTGGTATTCCCGTTATAGCTGTAACAAACAATCCAAACTCCTCCTTGGCAAAGCTTGCCGACGTGACGCTGCTCTTGCACGTAGAAAAAGAGGCCTGTCCCCTCGGTCTTGCCCCTACAACCTCAACAACGGCAACCCTTGCCCTCGGTGATGCTATTGCAGCTGTCCTTATGAAGCTGAAAGGGTTCACGAGCCAAGACTTTGCCAAATTCCACCCCGGCGGCAAGCTGGGTATAAGACTTTCAAGGGTTAAAGACTTAATGAGGACAGGCGATGAGATACCCGCTGTTTCACCTGACACGGCTCTTAAAGACGTTATTTATGAGATTTCTTCCAAGAAACTTGGAGCTACTCTTGTCCTTGATGGTGGAAAGCTCGTCGGGATAATAACTGATGGAGACCTCAGAAGAGCCTTTGAAAGGGGGGTGGATTTTTCTACACGGGCTGAGGAGATAATGACCAAAAATCCAAAGACGGTTGAGGAAGATGTCTTTGCAGAGAAGGCTATAGAGATTATGGAAAGGTACAAGATAACTGTTCTGCCTGTTGTGGGTAGGGACAGAGAAGTGAGAGGAATAATTCACCTTCACGATATTCTCGGCAGGAGAATAGTCTAAATCTTCTAATAAATCTCTCTGTTTTATACCTTATTTGGAATTTTTAACTAATTTGTTACAATCAAATTAGTGATGTTTGTAATTGAAAAACTGCCTGTGGTAACTATGATAGACAGGGAACGGGTAGGAATGCCCGTTTAGGTGCGTAAAACCATCCAAGGGAGGCTAAGATGGCAAGAGGAAGGAAACCCGGAAAAAGAGCTAACAAGGTTGTAAAGCTTTCCCTTCCGAAGAGGATATACTACGTTCTCTACGGAATTGCTGGAAACAACGAGCAGAGGATGAACAAGCTGATTAGGGCTATTCTGGAAGAGAAGCTGGAAAACTCAACCCTTGCTGAGCTTGCAAGCCTACTGGAGACCGGCAGAAGGGAGAAGGAAGAAGAAACTGCCGAGTAGCCGTGGTTACACTTTGATTCCAAGGCTTTCTAGGAGGGCCCTCCCCTTGTGGAGGGTCTCCTTAAACTCTTTTTCAGGGATAGAGTCCCAAACGATACCTGCTCCCACTTGGAGAAATCCTAAATCTCCTCTGAAGAGGAGAGTCCTTATTACTATGTTTAGGTCCATCGTTTCGTTAAAGCCGATGTAACCGACAGAGCCAGTGTAGAGAGAGCGCCTTGTAGGTTCAAGCTCTGCAATTATTTCCATAGTTCTAACTTTTGGAGCTCCCGTTATGGTTCCCCCCGGAAACATTGCCTTTATAACGTCTACACTGTCAAGTCCTTCTCTTAGTTCCCCTCTAACGTTTGAGACTATGTGAATGACGTGGGAGTACTTCTCCTTCACCATTAGCTCGTCAACCTCTACGCTACCGTAGCGGCACACCCTTCCAAGGTCGTTCCTCTCAAGGTCAACAAGCATTATGTGTTCTGCCCTCTCCTTCTCTGAGAGAAAGAGCTCCTCCTCAAGTCTCCTCTCTTCCTGAAGGTTTCTTCCCCTCCTTCTCGTTCCTGCTATAGGCCTTGTTTCAAGGTGTTTCCCATCTCTCTTAATCAGCCTTTCAGGAGAGCAGGAAACTGCCTTTATTTCACCGAAGTCAAGGAAAAAGGAGAAGGGAGAGGGGTTTATCTTCCTTAGTTTGTGGTAGAGGTACAGGATATCCCCTTTAAAGTAGACGTCAATTCTCTGGGAGAAGTTAACCTGAAAGGTGTCCCCAGCAGCTATGTACTCTTTGATTTTCTCAACACACTCCTCAAAGTACTCCTTAGACATGTTAAAGCCTTTAAACTCTGCTGAAAACTCTCCAAAGTTTGGTGGTTCTAAGGAGAGCTCCGGTACTTCTGAAAAGGTTACAGCGTGGAGCTCCTTTTTAACGTTGTCAAATATTAGGGTAGTTTCTGGAAGGAAAAATAGAAGGTCTGGAAAGTTTATATCGTCAATTTGCTTTCCTTCTATCCTTTCAAGAAACCTGTTTGCATCGTAGGAGATAAGGCCGTATATCCCAAAAGGTACGTTGTCTACTCTGTATTTTTGCGAAAGCCTTTTGTGGAAACTCTTGAGCTTCTCAAAGAGAAGAGGGTCGTCCTTACACCTTAGCTCTTCTACACATCCGATAGCTATTACTGAGTAACGTCCCGTTTTGGGATTTACACTTGCCGAATCAAGAAATAACTTAACAGGATAACCCCTCTTTTTTAAGGATAGAAATGTTCTGTACGGGTCCTGAAATGGGAGTCTTTTTAGCTTCAAACTCACTCTCCTTTTAAGGAGTGTCACGGGGGAATATAGGCACTAAAAGCCTTTTATGCTAATATTCCCAATTACAAGTAAACAGGAGGAACAGATGAAGCTTTCCGGCGCAGAAATTCTCCTAAGGGCTCTTGAGCTTGAGGGAGTTGATAGGATATTCGGGTACCCGGGCGGTGCAGTTCTTGACATCTACGACAGACTCCCCTTTTGCTCCATTAAGCACTACCTAACAAGGCACGAGCAGGGGGCAGCCCACGCTGCCGACGGTTACGCAAGGGTAACCGGAAAGGTTGGGGTGTGCTTTGCAACTTCTGGCCCCGGAGCGACTAACCTCGTAACCGGCCTTGCGACGGCCCAGATAGATTCTGTTCCCATTGTTGCCTTTACCGGAAACGTTCCAACTTTCATGATAGGAAACGACGCCTTTCAGGAAGTTAACACCGTTGGAATAACGAGGCCTATAACAAAGCACAACTTTCTAGTAAAAGACGTTAAGGACTTAGCAGACACCGTTAAGAAGGCCTTTCATATAGCAAGAACCGGACGTCCCGGCGTAGTTCTTGTTGACCTGCCAAAGGACGTTACGAGGGAGCTTGAAGACTTCTTTGAGGAGGAGTACAAGGCGCCGATTCAGATAAGGAGCTACAAGCCTGTCCTTAAGGGACACCCGGGACAGATAAAGAGGGCAGCTAAAGCTATTGCCTCTGCTGAAAGGCCGGTTCTCTACATCGGTGGTGGGGTCGTCTCTTCTGGTGCTTCTGAGCTTGTCGTCAAGATGGCCGAAGTCGCCAACATCCCTATGGTTGCTACTTTAATGGGGCTTTCTGCCGTTCCGGGCAACCATCCCTTCTTCTTTGGAATGCTGGGAATGCACGGAACGTACGCTGCCAACATGGCGGTAACAGAGTGCGACCTCCTAATAGCGATAGGTGCAAGGTTTGACGATAGGGTTACTGGAAAGCTTTCTGAGTTTGCTCCAAATGCTAAGGTTATTCACATAGACATAGACAGTGCTGAAATTGGTAAGAACAAGGCCGTTGATATACCTATAGTTGGAGATGCAAAGCTCGTTATGGAGGAGCTCCTGCCCGAGGTTGAAAAACAGGTTGCAAAGAACAGGGAGCTCTACGCCCACCGTGAAAGCTGGATAAGGCAGGTTAAAAGGTGGGCAGAGAGGTATCCCCTCTGGTACGAGCCAAGCGACAGGGTTATAAAGCCCCAGTTCGTCATTCAGAAAATCTGGGAAGTAACGAAGGGTGAGGCGATAATCACGACTGACGTCGGTCAGCACCAGATGTGGGTTGCCCAGTACTATAAGTTCCGCTTCCCAAGGCAGCTTGTAACTTCTGGCGGACTTGGAACGATGGGATTTGGAGTTCCTGCGGCGATAGGTGCTAAGGTTGGGAGACCGGATAAAACGGTCTTCTGCGTTTCTGGTGATGGTTCCTTCCAGATGAACATGCAGGAGATAGTTACGGCCGTTCAGTACGGGATAGCCATAAAGGTTGCGATAATAAACAACGGCTTCTTAGGAATGGTTCGCCAGTGGCAGGGAATCTTCTACGACAGGAACTACTCTCAGAGCTCCCTTGATGTCCAGCCCGACTTTGTAAGGCTCGTTGAGGCAATGGGAGGAGTCGGGCTTAGAGCTGAAAGGCCTCAGGACGTTGAGAAAGTTCTCAAGGAGGCTATGGCTATAAACGATAGGCCTGTTGTTATAGACTTCGTTGTTGACAGAGAGGAGGATGTCCTCCCTATGGTTCCTCCGGGCGGTGCTATAAAGGACATGATACTGCCGGACTACGGCAGGAAGGTGGAGAAAAAGGCAGTTTAGAGGGGTAGTTATGGAAAAGTCCCGTTACAGGAAGCACGTGATAAGCGTTCTTGTTGAGAACCAGCCGGGAGCTCTTGCAAGGATCATTGAACTCTTTAGCTCCCGCGGTTACAACATAGAGAGCTTAAACGTTGGCCATACTGAAGACCCTACGATTTCAAGAATCACTATGGTTGCAAAGGGTGATGAGCACACCATAGAGCAGATAGTTAAGCAGCTAAGGCGGATAATAGACGTCTTTAAGGTTAGGGACTTAACCGATAAGAAGAAGCTTGACAGGGAGCTCCTCATAGTCCGCGTAAACGTAGAATCTGCGGAGAAAAAAGAAGAGGTAAAGAGGCTTGTTGACATTTTTGGAGCTCAGATAGTTGACGTTTCTCACGACACCTACACCGTAGAGCTTACAGGGGACGAGGAGCAGATTGACGCCTTCTTAGAGCTCATAAAGCCCCTTGGAATCAGGGAAATGGCAAGAACCGGCAGGGTGGCTATGGTGAGAGCTCTTCAGGGAGATACCTTTGGAGGAGAAAGGGTATAATTATTTTGTAACTTTCCGAAATTGCAGAAATGTGGAGGGGGGATGAGGTTAAGTTTTCGGGTTGAAGAGCCTATGGAAATAGTAAAGTATGAAAGCTACGGATGTGAAAAGTTAAAGGAGAAAGATGCTCTTGGAATGGAGGAACAGGTTGAGAAATTTAAAGAGGAGATTTTAATGCAGAATGGGAAGTTTAGAGAGGGAACTGTGGGAATAGTTTCTCAGTATGGAGGAGGTAAAAGTTTTTTTCTTAGTCTTCTTTATTGTAAGCTTAAGCAGGATAGAAACTGTATTTACGTGGATATATCGCGTTATGAGCATGAACCAGACGTGTTTAGGGTGCTTATGGAAGAAATACTGAGAGAGGCGACTATCAAGTCTTCTCTTAGAGAGAGGGTTAAAGAATTTATAAAGATTGTTAGGAGTACTACCCCTTTGATTCAAGGATTTGCTACATTCCTTTATCCTGTAGCACTTCCTGCTGTTCAGTTAGGGAAAGGATTGGTAGATACCTTGGACAGTGTGGTAAATGATGGGAATTTGCGTGATGAGCTTTATGCTAAGCTAAGTGAAGTAACGCAGGATATGCCTTTGGTGGTCTTAATAGACAATTTGGATCGTTGCAGGCCAGATTACGTTCTTCATTTTCTTGCAAGTGTAAAGGATATTTTGAAAATGAGAGGAATATTGTTCATCGTAGCTTACGATAAAACAGAGCTTTTGAATGTTATTAAGAAAACTTTTGGTGAGAAAATAGATGTAGAAAGTTATTTACGAAAATACATAGCTGTGGAATTTTCGTTAGATAGTTTTTTTTGGCATTTTGACAAGGAAAAGAAGATTAAAGCATTGAACAAACTTTTAGTTTTTTCTGAGGAAGAGAGAAAGGTGGTAGAAGAGAATTTGAAAGAAGTGGGAGCGGGGATTTCGGATTTTGAAGGGGTGGTGAAAAGTTTAGAAGAAAATAGTATTACTGCTATGGAGGAATTTTTCTGTCTGTTTCCGGCAGTTTCTTTTCGTAAGTTGGAGCTAATTTTTAAGCATTTTAAAACTTTACTGCTTCGAAAAGATTTTAGCAAGGCGTTGTTAGAACTAAATGAAGGATTTTTTAAAGGAGAAAAACAAAAAATCTCTGAAAAGGCGGCTTTTTATTTGCCTTTCTGTGTAATTTTTCTTTTATTTGTAAAAAGTCTGAGTAGTAATATTTATGAGTTTTGGAAACTCTCGCTGGGAGATGATGTTCTTTTAATTGGTCTTTTTGATGAGGAAGAGCGCGAAAAGATGGAAAAGGAAATAGAGCAATTACTCAATAGTGCGAAAAAAATTGTAGAAGAAATAGATAAAAAATTTAATTTCTCTTTACTAGAAGCGGGTATTTTCGATGGTAATTTTGAGGAAAATGGAAGGATATATATTTGGAAAAAAGCTTTTTCGCTTGTTGATGTTATTAGTGATTTTGAATTGTATTCAGGAGTAACTAGTGAAGAAGGAAAGAGTGAATAGAAGGAGTCTGTAGAGATGAGAAGTAATATAGAAAAAAGTAATTACCAAGTTTTTGAAATAGATGATAGGTCAAATGAACTGGGTAGAACTTTTTGTTTGAAGTTGTTGGAGCTATATATTCAGGAAAGAAGATGGCTTCACGCTAATCCTAGCGTTTATCAAGAGTTAAAGGATGTAGTGGAAGAATATATTGTTCGTACGAAGGCTTTAAAAGATTTTGAAAAGACACTTTGGGAATGCGTTAAAAATAAAGAAAAAAAGGTATTTTTGTTTTTAGGAAACAAAGGGGCTGGTAAGACGTCCAAAATTAATTATTTCGTCAATACTCAGACCGGGAAGTTGAACGAAGAAAACTATAGTTGGATAAGAATAGATTTAACAAAGGTTTATAGAATTCTTTTTGGAAGGCGAAGAAGAGAGAGGAAGGAGATAAAAAAAGAGCTTATAAGGTATCTTTCTGCTCAAACTTTGTATGTTTATACAAAGTATGGTATTACGGGAGTGGATAGAGTTTTGGCTTCTGTGGGTGAAGAAGAGTTTTTAGAGAAATTGCCGAAAAAAGCTTTAAGAGGTTGGGGTTATATTAAAAAAGGGATTTTAGAAGATCCAAAATTTTACGATTCAATTTTTAGTAAACCTATAAACTGGCGATATGTGGTTGAAGCACATAACGTTGTAATTGAGCTCTTAAGAAGGAAAGGGAAGAAAATAATTCTTCTAATTGATGGGATTGATAATATAGATTACTCGTTAATTTCTACTGAATTGAAAGAGGGTATTGAAGATTTTATTGAAGAGATAGTACACTGGATACACGAAGAGAAAGAAGAAAAAATGTCTTATGAGAAGCTGTTTGTGTTTCTTAGGAAGGATAGTCTTAAATTGTTTAAGCTTCCTCAGGTGCTTAGCAATTATGGGATTTATGAGGAGATCAGTTTACCTGAAGAGAGTTTTGTGGAAGTGTTAAGTGGAATAAAGAAAACTTTGGAAGAAAAAAAGGAAGGCTCAAACTTGAAGGAGAAAGCCTTTAGAGGTCTTTTAGATAGCATATTAGATACTAACCGACGAATATACGGAATGGGTAAAGGTTGTTCGAGTTTTGTTATAGCTCTGATGAATAATAAATTACAAGAGGTCTACGAGAAAATAAGAGAATCTTGCTATGATGTTTGTTATAAATCAAAGTGTTTCTTTCCTCAGAATGTTAAGTTTAAAAGAGATGTAAAAGAAAGATTTAGAACAGAATTCGGAGAAGAGACAGCAAGATTTCTCCTCTATCTTAGAGATCTCGTTGAAAAATTGCCTAGTGAGTTAGTTGGAGATTTTGCAAATTTTATAGGGAAATTTCCGGAATTCGTTAAAGTAGCTTTTGAGAGGAAGAATATAGATGTAAAAAAATTAGATACAGAAGATTTTATAACTAGGCTATATAACAGTAATTTAAGGGCTCTTCTTGATGATGCTGTAGCTGTATATATATATGTGTATTCCTACTTAAGGTGCTGTAAAGAAACTATTTTTGGAGTAAGTGAGTATTTATCCTCATCTTTTCGCTTGGTAACAGAGGCTTTGTTTAGAAAGGGAAAATTTTATTCACCATCCTATAAGGATAAACTTTATGTGCCCCCTTATAGTGATGTAACTTTCCCGAACTTATTGAATATTACTTTAAGAGGTGAGCCAAAACCTCCGCTTATGACTATATTCCTTTTGTATTTTCTTTTAGTAAATAGGAAAAGTGGAACTCATAAAACTACCAACTATATTGCATCTGTTTTGAGAAGGGAATTTAAAAAAGATTGGATTAGCGACGAATATGTAAGAGGTAACCTTCTTAGACCTTTATGGGAGTGTGGGTACGTTAAGTTGGGAGATAATGATGATTGTTGGTATATAACAGATAAAGGAGAGTGGATTCTTTTGTATACTTTCAGAGATATAAATGCTTTTTCCTCTCTCTGCTACAATGGAGTGATAAGGAAGAAATATCATAGGTTGTTGGTTAAGTATACTGATTTAGGCGGAAATTTAGGGGATGGTAATCCTTGGAAAGAGTATTTAAGTGTAACCTTGAGGAATTCCGTAGTTCTACTTGCCTTTTTACAGGAGGAAATTCAATATTTGGAAGATGAGTATTCATATCATCTTGAAAGTTTGATTTTTAACGAGGAACTTAAAAAAGATTTTGAAGAGTTTTTAATCTTTTATTTAGGCAAATTAGAAACAAATTGGATTATGGAAACAATAGAAGTAGATTTGAGAAACTTCGGAGATAGTGGAGATGAAATAATTAGAAGGGTAGAAGGAATTTTGGATAAGTTAACAAAAGACAGTAAAGATTTGATAGAAAAACTTCAGCGAATAAAAAGAGAAGATTTACTTACACTATCTCGTAAAGCTTTTGATGCCTTAAAGTTTGAAGAAAAATTATCTCTTCTAAAGTGGCTGATGAAATATAGACCCGGAGAGGTTGTTCCAGAGTATAAAGATCCTTCTTTACTTGCAGATGATTATATAAGCCATGTATTTTTGTTTGGAAACTTTGAAGAAAGTGAGTTACAAAAGAGAAGGAGTGCAATAGTTAATAATTATTCTAAAGCGAATTATCATCCGAAAGAGCTTATTAATAAAATCTCTAAATTTTTAGGAGGTGAGAATGGCTAAGGTTTACTACGACGAGGACGCAAAGCTGGAATACCTGAAGGATAAGACAGTTGCAATCCTCGGTTACGGAAGCCAAGGACACGCCCACGCTTTAAACCTTAGGGACAGTGGCATTAACGTTATCATCGGTTTAAGGCCCGGAAAATCCTTTGAAAAGGCAAAAGCCGATGGGTTTGAAGTTCTCCCACCAGACGAGGCTGCCAAGAAAGCCGACGTTATTATGTTTCTCCTTCCAGACCCTGTTCAGAAGAAGGTTTACGAAGAGGCCGTTAAGCCAAACCTTGAGCCCGGAAAGGCCTTAGCTTTTGCCCACGGTTTCAATATCCACTTTAACCAGATTGTTCCACCAGCAGACGTTGACGTCTTTATGGTGGCTCCAAAGGGTCCCGGGCATTTGGTACGTTGGACATACCTTGAGGGAGCAGGTGTTCCAGCACTTGTTGCTGTTCATCAGGACGCAACGGGAAATGCAAAGGAGATAGCCCTTGCCTACGCTAAGGGAATAGGTTCAACGAGGGCTGGCGTTATAGAGACGACCTTCAAGGAGGAGACAGAGACAGACCTCTTCGGTGAGCAGACGGTTCTCTGTGGAGGAGTTTCAGCTCTGATAAAGGCCGGTTTTGAGACCCTCGTTGAGGCAGGTTACCAGCCAGAGGTTGCTTACTTTGAGTGTCTCCATGAGCTAAAGCTCATCGTTGACCTCATCTACCAGCACGGACTTGCCGGTATGAGGTACTCCATCTCCGATACTGCCGAGTACGGCGACTACACGAGGGGTCCAAGGGTAATTGACGAGCGCGTTAAGGAGAACATGAAGAAAATCCTTAAGGAAATCCAGTCCGGTGAGTTTGCAAGGGAGTTTGTCCTTGAAGCTCAAGCAGGCTACCCTGTTCTTAACGCCTACAGGAAGATGGAAGCCGAGCACCCAATTGAGAAGGTCGGAAAGCAGCTCAGGGAGATGATGCCATTCCTCAAAGCCCAGAAGAAAGACCTTAAATAATTTTTCGGGGGGATTATCCCCCCTTAAATTCCTTGCCTGATAAGCTTTCAGCTTTTTTCTCAAAAAGGTCAGCCAGAATGTCTAAACCTTTCTTCCTTAGGTCCTCTGCAATTTCGCTGTAGAGAGTAGAAGCCTCTAAGTACCTTCCAGTTTTCTCAAAGCTTTCTGCAACTGCCTTCTTTACAAAGGTATCTTCTGGATTCTTGCTGAGGTAGGGAATTCCAATTTCTAAGACCCTCTCGTACTTATCTTCCTTCAGGAGGGAGGCTATAAATTTTTCAAACTCGGCTTCTTTTACCTTTTTGCCCTTCCTCTTTCTGCTACCTTTTACTATAAGAGCTCCAAGAGGTATTAAAAGTGCCGGTATCAGGAGAAAGGGGAAGTAGTTTGTCCTCTCAGGCTTCTTCTCTGTTACACTGAGGGAGTTATCCTCCAGTTTTTGGAGCTCCTCCTCTATCCTCTCTATTGTTTGCTCAGGTGTTTCCTCCTTTTCTACCTTAGGTGGTTCTTTTTCTTCTTCTTTGGCTGGTGGAAGGGGAGGTGGAGGTTCTGTAACCTTGTCTGTCTTGTTTACCTCTCCTTCAGTTTTTTGTGGGGGAGACTCTTCTTCCCTTTCTGCCTGCCTTCTGGGAGTTTCTTCCTTTGCAGGGAGAGAGGAGGATGAAAAGAACTCAACGTTTTCGGGAATAAACTTTATTGCTGTTATGTAGTAGTCTGGAGCTACTTCATCTAAGTTGTTCTTCTTTCCAAATTCTGAAGCCTCCTTGGCACTCTTAAAGAAACCGACCCTGACCTTGAACCTTCCTTTCCTGTAGCTTATTCTGGCGTAAGGAAGGTTCTTAACTTTCTCAAGGATTTCTAAGGCCTTCTTTTTAGTCTTAAAGGAGCCGACCTGAATTGTGAAAACCTTTTCTCCTGCTTTTGGGATGCTCATAGCAAAGGAAGGAGAAATAAGAAGAGAAAGGAAAATGGCCAAGTATATGGGAGCTCTCATTTTTTCAGTTCCTTCCTCAAGGATTTAACTTCAAGCTCCAAGTCGTGAATGATGTCAAGCATCTGTTTTAGGGATTCCATAACGGGGTCGGGAAGTTTGCCATGTTCAAGGTCTACCTTGGTTGGCTTTATTCCATTCCTCTTTACCACTTTACCCGGGATACCAACAACGGTTGAGTTGGGGGGAACGTCCTTTATAACAACTGAGTTAGCACCTATTTTACAGTTGTCACCTATTTTTACAGGTCCAAGAATTTTAGCTCCGGCACCTATAACAACGTTGTTTCCTATGGTCGGGTGTCTTTTTCCCTTTTTGGTGCTCGTTCCCCCTAAGGTAACCTGATGGTAGATGGTAACGTCGTCCCCTATTTCTGCTGTTTCGCCGATAACGACTCCCATACCGTGGTCTATAAAGAAGCGCCTCCCTATCTTTGCGCCGGGGTGAATTTCTATGCCGGTAAACCACCTAGAAAAGTGAGATATGAGCCTCGCAAGGAGCTTAAAGTTGTGGTTCCAGAGCCAGTGGGCAATCCTGTGGAGCCATATAGCGTGAAGTCCCGGGTAGCAGAGGATAACCTCTATTACGCTTCTTGCCGCAGGGTCTCTCTCAAAGACGGTTTCTATGTCCTCTTTTAGCCTTTTAAACATTCCTTCTCCTGTAAATGCCCAAGTTGCTTTTTGCTAAAATACATCCATCCGAGCAGGGAGGTAGTGGATGGACGAAACGTGCCAGAAGTTTTACGAAAAGTATAACGAATATGCTAGGCTCTTTGAAATCCTCTCTAACCCCATAAGAATCGGCATCATTGTAATGCTTGCGAAAGGGCCAAAAAGACCTAAGGAAATAAGGGAAAAGCTGGGAGTCCCTCAATCACTCCTCTCACAACATGCATCAATACTGAGGGAGATGGGGATAATAGAGAAAGTTGATAGGTTTAACGTTAAATCGCCGTGTAGGCTGAAAAATCCTAGGGTTTTGGAGATACTGAAGGCTGCTGGAATAGAGTTTTAGCGAATTTTTAGCATACTTAAGGCTAAAAGTGCAAGAATTATTGAAATTATCCAGAACCTGACTGTTATTTTAGGTTCCTCCCATCCTTTTTTCTCAAAGTGGTGGTGAAGGGGGGCCATTTTAAAGATTCTTCTGCCCTCTCCGTACTTTCTCTTCGTGTACTTAAAGTAGTAGCGTTGAACGATTACAGATAGTGTCTCAAGGACAAAAATTCCTCCTGCAATTGCGAGAATAAACTCTTGCTTTGTAAGGATGGCGACTGTTCCAAGGAGAGCTCCCAGCGACAGCGACCCAACGTCCCCCATAAAGACGTCGGCCGGGTAAGCGTTAAACCAGAGAAAAGCTAAGGAAGCGCCTATCACTGCGGCGCAGATTATTGTTAGCTCTCCCGTCCCGGGGACGTAGGGAAGCTGAAGGTATTGAGAGAGCTTTACGTTACCGATAACGTAGGAGAAAACCATAAACACGAAGGAAGTGGTTATCACTGGTCCTATTGCAAGGCCATCAAGTCCATCTGTTAGGTTTACGGCGTTTGAAGTTCCAACTATTACAAACACAGCCCAAGGGATAAAGAGTAGCCCTAAGTCTATATGGAGGTTCTTAAAGACGGGGAAGTAAAGTTCCGTAGAGAACCCCATCTTGTAGAGGGCAACAGCGATAACCGTTGCTACGGCGACCTGAGAGAAGAACTTTTTCTTCTCTGAAAGACCTTCTGGATTTTTCTTCTTCGCCTTTATGTAGTCATCAATAAAGCCGATAACACCAAATCCTATAACGGCCGTTATAACGAGCCAAACGTAAGGGTTTTTCAAGTTGTTCCAGAAGAGAACGGAGATAAGTAGGGCTGTGATTATGAGAAGTCCTCCCATTGTGGGGACGTTTTTCTTCTTGTGGGTCTCTGGAAGGTACTCCTTAACTGTCTGTTTGAACTGTAAATCCTTGAGTTTCTTCTCAAAGTAGGGGTAGAGGGCAAAGCCTATGAACATGGCCGTTATGGCGGCGTAGATACTTCTAAAGGTGATGTACTTAAAGAGAACTATCCCAAAAACCTGATAGAACAGGAAGTAGAGCATCCGTTACCTCTCTAACTTTACGTCAAAGTAGTCCCTTAAGCCGTCACCGAGGAGGTTAAAGGCCACTATAACTGAAAAAATGGCAAATCCCGGAAGAAGTACCCACGGGTAAGCGGAGAGTGTATGAACGTTAGTAGCCTCAGAGAGCATGTTACCCCATGAGGGGTACGGCTCTTGGATTCCAAGCCCTATAAGGCTAAGGGCCGACTCTCCGAGGATGTAACTCGGAACGCTAAGTGTCGCGGCAATGATAACATAAGAGAGAGTGTTTGGGATAACGTGTCTAAAAATTACGTAAAGGTGACTGCCTCCGAGAACTCTTGCTGCCTTTACAAACTCCTGTTCCCTTATTGATAGGACCATTCCCCTTATTACTCGGGAAAGTCCAGCCCACCCGATAAGTGAGAGGATTGCGACGATAATTATGAATACAAGGACGCTTGGCATATCCACCGGAAACATTGAGCGAAGGGCAAGCATTAAGTAAAAAGCAGGGAAGGCCATGAGAATCTCTATGAGCCTCATTATGACGTTATCTACTTTGCCACCAAAGTAGCCGGCGATGGAGCCGACCAGAATGCCTATGGAGAACGAAATAGCTACCCCTATAAGTCCTATGGTTAGGGATATCCTAGTTCCGTATAGAAGCCTTGAGAATATGTCCCTTCCGAGCCTGTCCGTTCCAAGCAGGAATACGTGTCCATCCCCTTCAACGCCAAAAAGGTGAATGTCCGTCTTTATGAAGCCGAGGAGGTAGTGAGTTTCTCCTTTTACAAAGAACTTTATCGGGTAAATCTTGGAGTAATCTGTTTCGTAGGTTTTTGTAACGGGGTCTACGAGGCAGTGGCCGTAAACGAAGGGTCTTAGGTGAAATTTTCCTTCCCTGTCAAAAAAGTGGATAGGGGTCGGTGGATGGTATGGATACTGTCTAAACTGGGTATCGTATGGGTAGGGGGCTATAAAGTCGGCAAAGAGGGCAATAAAGTACAGGAAGACGAGGAAGGCTAAGGAGTAAGCTGCAAGCTTGTTTTTGGCGTAGAGCTTTTCAATGAAGGAGGTCCTACCTGACAACTTTTCCCTCTACCTCTTTTTCCCTAATTCTTGGGTCGTTTAGGGCAAGGAGGATGTCTGCAATTAGGTTTCCTACGACAAGCATGATTCCACCGATGTAGAGAGAGCCCATCACTAAGAAGAGGTCCTGAGACATAACGGCGTCAAACATTAGCCTTCCCATTCCCGGCCACGCCGTGATTATTTCTATAAGGGCAGCTCCCGAAAGTAGTCCGGCTATATCAAAACCTATGAGGGTCAGAAAGGGGTTCATGGCGTTTCTAAAGGCGTGTTTCATAACTACTGTTCTGTAGGGAAGTCCTTTGGCAATGGCCACTTTAACGTAGTCCTTGTTTAGCTCCTCTATTATGGTGCTCCTTACAAGCCTTAAAAGTCCTGCGATACTTCCAACAATGAGAACTGTAAGGGGTATCGCCATGTGCCAGAGCCTATCGGCAATTTTTCCGATTAGGGAGAGCTCCTCGTAGTTTTCTGATACAACTCCACCTATCGGAAAGAGTCCCGTTTTTGAAGCAACGTACATCAGTATGAAGGCTAAGAAGAAGTTGGGAAGTGATATTCCGAAGAGGGAAAAGAGTGTAATTATCCTGTCAAGGAGTTTGCCGTTGTAAACTCCGGCGATAATCCCGAGGGGTACTGCAATTAGCCAAGAGAGGATAAAGGAGGAGACCGTAAGCTGGAGAGTGTTAATTAGCCTTTCGCCGATTAGCTCTGTTACGGGCTTGTGGTATGCAAAGGAGTATCCGAGGTTAAACTGGAGTGCGTTGATTAACCAGTGGAAATACTGTAGAAGTAAGTTTTGGTCAAGGCCGTAAGATTTGCGGAGTTCCTCAATCGTTTCCTTTGAAATCGCGGGGTTCATCTCTAACTGTGTAAAAAAGTCCCCCGGAGCAAGCTTAATAACGAGGAAGGATACAAAAGTCATCCCGATGATTATGGGTATCATCTGAAGGAGGCGTTTTAAGAGGAAAAGGAGCATTGTCTATACCCTGTTTTTACGCCCTCTCATACTCGGTTATTATCTGGTTACCACACTGAAAGACCCTTTTAATTTTGAACTTTTTAACGGCATCAAGGCTTTTAAAACCTTCCCCTGACATTAAGGATGGAACGTCATCTCCCCCAACAACTACCGGAAGGTGAATTAGCCTTATCTCGTCAACCAAATCGTTCTTTATGAGCTCCCAGTTAACTTTACTGCCTCCTTCAACCATGAGCTTTTTTATGCCCATCTCGTAGAGCTTTTCAAAGAGCTCCACAAAGTCCACCCTGTCCTTCCCTGCAACGATTACCTTAGCTCCTCTTTCCTCTATAGCCTTTATTTTTTCTTTGGGAGCTCTCTCAGAAACTGCAATTACCGTTGGAGCAACTTCCGTGTTTAAAACGTTTGATTCAAGGGGAATATCTGCCGTTGAGGAAGGAATGATTCTTGTTGGGTTCTCTCCCTCAACGTACCTAACCGTCAGGTTGGGGTTATCTATCCTGACGGTGTTTGCTCCCACCATTATTCCGTCACATTCAGCCCTTATGGCGTGAAGGTACTTGTTGGCTTCATCGTCCATCAGCTTCATTATCTCCTTGCTGGAAACGCCCTTTGCAAGGGTCAACTTACCGTCAATGGTAACTTCCGAAACTATCATTACGTAGGGTCTTTTCATAGCTACTCCTCGTAAACCTTACCGTATCTTTTGTAGAGGTAGTAAACCCTGTGCATCAGGGATAGGAAAGTCATAACGGCAATGAACTCTATTCCGTAGGTTAGGGACTTCTGGTAAAAGGGGTAAACGATGGAGCTTATAAATAGAACTGCGAAGGTTTCCGGCCTGCCGAAAAAGCCCGTGCTCTCTAAGGGGTCTTTTATCTTTCCTACCTTCCTCTCCTCGTAACCTATCTCTGCGTAGGCTACCGGCTTTATGAAGGTGTGAAGCATACTGGCCACTACAACGAAGAGGGCAACCCACTCGGAGGAGTACTTGAGGGCAACTGCTCCAAGGACAAAGCCGTCAACCCACTTATCGGCAAGCCAGTCAAAGACAGCTCCAAACTTAGTGGCTTTCCTGTTGTTGACTGCAACGTAACCGTCACAGAGGTCAAGAACCCCTGAGGCAAATAGAAGGAAAGCCCCTATAACGGGGTGGCCCAAGTAGTAAAGTAAAGCTGCAATTGTTCCCGTAACGATGGCCATTAATGTTACGGTGTTTGGGGATACGTTCGTTTTTGCAAGAACCCAACCAAACGGGGAGTATAGCTTTTTGAGAGAGTCTCTCTTACTGGTAATGTTCATTACGGTCTCCCTATGCTTTCATAGGTGCAAATACTCTTCATGACGGAAGGTTCCCAGAGGTTTCTTCCGTCTATTACCACTTTTCCCGTAAGTTTATCAAAATCAACGTCCCTGAACTCTTCCCACTCTGTAACGAGTATCAGGGCGTTTGCCCCTTCAAGAGCCTTGTCCTTTTCTGTGACGAACTGGAGACGCTCACCGTACTTTTCAATCTCCCTGCTGAAAACTCTCTTTGCGTTCTGTAGGGCTACAGGGTCGTAAGCCTTTACGGTAGCGCCAAGCTCAAGGAGCTTTCTGATTATGGGGATTGATGGGGCTTCTCTCATGTCGTCGGTTTCTGGCTTGAAGGCAAGTCCCCATACTGCAACCGTCTTTCCTTCAAGGTTTGGTATGTGTTTTAGAAGTTTCTCAACAGGCTTAAGTTTCTGCCTCTCGTTTACTTCAATAACGGCTTCAAGGATTTTGGGCTCTCCGTCTACCTGCTTTGCCGTATAGATGAGGGCTTTTACGTCCTTTGGGAAACAGCTCCCGCCAAAACCGCAACCAGCGCCTAAGAAATAAGGGCTTATCCTGTGGTCAAGTCCCATTCCCCTTGCAACTACAGTTACGTCTGCCCCTGTGGCCTCACAGATGTTTGCTATCTCGTTGATAAAGGAGATTTTTGTTGCTAAGAAGGCGTTTGATGCGTACTTAATCATCTCTGCCGTCGGTAGGTCGGTTATTATCATTGCCGGCTGGAGCTTCTCGTAAAGGGAGGCTACCATTCCGGCAATGTCCCTGTTATCTGCTCCAACAACTACCCTGTCCGGGTTCATAAAGTCCTCTACTGCCTTGCCTTCCCTTAAGAATTCGGGGTTTGATACGACTTCAAATCTCTCCTCAGGGTTCTTTATACCTCTTTTGCGAAGGAGCTCCGCTATAAACTCCTTTGCCCACCTTCCAGTCCCGACCGGAACGGTAGATTTGTTTACTATTACCTTAAAGTCCTCATCTCCTATCTGCTCTGCTATGCTCCTGTAGGCGCTTTCAACGTATGAAAGGTCTGCTGAGCCGTCCTCCTTTGATGGCGTTCCGACGGCGATAAAGATGAAGTCTGAGTTCTTGACGGCGTAGGCGTAATCGGTTGTGAACTCTATGTTTCCCTTCTCAAGAGCTCTCTGCAAAATTTTGTCCAGTCCCGGCTCGTAAATGGGGATTTCTCCTCTTTTTAGCCTCTCAATCTTTGTCTCGTCTATGTCAAGGCCTATAACTTTGTGTCCCAAGTAGGCAAAGCATGCACCGGAAACAAGACCTACGTACCCAGTTCCAATTACAGCTATCCTCTTTGTTGACATTTTAAGGCCTCCTTCAGTGCTAAAGCGTAAAGTAAGCCCAGTTCACTAACAGTCAATTCTTTAACTTCAAAGACTTCGCAGAAGACCTTGAAAAAGGCCAGTCCCGGAATTATTACGTCGGCCCTTTTCTCTTCAAGTCCCTCTACCTTTTTCCTCTCCTCCATCCTCATTGAGGAGAGCTCCCTGTACCACCTCTCAATCATCTCCCTCGTTACCCTGTAGCCGTGAACGACTTCCGGTTTATAAACTATCATTTTCTCTTCCATAGCAACGACTGAGGTAATCGTTCCTCCTACGGCGTAAACGACAGGCTTTTCCTTTATCTTTGGCTTTATCTTGGAGAGCTCTCCCCTTATAAAACCTTCCATTTTGAGGAGCTCTTCACTTTTTGGGGGGTCAGACTTTATGAAAGTTTCGTAGAGTGCAACGACGCCAAACTTAAGGCTCGTTAAAAACTCAATTTCCTCTCTGCTCCCGTAGACTATCTCAGTGCTTCCACCTCCAAGGTCAACGGTCATCGCCTTCTGATTTGGGTTAAAGTGGAGAACGTTTGCCCAGAAGACGAGCTCTGCCTCCTCTCTATCCTGCAGGATTTCTATCTCAAAGCCCAGTTCTGAGGCAGCTGCCAAGAACTCGGAGGCGTTCTCTGCTACCCTCGCAGCTTCTGTTGTTACTACTATAACCTTTTCTACGCAGTAACTCTCTATAATCTCCTTAAACTCCCTGAGTGCGTTAATCGTCCTCTCTATTCCCTCTCTTGAGAGCCTTTTTCTTTCTCTGACCCCCTCACCAAGGCGGGTTACTCTTCCGGTTTTGAATATCTCGTGAACTTTTCCATCTTTTATTTCAGAGATTAGAAGTCTTGTTGAGTTTGTTCCTACGTCAACAGTTGCTATTTTCAAACCTCTTTTCCTCCCCTGTTATAAATTTTGGATATCAAATTTTACACGAGGAGTAGCCTATGTTCACAGGCCTTGTTGAGGAGGTAGGGAGAGTATTAGAGCTGAGGAGGTCTTCCTCATTCGGTAGGTTGAAGGTAAAGTGTTCCAAGGTTCTTGAGGACGTTAAGGAGGGAGATAGCGTAGCCGTTAACGGTGTATGTCTTACAGTTGTAGAGATTGGAGCTAACCATCTGCTCTTTGACGTTTCTGCTGAGACCCTTAGAAGGACGACTGTAGGAAGTTTTAAATCGGGAGACCCCGTTAACCTTGAGAGAGCTCTAAGGCTTTCAGATAGGCTTGGAGGGCACATTCTACAGGGACACGTGGACACGACAACAAAACTGATGGGAGTGAAGAGGGAAGGAAACGGCTTCGTATTTACTTTCCGCTTACCTCCAAATTTTTCCCACTTAGTCGTTGAGAAAGGCTCAGTTGGAATAGACGGAATAAGCCTTACTGTTGCAAATCTTTTTAGCGATTCCTTTACGGTGGCTGTTATACCCCACACTTACGAGAACACCAACCTTAAATACCTTAGACCGGGGGAGCTTGTAAACGTTGAGTTTGACATAATTGGAAAGTACGTTGAGAGAATCTTAAAGGCTTGGAAGAGATGAACACTTTAATTAGGTGGCTGGTTCTAAGGGGTTTCCGTCTCAAAAAAGGTTACTTTTCCTTTGCCTTCTTTATTGCCGTTCTTGGGGTTATCGTCGGCGTAGCAGCCCTGATAGTCGTTAACGCCGTAATGACAGGTTTTCAGGACGCCATTAAGGAGAGACTCCTCTCAAGCAACGCCGACATCATCGTTATGAAAAGGAGTGGGAGCTTCTATAAGTATGAGTACGCAGAGAGGAAAATCTCAGAAATTCCCCACGTTGTCGGGACGGAAGAGTTCCTCTACGTTCCCGTTATGGCGACTTCTACCGATGTTTCAGCTGCAACAAGCGCCTCAATTAGGGGGTGTAACCCCGATAAAGAGCCCTTGGTTACCGACCTACCTAAGAAGCTCATCTTGGGAGACTGGGAGCTCTTTAAGTCTTCAAAAAACGGGGTTGTCATTGGGAAGATACTTGCAGATACTCTCGGTGTTACCCTCGGGGACGAGATAACCGTCTTTTCCCCGATTGGTAGAAAAACCCCTTTTGGAATCATCCCAAGGAGCACCAAATTTATTGTCGTTGGTATCTTTGAGGCCGGAATGTACCAGTTTGACTCCTCCTTAATTCTTGCCCACATAGATGCTGTGAGGAAAAAGTTCGGTTTTGGAGACGTTGTAACGGGAATTATGGTTAAGCTTGATAACCCTGAGCACGCCAAGGAGGTAGAGAAAAAGATAGAGGAGGTTTTAGGAGAGGACTACATAGCTCAAGACTGGATAAGTTTAAACAAGAGCCTCTTTTCTGCACTAAAGCTTGAGAAGTTGGCAATGTTCTTAATCCTTACCCTCATAGTTATCGTTGCCTCATTCAACATATCAAGCCTTTTAATGATGACCGTTAACTCAAGGGCCCGAGAGATAGCTATCTTAAAGGCCGTTGGAGCTCTTGACTCCTTCATACTTAAGCTCTTTATCCTGAGGGGGCTCTTTATCGGCGTTGTTGGAACGGTAATTGGTGAGGTTATAGGAATTTCTGTTTCCCTCCTCGGTGAAAAGTATAAGCTCTTTCCGTTACCTCCCGACGTTTACTACATTGACCACCTACCCTTTAAGCTCCATATTTTTGACTGTTTAGTTGCAGCCCTCGCAGCTATACTTATAAGTGTCCTCGCTACAGTTTACCCGGCAAGGAAAGCTGCAAGAACCGACCCGGTTAAAGTTTTAAGGATGGGAGAGAGTTAACATTGGAAGGAACTGTAAGGAAGGCGAAAATTTCCGACGCTGAAAGGATACAGTACTTGATTAACGAGTACGCCAAGCAGGGACTCATGCTCCCCCGTTCAATAAACAGCATTTATGAGAACATAAGGGACTTCTGGGTTTATGAGGAAGGGGGAGAGGTTCTTGGAGTGTGTGCCCTTACGATTTTCTGGAACGACCTTGCAGAGATTCGCTCTTTGGCCGTTGACCCAAAGCACACGGGCAAGGGCATAGGGACTGCCCTTGTAAAGAAAGCCCTTGAAGAGGCCAAGGAATTTGGAATATACAGAGTCTTTACGCTAACCTATCAGGTGAAGTTTTTTGAAAAGCTTGGCTTTAAGGTTATTGACAAGAACACACTTCCCCATAAAATCTGGCGGGACTGTATAAACTGTGTAAAATTTCCAAACTGCGACGAGACTGCAATGGAAATCTGGCTAAAAGAGGTGGAGGGATGACACCGGAAGAGCAGCTGAGGATTATAAAGAGAGGAACTGCCGAGATAATTGGTGAAGAGGAGCTCCTTGAAAAGTTAAAAAGTGGCAAGGTATTGAGGGTAAAGGCCGGTTTTGACCCGACAGCTCCAGACCTTCACCTTGGACATACAGTTTTACTCTGGAAGTTAAGGGACTTTCAGGAGCTTGGACATAAAGTTTACTTCCTCATAGGCGACTTTACTGCAATGATTGGCGACCCTACTGGTAAATCTGAGACCCGTCCTCCTTTAAGCAGGGAGGAGGTCTTAAAGAACGCAGAAACTTACGCTCAGCAGGTATTTAAGATTCTTGACCCTGAAAAGACTGTAGTTGTCTTTAACAGCGAGTGGCTTGGAAAGCTATCGGCTACCGACCTTATAAAGCTTTCCTCAAAGTACACCGTTGCGAGGATGCTTGAAAGGGACGACTTTGCGAAGAGGTTTAAAGAAGGCCGTCCGATACACATCCACGAGTTTATATACCCACTCCTTCAAGGTTATGACTCCGTTGAGCTAAAGGCAGACGTTGAGCTCGGAGGAACTGACCAGAAGTTTAACCTCCTCATCGGGAGACACTTACAGAGGGAGTTCGGGCAAGAGGAGCAGGTCTGCATAATGATGCCCATCTTAGAGGGGCTTGACGGCGTTCAAAAGATGAGTAAGTCCCTTGGAAACTACATCGGGATATTAGAGCCTCCAGAGGAGCAGTTCGGAAAGGTCATGAGAATCTCTGATGAACTTATGTGGCGTTACTATAGGCTTGTTACTCGCATTCCTGAAGAAGAGATAGCTGAAATGGAAAAAGCTGTTCAGGAAGGTAAACTCCACCCAATGGAGGCGAAAAAGCGCCTTGCCGAAACGATAGTTAAGACCTTTCACGGGGAAGAAGCTGCAAGAAAGGCAAGGGAACACTTTGAGAGGGTGTTCTCTAAGAGGGAGCTCCCCGAAAACATCCCAGAACCTAAGATAACCGTTACCGAAAACCCAATCTGGCTTCCAAAGCTCTTAAAGCTTGTAGGACTTGTTTCTTCAACCTCTGAAGGAAGGAGACAGATAAGGGGAGGTGGAGTCAGGATAGACGGCGAAAAAATCCTTGACGAGAACTTTAAGGTTGACCTCCTTGAAAAGGAGTTTGTCCTTCAGGTTGGTAAGAGAAGGTTTGCAAGGATAAAGCCGGAGAACGTAAAGGTTGAAGGGACTTAAACGATGAACAAAGAGTTGGTTCAATTGGCTTTTTTGTTTTTACCGGGTTTATTGGGAGATTCTATACTCCGAAAGCTTACTGGAGTAAAAAGAGAAAGAGTTTGGCAAGACTTTGTTTCTGTTTTTGTTTTCGCTTTGTTGAGTTATTTACTATCGGAAATTACGCTGATGGGACTTAATTATTGTCTTGACATTAATATTCCTTTGGTTTTTCCCATTTTGGAAGATGGGAACGGTAACCGGCAAGCTTATTATCTTTCCGTAATTTTAGGCTCTATTTATGGAGTTTCGTTAGGCTTTTTGGGAGCTTTCATTGAAAGTAGAAATTTTATAAACAAAATGGGAATGCGTTTAAAGGTATCTAAAAGATATGGTGGTGAGGATGTTTGGAGCTTTTTTCATAAAACTT
The DNA here is from genome assembly GCF_004339575.1 of Phorcysia thermohydrogeniphila. Lineage (NCBI taxonomy): Bacteria > Pseudomonadati > Aquificota > Aquificia > Desulfurobacteriales > Desulfurobacteriaceae > Phorcysia > Phorcysia thermohydrogeniphila. The sequence goes on from NZ_SMFV01000002.1 coordinate 273,404, forward strand.
TCAATAAGGAGTTTGAATGGGTAATAGTTAGAGATCATAAGACAGACCTTGTCTACTATGGGCATATAGTGGCTTTCTCGGAGTCTGAGAAGGAGAGAGAGCTCTTGATGAGTAATGTTGATGTCTTCAGTAACGAAACAGGTGAAAAATTGTATAGTGCTGAATATATTTATATATGTCGCAATAGATATGATCTATCCATTGAGATAATGAGGGAAATGAATGAAGAAAGGAACGAAAGGCCCGAAGCAGATTAGTGAAGGTTGGCTCAATAAAGGTGGGGTTAATCCCTCACCTACGACAAAGAAACCTGTTTTGGGTTTTATCCCACCCCAGAAGCCTAAACCTACAAAAGTTTCTGGTGGGAAGAGTTAAAACGGGGCGTGGCGCAGCCTGGTTAGCGCGCTTGGTTCGGGACCAAGAGGTCGGGGGTTCAAATCCCCCCGCCCCGACCATTTAAGCAGGTATTAATAGTTTCCTCAGCTCCTTGATCCTGTCCCTTAACTCAGCTGCTCTCTCAAATTCCCAGTTCTTGGCAGCCTCTTTCATTTCCCTTTCAAGGCGGGCGATTTCTTCAAGGAGCTCCTCTTCCGTTCTCGGTATTCTCTCTCCCTTCTTTTTCTTTAACTTGTGGAAAGGTAGTAGCCCAGCATCCTCTAAGATGCTTGAGTCAAGGTTTCTCTTTACGGTTTGAGGGGTGATTCCGTGCTTTCTGTTGTACTCTTCCTGAATTCGTCTTCTCCTTTCCGTTTCCTCAATAGCCCTTTTCATTGATTGAGTAATTCTGTCGGCGTAGAGTATTACCTTGCCGTTTACGTTCCTTGCAGCCCTGCCGATTGTCTGAATTAAGGAGGTAGTTGAGCGCAAAAAACCTTCCTTGTCGGCGTCAAGAATCGCGACTAAGGAAACCTCTGGTAGATCAAGTCCTTCCCTTAAGAGGTTTACCCCGACTAAGACATCAAACTCTCCGCTCCTTAAACCCCTTATTATTTCAACCCTTTCAACAGAGTCTATCTCTGAGTGCATATACTTTGCCTTTATTTCCTTTTCAATGAGATACTCTGTTAACTCCTCGGCGCTCCTCTTTGTGAGGGTCGTTACGAGAACTCTCTCGTTTCTCTTAATTCTCTCCCTTATCTCTGAAAGGAGGTGGTCAATCTGCCCTTCTGTTTTCCTTACTTCAACAACGGGGTCTAAAAGTCCCGTCGGCCTTATTATCTGCTCAACCACCTTTTCGGAAACTGAGAGTTCAAACTCTCCGGGGGTGGCGGAGACAAATATGGCCTGTGGGACTCTTTCTAAGAACTCTTCAAAGTTTAGTGGGCGGTTGTCGTAGGCAGAGGGTAGGCGGAAGCCGTGCTCAACGAGGTTAAACTTCCTTGCCCTGTCTCCCCTCCACATTGCCCTTATCTGTGGAATCGTAACGTGGGACTCGTCTATGACTACTAAGAAGTCCTCAGGGAAGTAGTCTAAAAGGGTGTAAGGGGGCTCTCCGGGCTTTCTGCCGTCTAAGTGGCGTGAGTAGTTTTCAATTCCCTTACAGTGACCGACCTCTAAAAGGAGCTCCATATCGTACCGCGTTCTCTGTTCTAACCTCCTTGCCTCAAGCTCCTTTCCCTGTTTTAAAAAGTAGGCAATCCTCTCCTCAAGCTCCTTCTCTATGGACTTTACCGCCTCAACTATCCTTGAGTATGGGGTTGCGTAGTGGGAGGCTGGGTAAACGGTGTAAGAGTCAAAGGTCTTAAATACTTTCTGGTTGAAGTAGTCAAGCATAACTATTGAATCAACTTCATCGCCAAAGAGCTCCACCCTTACAAAAAAGTCCTCCGTGTCTGCCGGAAAGATGTCAATGACATCTCCCCTTACCTTAAAAATTCCCGGACGGAGGTCGTACTCGCTCCTCTCATACCCAAGGGTGACGAGCTTCCTTATGACTTCGTCCCTTTCAATCTCTTCTCCGACCGTAAACCTTAAAGAGAGGTTCTTGTAGTAGTCGGGAGAACCGAGGCCGTAGATGCAGGATACAGAAGCAACGACTATTACGTCCCTTCGGGTTAAAAGGGAGACGGTGGCAGAGTGGCGCATCCTGTCTATGACGGGGTTTATGGAGCAGTCCTTCTCTATGTAGAGGTCTCTGCTTGGGATGTAGGCCTCTGGCTGGTAGTAGTCGTAGTAGCTTATGAAGTACTCAACTGCGTTTTCTGGAAAGAAGTTCTTAAGCTCGTGGTAGAGCTGTGCTGCTAAGACCTTGTTGTGGGATATGACGAGGGTGGGCTTTTGAACTTCCTCTATGACTTTTGCAATTGTGTAGGTTTTTCCGCTTCCTGTTATTCCAAGTAAGGTCTGAAATCTAAGCCCTTTTTTTATCCCTTCTGAGAGCTCCCTTATAGCCTTTGGCTGGTCTCCCTTAGGAGTAAATGGTGATACTACCTTAAACTTTTTCATGGTTCTAAGCTGAAACCATAAGAAATTTTCCAATTAGAGGCAACTCAAGATTTTTTCGTTTGCTCCAGTCAAAAATTTCAATCCCAACAACCTCACCATTCTCGTCATAGTCAATGACAATTCCTTCGTCCTCTAAATGCTCACTCTCAACGGGATACTTATCGGTTAGTTCAATGACAAGAATGTCCACATCAGGGCTATACTTTACTCGCATAATCCTTTCCTCCGGAGATTACGGTCAAACATCAACGTTATAACCACCAATTTTTCTCTGCAAAGTTCTACCACTACTTTTAAACATCGGTCTTCCACCTTTTTAATGCGACATTCTCTATTGGGACGATTCTTATCTGGCAATACAAAGTCGGGAGAAGAGATAGCAAGTTCTACCAATTCTAAAGTCAAGGGCACTGGTGATTCTCTCTGTCTCCGATAAAATCTATCCCAAAAGTGTTTGGTATAGACTATTTCCACTTTTTACCTCGTTAAAAGGTGGGCAGAGCCCACCGGGAGGTAATTATTCGCCAAAAACTCTCTTGAATATGTAATCAACGTGTTTTGTGTGGTAGGAAAGGTCAAAGATGTCCTCAATTTCCTCCTCTGTTAGAACCTTCCTGACTCTCTCATCGCCCTTTAGGAGCTCCTTAAAGTCAGCCCCCTCGTTCCAGACCTTCATTGCGTTTTCCTGAACGATGGCGTAGGCATCTTCCCTTGTAAGTCCTCCCTTTTCAATGAGTGTGAGGAGAACTCTCTGGGAGAAAACGAGGCCTTTTAGGAGGTTTAGGTTCTTGAGCATGTTCTCCGGATAAACGACCAAGTTCTCTATGAGGTTCGCAAACTTCTGGAGCATGTAGTCAAGAGCTATACAAGCGTCTGGGAAGATTGTCCTCTCTGTTGAGGAGTGGGAGATGTCCCTTTCGTGCCATAGAGGTATGTTCTCCATTCCGACGATGCAGGCGCTTCTAACTACCCTTGCAAGTCCACAGAGCCTTTCAGAAAGTATCGGATTCCTCTTGTGGGGCATTGCAGAAGAGCCCTTCTGTCCCTTCCTGAAGGGTTCTTCAACTTCCCTTACTTCGGTTCTTTGAAGGTGTCTAATTTCAGTTGCAAACTTTTCAATTGATGATGCAGTTAGAGCCATTGCTGCTAAGAACTCAGCGTGTCTGTCTCTTTGAACTACTTGGTTTGAGGCCTTGGCGTAGCCTATTCCAAGCCTTTCGCAGGTCATTTCTTCAACTTTCGGGTCTATGTTTGCAAAAGTTCCGACAGCTCCAGAAATCTTTCCGACTGCCGCCCTCTCGGTTGCGGCCTTTAGCCTCTCGTAGTTTCTTCTCATCTCGTCGTACCAGATTGCAAGCTTTAAGCCAAAGGTTATTGGTTCAGCGTGAATTCCGTGAGTTCTACCTATCATAACTGTGTACTTGTGCTCAAAGGCACGCTTCTTTATGGCCTCCATGACTTTCTGGATGTCCTTTAAAAGGAGCTCCCCAGCCTGCTTTATCTGGAGGGCAAAGGCAGTGTCAAGCATGTCTGATGAAGTCATTCCAAAGTGGAGGTATTTGGCCTCTTCTCCTACAACCTCCCTTATGTAGGTGAGGAAAGCTATAACGTCGTGGTTTGTAACTGCCTCTATCTCGTTGATTCTCTTAACGTCAAACTCTTTTTCTCCTTCAAGGAAAGGTTTTACCTTTTCCTTTATTTTCTCTACTGCCTCCTTCGGAACTTTTCCGAGCTCTGCCCAAGCTTCTGCAACTGCAACCTCAACCTTTAGCCAGTTCCTGAGCTTATTCTGCTCGTCCCAGATAGCGCCCATTTCGGGGAGGGTGTATCTTGGTATCATTTCAAACCTCCGAAAAATTTTTGCGAGATTTTAACCTACTTCTTTTTCTATCACTTTGAGCTCCTCTTCTCCTCTTAAGATTCGCAAGAAAAGCTTAAAGTCCTCTGGAAAGGGAGCTTTTACGGAAACCGTCTTTTTCAGTATCGGGTGGGGGAACTCTATTTTTCGGGCGTGAAGGAGTATTCTCGGAGAAAAGAGGTGAATTTCCTTGTCCCACTTCCTCTTCCAGTAGTTAAACTCCCCAAGGACTGGGTGGTTGATTAGTGAAAGGTGTCTCCTTATCTGGTGCTTCCTTCCGGTCGGTATTTCAACCTCAAGGAGGGAAGTTCCGTTAAACTCTTCCAAGACTCTGAAAAGCGTTTCTGACGGTTTCCCGTCAAGGGGAACGTTTACCTTACCGCTCTTTTTCTTAAAGTTTCCTGCAGCGAGGCACAAGTAGACTTTTTTGACTCTCTTCTTCTTAAAGAGCTCCTTAAAACTTTCAAAGACCTTTCTCTCCTTGGCCGCTATCAGAGCTCCACTTGTCTGCTTGTCAAGCCTGTGGACGACTGTGTAGTCTTTATTTTTCCTTCTCAGTATCTCTTCAACGTTTGGAACATCTTTGTTACTATTTATGAATGGTGGTTTGTTGATTATGAGAATATACTCATCTTCGTAGAGTTTTTCTATTCTTTTTTCATCAAAAAGAAGATGGTTAAAGGAAACGTAAATGGAACTCTTAGCCTTTATTTTTTTGCGGTAAAAGAGTTCTTTTAGCCCATTTACGGAACACAGCCCTTCGTTTATCAACTTTTTTGCCCTCTTCTTACTGCCTGTAACCGTAGAAACGCACTCTATAAGTGGTTGTTCCCCTCTACTTTTAAGCTTAAAAAACTCCACCATTTTTTCTCTCCTGCTGTATGAATTTTATCTCTCTATTTTATAGACAAATTCAATCCTTTGAATAGTTGACTTAGGGAAGTTCTATAACTAAGTTTAAAACTGAAAATAACTTGCAGGAGGGAGACATGGCTCTCGTTGGACAAAAGGCTCCTGAGTTTGAACTCCAAGCCTATGACCCAAACACCGACAGCTACACGACCGTAAAGCTCTCTGATTACGTTCCTAACAACGAAGGTAAGTTCCTCGTTGTATGCTTCTATCCGGCAGACTTTACCTTCGTCTGACCAACAGAGCTGGCTGCGGTCGCAGCCAAATATGAGGAGATTAAGGCCCGTGGGGCAGAGGTAATTGCCATTTCTACGGACACTGTTTTCAGCCACCAGATTTTCTGCAAGGTTGAGCCTCTTATGAAGGACGTTAAATTCCTCCTTGCAGCAGACCCAACAGGAGAGACTGCAAGGAAGTACGGCGTCTACATTGAGGAAGCAGGTCTTGCAAGGAGAGGAAGGTTCATTATCAACCCTGACGGCATCATAGTAGCTGAAGAGGTTCTCAACCCACCAGTTGGTAGGAACGTCAACGAGCTCCTCAGACAGCTTGACGCTTGGAAGTACGTTTACGAGCATCCTGACGAGGCCTGCCCAGCTAACTGGAGACCCGGTAAGAAGACTCTCAAGCCCGGTCCAAGTATTGCTGGAAAAGTAGGAGAGGTAATTACGATAGATGAGATTCTCTCTTAATCCTTTCTTTGCCCCGCTCTGCGGGGCTTTTCTCCGTTAATCGCCAAGAAGAAAAACTCGGCCTTCCTTCCAGTTTCCCTGTTAAAACATCTTATTCCGATTCTCGTTTTAAGCCTTTTTATCTTCAAGGGAAAGGGAGATTCAACGACCTTTCCCTTTTTCTTTGCCTTTACCCAGCCATTTTCGGAAGTGTATATAGAACAGTTTTTGTACTTTTCGGGCTCTTTTAGGAGGAAACGGACTGTGACAGGATTTTCCTCTAAAAGCCCTATTTCCGGATAGTGGCTAACTACCGGAAGAGGTTCTATCTGGAGGTTCCTTACAAAATTTCTAAAGCCTGATAGTGAACCTACAACAGCCATTCTTGGAATGGGGTCTTCTTTACCGCTGTAGCTTCCCCTGTCCTGAGAAAGGAGGAGCTTGTATCCCTTCTTCTTGAAGAATTCAACGCTCAGCCTATCGTAGCTACCGTATGGGAAAGCGAAAAACTCAGGCTCACTGCCGAGGAGTTCTTTAAACCGCTTTCTTGAGAGCTCCTCCTCTTTTTCAAGAACTTTCAGGTATTCCTTAGGGGAGAGTTTTGCTCTTAAAACTGCTAAATCGGGGTGGCTGTACAGGTGATTTCCGAAGTCTGCGAGGCCGCTCTTTTGGAGCTCCTCTAACTCTTCTTTGGTTAAAAAGTCTGGATACCTTCCGACCGCTTCCATGTAGAGAAAGACAGTGAAAGGGAATCTGTATTCCTTAAGTATCTCAAAGGCTTTCATCGTTGTTCTGTAACCGTCGTCAATTGTTATTACAACGGTCTTTGGAGGAATGGCTTTCCCTGATGAGACAATCTTGTAGAGTTCTCTCAAGTGTATTACGTTGTAGCCGTTTTTCTTCAGGTATTCCATCTGCTTCCTGAAGTCCTGTAAAGAGACAGACGTTGAAGGATACCTTTCGTCACCAAAGCGGTGGTAAATTAGGATAGTAGCGTAGTTATCTGTTGCAAGGAGTCTCTTCGGCAAGAACAAACTTAGAATCGTCAAAGCGAGTAAAACCGTTCTTTTCAATAACATTTTTGACCAGCCTCACGTATTCGTCCCTTAGGGTTGAGTACTTCTCAAGGGCTTCAACTAAGGTGTAAACGTCGGCTCCTTTTTCCCTTGCCTTCCTGAATTCTTCATATGCCCAGCTGACGTTGATATTGTATATGTAGTCCTTAACCGACTGGTATAGGTTATCGTAGACTTTGAGGCAAACGTTGCTGTCTTTGGCCTTTATGCATTTTGTTTTATCCTTCATGGCGTACATGCCGAAGGCGTTGTTTGCCTCTGTAAAGAACCTTGAAGTTCCCCACCCGCTCTCAACGGCGGCCTGAGCTAAAATGAGGCTTACGGGAACAGCATCAACACGTCTTAAGAGTTCGGAGATAGTAGAGGCTTTGTACTTTTTAAGGATCTCCTCTAACTTCCTCTTTTCCTCCGGCGTCAGTTCTTTTTTGTTTGAAACCGAAACAACAAATTCCCTCTCTTTAAGAACCTCTTGGTTAGCCCTCACGATAAGGGGAAGCATTATTTCAACGAACTTTTTCTTTCTTTCTTCTGGTTTTAAGTGCTTTAGAGAGACGTGGGATGGAAAAAGTGTTTTAGACTCTTCATGAATGATTTCACAGACCTCTGAAATCGTGTTGGAGCTCTCTGCTGTTTCTTCGCTCTTCTTACACGTTAGAGTTCCTTCAGAGTTTATGAAAGAAAGCAGGGGAATCCCCGCTATTAGAATCCAGAGCCTGTGCTTCACTTGGCCTCCTATGCCTAATTTAAGGGTTTGCTAACCGCAAATTTATCTCGTTTGCTATACTATGATTATCCCCACCTTAGGAGGTTTTGCATGTCTGCAATAAGGATTACAACGCCAATTGATGAGAAAGTAATTGAAAAGCTCAAAGCTGGTGACTTTGTACTCATCTCTGGAGTCATCTACACAGCAAGAGATGCTGCCCACAAACGTATGGTAGAGGCCTTAGAAAGGGGTGAGGAGCTCCCCTTTGACCTTCAGGGACAGATAATCTACTACGCTGGTCCTGCCCCGGCTAAGCCCGGAAAACCTATTGGTTCTGTAGGACCAACCACAAGCTACAGGATGGACCCTTACGCGCCAAAGCTCTTAGAGGCCGGCCTTAAGGGAATGATAGGAAAGGGAACGAGGAGCAAAGAGGTAGTTGAGGCGATAAAGAAGTTTAAAGGCGTCTACTTTGGAGCTGTTGGAGGAGCTGCGGCCTACCTTGCAAGGTGCGTGAAGTCTGCAGAGGTCATTGCCTATGAGGACCTTGGGCCGGAAGCTGTAAGGAGACTCGTTGTAGAGGACTTTCCTGCCTTTGTGATAAACGACATTTACGGCAACGACCTTTACAAAATGGGAAGGTACAAGTATACAGAGGTTGAAGACCCAGCCCTCTTTGGATGTTAACAAAATGTTAACATCGTGCTATAATACCCATGCCTTTTTCCGAATATACAAAATAGCGGATAGAGGAGACTGAGTTGGGAAGTTACGTGGTTCTTTTCGTCTTCTTCCTCGTGGCTCTTGTTGTAGCCCTTTTAGTTCCAAACATTAACCTCATAACGAACCGTTTCCTGAAGATAAACAGGGACGTTGCTGGAAAGTATGAACCCTATGAGTGTGGAATACCGCAAGTTTCTCCCCTTAACAGGCGTTACTTTGCTCTTTTTTACGTCCTTGCACTTGTTTTTCTACTCTTTGACATTGAGACAGTTTTCCTCTTTCCGTGGGCTGTGGCCTTTAGGGAACTTGGAGTTCTTGGTTTTGTGGAGGCCTTTGTCTTTATAGCGATACTCCTTGTTGGTTTCTTTTACGCTGTAGCCAAGGGAGCTCTAAAATGGGACTAAGAAACGGAGTTTTCTTAGCAAGGCTACAGGACCTTATAAACTGGGGTAGGAAAGGGGCTCTTTGGCCTTTGGCCTTTGCGACTGCCTGCTGCGGAATAGAGATGATGGCCGCGGCGGCTTCCCGTTACGACTTTGACCGCTTTGGAGTTATCTTCAGGAACACTCCAAGGCAGTGTGACCTTCTGATAATGTGTGGAACGATAAGCAGAAAGATGGCTCCCATTATAAAAAGACTCTGGGAGCAGATGCCCGACCCTAAGTGGGCGATAGCGATTGGAAGCTGTGCAATTAGCGGAAACATCTTTCAGACCTACTCAACTCTAAGGGGACTTGACTGCATAGTTCCCGTTGACGTCTACGTTCCGGGCTGTGCTCCAAAGCCGGAGGCCTTTTACGAGGCCCTCATAATGCTTCAGGAAAAGATAAAGAAGGACAGACCTATAGTTCTTGACGGTGAAAAATGAGGTATGTAGCTCCAGAACTTGTTGAAAAACTAAAAAGAACTTTTCCAGAGGCTATAGAGTCTGTAGAGGAGTTTAGAGGAGAAGTAACGGTTACAGTTAAGAAAGAGTTCTTGCTTGAGTTTATGAGATTTTTAAAGGTGGATAAAGACTTTCAAATGGACATGCTCGTTGACGTTACTGCCGTTGACTACCCAGAGAACGAGCCCCGTTTTGTAGTTGTCTATCATCTTCGCTCCCTCTCAAAGAGGCATAACCTGAGAGTGAAGTGTTGGGCAGAAGGGGAAGAAGTTCCATCAGTTGTTGATATCTGGAAGACCGCCGAGTGGACAGAAAGGGAAGTTTATGAAATGTTCGGCGTAAGGTTCACAGGAAGGAAGCTAAGGAAACTCCTCCTTCCCCAGAAGTACCCCTACTTCCCTTTGAGAAAGGACTTCCCGCTTGAAGGGTACGAAGAGCCCTGTGAAGTTTGGGACTGGGAGTAAGTGGATGGAGAGGGAAAAGGTAGACCTCGTTATAAATATGGGACCTCAGCACCCATCAACTCACGGCGTTTTAAGGCTTATCTTAGAGCTGAAGGGAGAGAAGATAGTTGGAGCCGATACGGTCATAGGTTACGTTCACAGGGGCGTTGAGAAGTTAGCGGAGAGCAGAAGGTATATGCAAGTTCTTCCCGTTTTTGACAGGGTTGACTACGTTTCTGCTACCTCCAACGAGCTTGGATTCGTCCTTGCCGTTGAGAAGCTCCTTGGCATAAGTGAAAGAGTTCCCGAAAGGGCCCAGTACTTAAGGGTCATTATGGCTGAGCTTACCCGTATCTCCTCACACCTCCTTTGGCTTGGCACTCACGCCCTTGAGCTTGGGGCTATGAGCGTCTTTTTATACGCCTTTAGGGAAAGGGAAAAAATACTTGACCTTTTTGAGGAGATAGCGGGTGGGAGACTTCACACCGGTTATATGAGGATTGGGGGCGTTGCCAATGACGCAACTCCCAAGTTCTTAGAGGAGCTTGAAGAGTTTCTTGAATTTTTCCCAGAAAAAATTGACGAGTATGAGACCCTTTTAACGAAAAACAGAATTTGGCTTTCAAGGACAAAGGGCGTAGGCGTTATAGACAAGGAAACGGCGATAAACTGGGGAATAACAGGCCCTACTTTAAGGGCTGCAGGCTGTGATTATGATGTGAGGAAGTATTACCCCTACTGCGTTTACGACCGCTTAGAGTTTGACGTTCCCGTCTTTCACAACGGGGATGTTTACGACCGCTACCGCGTCAGAATGGAGGAGATGAGGCAGTCTGTCAGGATAATAAAGCAGTGCCTTGAAAAGATGCCTGAAGGCCCTGTTCAAATTGACGATCCCCACGTCTTTTTACCGCCGAAGGAAGAAGTCTACAACACAATGGTTGGCCTCCTTCAGCACTTTGAGCTGGTAATTCACGGAATAAAGCCTCCTCCCGGTGAGGTTTACGCTGCCGTTGAGGGTCCCCGGGGAGAACTCGGCTACTACATAGTGAGCGACGGTTCAGACAAACCTTACAGGCTGAGGATAAGGCCTCCTTCACTCATAAACATCGCCATAATGCCGGAGCTCCTTAAGGGCCACTACGTTGCAGACGTTATTTCCATCATAGGTAGCTTAGACCCCCTTATGGGAGAAGTTGACAGATGACCCTTGAAGAGTTCAGGGAAAAGGTAAGAGAACTAAAGAACAGCGGGAAGTATCCGGTGGCAAGGTCCTACATTCTTCCCGCCCTCTGGATTGCCGAGAAGAACTTTCCTGCAATTACCCACGAGGTTATGAAGGTCGTTGCGGAGGAGCTCGGCGTTAAACCTGTTGAGGTTGAAGAGGTTGCAGAGTTCTACGCAATGTTCCATACAAAGCCAAAGGGAAAGTACGTCATAAGGGTCTGCACGAACCTTTCCTGTATGCTCTGCGGCGGGGAAGGAATCCTCGCTAAATTTTCTGACCTTCTTGGGATTTCCCCCGGTGAAACTACGGAAGATGGTCTTTTTACCTTAGAAGTTTCTGAGTGTATGGGCTTGTGCGATGGAGCTCCCGCCGTAACCGTTAACGAGGAAAGGTTCTTGAAGGTAACCTCTGAAAAAGTTCCAGAGATACTCAGGAAATTTGGCTGGAAGGGCTAAGGATGGAAAGGCTTCTCCTTAGAAACGTTGATAAGGAAAACTCCCATACCATAGAGGTTTACATAAAGGGCGGTGGCTATCAGGCCTTAAAGAAAGCGTTAAAGGAGATGTCCCCTGAGGACATTATTGAGGAGGTAAAGGAGAGCGGACTCAGGGGAAGGGGTGGAGCAGGTTTTCCTACGGGACTAAAGTGGGAGTTTGCCGCCGCCGACGTAAAAGAGCCCAAATTCTTCGTCTGTAATGCCGACGAAGGTGAGCCCTGTACCTTTAAGGACAGGGTGATAATTGAGAAGGATCCCCACGCCCTCATTGAGGGAATGTTAATTGGCGCTTACGCTACAGGCTGTCGTTACGGTTACATATACCTACGTGGGGAGTACCCCATAGGTAGGAAAATACTGGAAAGGGCAATAGCTGAGGCCTACGAGAAAGGCTTTCTCGGTGAAAACATCCTTGGGACGGAGTTTTCCTTTGACCTTTACGTTCACTCTGGGGCTGGCGCTTACATATGCGGAGAGGAAACTGCCCTTATAGATTCCCTTGAGGGTAGGAGGGGAGAGCCGAGGATAAAGCCTCCCTTCCCAGTTAACGCCGGTTACCTCTGGCAACCGACCGTCGTCAACAACGTTGAGACCCTTGCAAACATTCCCCTCATTATTGAGAGGGGAGGAAAGTGGTACTCACAGATAGGCTCTCCCGACTGTCCGGGGCCAAAGCTTTATGCGGTCAGCGGAAAAGTAAAAAGACCCGGGGTCTATGAGCTACCAATGGGAACGCCTTTAAGGGAGATTATCTACGAGCACGCCGGTGGTATCGTCGGTGATAGGAAGTTAAAGGCAGTTTTTCCGGGTGGAGCTTCAAGCTGTGTTTTAACCCCAGAGGAAATAGACGTTCCTATGGACTTTCCCTCCTTAGCTAAGGCCGGAACGATGCTTGGTTCTGGTGCAGTGATGGTTCTTGATGAGACGGACTGTATCGTTAAAGCGGCGCTAAGGCTCATAGAGTTCTTTAGGCACGAGTCCTGCGGTAAGTGCGTCCCCTGTAGGGAAGGAACGGACTGGCTTGTGAGGATAGTGAGGAGGATAGAGGAAGGGCAGGGAACAGAGGACGACCTTGACGTGATACTCTCTGTTTCTGAGACGATGGAGAACTCTTTCTGCGGCCTTGGAATGGCTGCCCACAACCCTGTAGCTTCAACGGTTAAGAAATTCAGGGAAGAGTTCTTAAAGCACATTAAGCTTGGAAGATGTCCCTTTAGGAGTGGCCAATGAATAGCTTCAAGATAGTTATAGACGGTAAGGAGTGTGAGGCCTATCCGGGAGAGACGGTTTTACAGGTTGCTGAAAGGAACGGGATAGTTATTCCGGTTTTTTGCTACCACAGGGAGCTCCGCCCGGAAGGAGCCTGTAGGGTTTGCCTTGTTGAAGTTGAGGGAGCTCCCCGTTTGGCGACCGCCTGCACTCTTAAGGCCATGCCCAACATGGTCGTAAGGACAAACACCGAAAGGGTAAAGAAGGCAAGGGCCGGGGTCATAGAGCTCATTCTCAACAACCATACCTTGGAGTGTCCTATCTGCGATAAGTCCGGTGAGTGTGAGCTCCAGATGACGGGCTTTAGGCACGGCCCAAAGAAGTCCCGCTATAAGGAGCCAAGGCGTGAGAAAGACATTGTTATAAAAGGCCCTCTTATTGAGATAGACAACGACCGCTGTATCCTGTGCCGCCGTTGCATAAGGATGTGCGGCGAAAATATGGGGAACCGAGTTCTTGGAATCCTTAAAAGGGGCTACAAAGCTTACGTTTCTCCTTTTAAAGGTGACTTCCTTGAAAGTGGCTGCAGGCACTGTGGAAGTTGCATAGACGTATGTCCCGTTGGCTCTCTCCTTGACAGAGCTTTTAAGTATAAAGACCGCCCTTGGCGTATGGAAAAGACGTGGACTACTTGCACCTTCTGCGGTTCAGGTTGTAGGCTGGAAGTAGACACCTATCACGGCCGAATAAAGAGAGTTGTCGGAAGAATAGGAGTAAACAGCGGACACAACAGAGGATACCTTTGCGTAAGAGGAAAGTGGGGCTGGGACGTTGTTTACTCTGAGAGGAGGCTAAAGAAACCTCTATTAAAGGATGGGGAGGGACTCCGAGAGATAACCCTACAGGAAGCTATAGATGTTCTAAAGGAGAAAGTTTGTGGCAGGAGAGTTAACCTTTACGTTGATAGCTCCCTGACAAATGAAGAGCTGGAGTTCCTTTATGCTGTCTTTGGAGGCGAGAACGTAACATCTGACGCCTATTCCTTTTCTCAGGCTCTTTCTGGAATTTCAGAGATAACCGGCAGTTTTGAGACAGATAGATTTTCGTCAATATACGACGCGGACATAGTTTTCGTCGTTGGCGACTTCATAGAGGAGATAACTCCTGTTGTGGCAACGCTTTTAAGGCTTGCAGTTATTCAGAGAGGGAAAAGGTTAATAAGGCTTGGAACCTTCCCTTCAAAGCTTGACTCTGTAGCTTTTCAGTCCTTACTCGTTGGGGAAGAGGACCTTATAGACACCTTGAAGCACTTTATCATGGGAGCTCTTGACTCTTCCTATACTTCAAACAGCCGGGATATAGACAGAGCTGCAAAGGTTCTGAGGAACAAGAAGGTAGCCTTCGTTTTAGCTGGTTTAACCCTTTTCAGTCCCGATGTAAAGGAGATTTCCAAGACGGTTGCTTACCTTGCCAAAAGACTCTTTGCTAATAGTCCTGTAATAGTTGTTCCTCCAAAGGCTAACTCAATAAAGGTTTCAAAACTCTTTAACCTGAAAAAGCCTTCTGAGCTTGAAGGTGAGGTAAACGTCCTTGTGAATGTAGAGCTTAACAGGGACTTTCCGGGAGTTTCTTTAAAGGAAGGTTTCACCGTTCTCTTTTCTCCCTACTATACCCGGGACGTGGCCTTGGCAGACCTTATAATTCCCGTAGAGACGGGGCTTGAGAAGAGGGGAACGGTTGAAGGGGTAGAAGGGGAGCTCTCCTTGGAGACCTCCCTTGAGCCTGAATATTCCCTGAAGGAGATACTGAACTCGCTGCCGTTAGAACCTGTAGAAGTTTTAAGAAAAGAGTTTCCTCTGAACGAGGAGCTTGGCCATACAAGTCTAAAGAGGGAAGAGGGAGAGTTTTACCTGACTGTTCTTTTAAACAGGACAGGGTGGAACTCTGTGAGCTACTACTCTGAAAACGTTAGTAGGGTAGCTTCTGGAAGGGTTCTCCTCCTTAACCCTGAAGATGGGAAAGGAAGGGAGATTGTAACTTTGAAAACTTCCGGAGGAGAGCTGACAGTTCCGGTAAAGGAGTGGGAAGGAGTTCCACAGGGTAGAGCTCTGCTTAGGATAGAAAGGTTTACGAGGGACGTTTCACAGCTTTTAAGAGGATACTTTCCTGCAATGACAGGAATTCCGTGTAAACTGCTACTGGAGGCGTGATGGTAAAGGTTGAGATGGCAAAAAAGTTTCCTCTCTTTTCAAACTTTACGGAGAAAGAGCTTGAAGAGGTTTCCCACTACCTTGACTACAAAGTTTTCCCAAAGGGAGAGGTTCTCTTTGAAGAGGGAGACCCCGGAGACAAGATATTCTTCTTGGTAAAGGGAAGGGTAGGGCTTTACCGTCCAGACCCTTTTGGAAATGAGGTGAAGGTGGCCGTAAGCGAGGCCGGAACTCCTCTTGGAGAGCTCTCCTTCTTTAGCAGCAAGTTTCACTCTTCAAAAGGTGTGGCTCTAAAAGAAACCCATGCCTTAGTTCTTACAAGGGAAGGTTACGAGAAATTAAAGGAAGAAGACCCCTACTTGGCGGTTAAGATGGTGGAATCTTTGGCCAGAGTCGTTGCAGAAAGGCTAAAAGAAATGAACAGAAAGTTCGTTGATACCGTCTGCTTTATCTGGGGAGGTCCTAAGAAGTGACGAGTAACTTTTTAAGCCTTCTCTTCGTCGTGGGGCTTATGCTCGTTGCGGTTCCCCCTATTACTTACCTTGAAAGGAAGGTTCTCGGCCACATGCAGCAGAGGCCGGGGCCTATGGTTGTAGGCTTCCACGGCCTACTTCAGCCCCTTGCCGACGCTATAAAGCTCATTTTTAAGGAAGACATAGTTCCCCGTGGAGCGGATAGACTCCTATTTATGCTTGCCCCTTCTTTCAGCGTCTTTGGAGCTCTCCTTGCTGCCTCTGTGGTTCCAATTGGCTTTATACAGGCCGTTCCGCTAAAGTCTGGTCTCCTCTTTGTTATGGCGATGAGCGCCATTTCCATCTACGCCTTGGTTCTTGCCGGTTACGCTTCAAACAGCAAGTACTCCTTCTTGGGCGGAATGAGGGCTGCCGCTCAGGTTCTCGGTTTTGAGCTACCTATGGGATTTGCCATTATGGCCATGGTTCTCCTCTACGGCACCCTTGACTTTAATGAAATGGTAAAGTGGCAGCAGGAGCACGGCTGGGGAATCTTTTACCAGCCCGTAGCTTTTCTCCTCTTCCTCTTTATGATGGTTGCAGAAATTGGAAGACCTCCCTTTGACCTGCCGGAGGGAGAGAGCGAGCTCGTTGGAGGTTTCCACACAGAATATTCCGGAATGAGGTTCGCCGCCTTCTACTTTGGGGAGTACATAAACATAATCGTTTTGTCACTAATTGTTTCCCTTCTCTTTTTGGGTGGCTGGAGTGGACCTTTTGCAAAAGAATATCCCGTCCTTGGCGTTATTTACCACCTTCTGAAGGCCGGTTTCTTCATCTTCCTAACCTTCTGGCTTCGGGCTACATTCCCACGCTACAGGTTTGACCAGATGCTCTCAATTATGTGGAAGATAATGCTTCCAGTTTCCATAGTTAACGTTTTTGTAGCAGCGCTTCAAGTTTTTCTTTTTAGACTTTAAAGGGGTAGGTGGATGGAAGTACTGAAGAAGGCGCTTTTTACAGACCTTCTCAAAGGGATGAGGGTGACTTTAAGGACTATGTTTAAGCCTACGGTCACCCTTCACTACCCCTTTGAGAAGGAAAAGCCCAGAAAGCGCTTTAGAGGTATTCACGCCCTCAAACTTAACCCGGACGGTAGCTTGCGTTGCGAGGCCTGCTTTTTGTGTGCAACTATGTGTCCAAGTAACGTCATAGATATGGAAATGACAGAGGGAGAGAACGGTGAGAAGGTTCTCGTTGACTTCACCGTTGATCTAACGAGGTGTCTCTTCTGTGGGCTATGCGTTGAAGCCTGTCCAAGGGATGCAATCGTTATGACAGATATTTACGAGTTCTCCCAGTACAGTGTAGATAAACTCGTTCTGCACAAGGAAGATCTTTTAAAGCTCGGAGAGTACTACCAGAAGTGGGAGAGGGAAAATAAATGAGTGAGGTGTTCTTTTACTTTTTCTCCGTTCTCTCTATAGTCTTTGCTGCGGTTGCAGTTACTTCGCAGAACATCATAAGAGGTGGAGTAGCCCTCCTTGGATGCTTTGTTTCACTTGGGGCAGTTTACTTTACCGTAGGCGCGGAGTTTCTCGGAATAGTTCAGGTTATCGTCTACGGTGGAGCCATTATAGTTCTTTACCTATTTGCCCTTATGACGATGGATTTAGCCTCTTTAAAGTCTGAGCCTTTTAAGGCTTTTCTTGTTGCAGCTGGTGGTTTACTGTCGGTTGTTACGGCCTTCCTCTTGCTGACGGGAGGTATGGTTCTTACTAAGGACTTTAAGCCTTCTATTTCTGGTGCTGAGGACCTTGCCCTGCCGATGTTCTTTAAGTTTCTTCTGCCTTTTGAGGTCGTTTCGGTGTTGCTTTTAATTGCCACTGTAGGGGCTGTTGCGATTGGAAGGAGGGAAAGCTGATGGCACCGACGGACTTTTTTGTCTTAAGCGCTTTTCTCTTTGGGATAGGAATTTTCGGGCTCGTTGTGAGGAGGAACGTTATATCAATCTTTTTCTCTTTGGAGCTCCTTTTAAACAGCGCAAACGTTCTTCTTGTTGGCTTTTCAAAGCTTCACGGAAATCTCTACGGTGAAGTTTTTGTCTTTTTCGTCCTTGCAGTAGCGGCTGCAGAGGCTGCTGTTGGGTTGGCAATAGTTGTAGCCCTATATAGGCTAACTGGTAGCGTGGACACTTCAGAGTTTAGAAGGCTGAGGTGGTGAGGATGGGACTTACTTTCCTTATAGCTTTTCTGCCGCTGGTTGCCTTCTTAGTAAACGGCATATGTGGGTCACTCTTTGGCCTTAGTGGTTTTCGCAATCGCTCTCACTACGTTGGCGTTACAGCGGTTGGAGCTTCTATGCTCCTTTCCTTTTACGTTCTCTTTAAGGTAACGGGTGGAGAGGTAATCTCGGAAGTCTGGTTTAGCTGGCTCATTTCCGGTGGACTTTCCGCCTCCTTTGGAGGCTACGTTGACTCCCTAACGGCAGTTATGCTCGTTGTTGTAACTTTAGTCTCGTTCCTCGTCCACGTTTACTCCGTCGGCTACATGCACGAAGACCCCGGTTACGACCGCTTCTTTGCTTACCTTGGGCTTTTTACTTTTTCAATGCTCGTTCTGGTGCTGTCCCCCAACTTCCTCCAGCTGTTCTTTGGATGGGAGGCTGTAGGACTATCTTCTTACCTCTTAATAGGTTTTTGGTACAAGAAAAAGAGTGCCGCCGACGCTGCCGTTAAGGCCTTCCTGATGAACAGGGTGGGAGATTTCCTGTTTATACTGGGAGTAGTGTCTGTCTTCTGGGTGTTTGGCTCTCTGGATTTTCACGATGTATTTAGCAAAGTTCCGGAAGTTTCGGTTAAGGAGCTCTCAATCATTGCCCTTCTCCTCCTTGGCGGAGCTGTTGGAAAGTCCGCTCAGTTTCCCCTTCACACTTGGCTTCCAGACGCAATGGAAGGTCCTACGCCAATCTCTGCCCTAATTCACGCCGCAACTATGGTTGCTGCCGGAGTTTTTATGGTTGCAAGGTGTGCACCAATTTATGAGGCCTCTCAAGTTCTTACAGTCGTTGGGGTTATCGGCGTTATAACCGCCTTTGGAGCGGCAACCATAGGTCTTACCCAGTTTGACATAAAGAGAGTTCTTGCCTATTCAACTCTTTCCCAGCTTGGGTATATGTTTGCAGCCCTTGGGGTTGGGGCATACGTCTACGCAATGTTCCACCTCTTTACCCACGCCTTTTTCAAGGCACTTCTCTTTTTAGGTTCCGGTAGCGTTATCCACGCTATGGGAGGGGAGCAGGATATAAGGAAGATGGGAGGACTTTATAAATACATGAAGGTGACTGCTGTTACTTTCATTGTTGGAGCTTTAGCCCTTTCTGGTATTCCTCCCCTTGCTGGATTTTTCAGTAAAGACAAGATAATAACTTCCGCCTTTGGAGAGGGCCACTTGGCCTTCTGGTTCTTCTTAACGGCCGGTACCTTTCTCACCTCCCTCTACATGGGAAGGCTGATTTTTCTCGTCTTCTTTGGAGAAGAAAGGTTTGGCGATGAGGTGAGGAAGCACCTTCATGAATCACCTCCCGTTATGACGGTACCTCTTTTGGTTCTTGCGGTTCTTTCACTCTTTGCAGGTTTCCTTGAGGGTTGGTTCGTCCACTTCGTTGGGAATTCCGTTCCGAACGTTTCCTTTGAGCTTTCCCACTCGGTGGAGGTTTTCTTAGTTCTTACTTCTATTGGTCTTTCTCTCCTTGGAATTTTTGTTGCGGCTTACATCTACTTGTGGAGAAAAGCTTCTCCGGAGAAAATTGCAACCCTTTTCGGGCCTCTCTATAGGCTCGTTTACAACAAGTACTACTTTGACGAGGTGTATGATTTCCTCTTTGTAAGGGGCGTTGGCTTTGTTACCGGTAAAGCCTTGGCTCTTACTGACAAGTATGTGATTGACGGGGTCGTTAACGGCCTTGCGGCCACAGCGAAGTGGTCGGGAGAGCTCTTAAGGCTCACTCAGACTGGAGTCGTTAACACCTACGTTGCCTACATGGTTATTGGAATGATTCTCTTTGCAGTAATTATCTGGCTCTACTAAGGGGTGTGTGGATGCTGAGTGCTATTTTGCTGATTCCACTTTTGGGGGCTTTACTGGTTGCTTTCTGTAGGAATGAAGAGAGGGTAAAGTGGATTGCCCTTTTCTTTACTGGGGTGGAGCTCCTTCTAACCCTTTACGTTATGTTTAACTTTGACCCTTCAAGGAGCGGTTTCCAGTTCGTTGACTACGGCAGCTGGGTTCCGGACATTTCCGTAATGTACAAGGTGGGAGTTGACGGCCTAAGTCTTGTGATGCTCTTTATGACGACCCTCATTACGTTCATAGCAGTTCCTTCTGCTTGGAACTACATCAAAGAAAGGAAGAAACTCTTTTACGCCCTTCTCCTTCTACTTGAAACGGCTATGGTGGGTGTCTTTATTTCCCTTGACCTTCTCCTCTTTTACATCTTCTGGGAGGCAATGCTCATCCCTATGGCCCTCATAATCGGCATTTGGGGAGGGGAAAGGAGGATATACTCGGCTTTAAAGTTCTTCATCTACACCTTTGCCGGTAGCATTTTCCTTTTAGTTGGAATGGTTGTTCTTGTCATCCTTTACGGTAGTACCACCGGAAACTATACCTTTGACATTACTGAGCTTACAAAGCTAAAACTTCCTTTAGAGGTTCAGAAGTGGCTCTTCTGGGCCTTCTTCATTGCCTTTGCAGTGAAAGTCCCTGTGTGGCCCTTCCACACTTGGCTTCCCGATGCCCACGTTGAAGCTCCAACTCCCGGAAGTGTTATTCTTGCGGGCGTTTTACTGAAAATGGGAACTTACGGATTCTTAAGGTTCTCACTTCCCCTCTTTCCCGATGCCTTTAAACTCTACGCTCCGGTGGTTTTCGTCTTGGGAGTTATCGCCATAATTTATACAGCCCTTGTAGCTCTCGTTCAGGAAGACGTGAAAAAGATAGTTGCTTATAGCTCCGTTTCCCATATGGGATTTGTGATGATAGGTATGTTCTCACTAAACGTTCAAGGGATAGAAGGGGCTATTTTCCAGATGCTAAACCACGGCTTGGTGAGCGCTGCCCTCTTTTTTGTAGTTGGCGTTATCTATGAAAGGCTCCATACGAGGAATATTACGCAGATGGGTGGACTTTCGGAGTTCGCTCCAAAGCTTGCAACGCTTGCGATGGTCTTTACTATGGCCTCCGTTGGACTACCGGGTACCAGTTCCTTTATAGGTGAGTTTCTCACGATTCTCGGTGGCTTTAAAGCTGCTAAATGGGCTGGCATTCTAATGGCTCTTGGGGTGATTTTCGGAGCTGCCTACATGCTCTACATGTACAGGAACGTTTTCTTCCTGAAACCTAAGGTTAGCAAGTTTTCAGACCTTGACTTGAGGGAGCTTGCTACTCTGGCATTTATTGCTGTTCTTGTTGTCTGGTGGGGATTTTTCCCTGAGGTGATAATGGGCTTTTTCCACAGCTACGTTTCTGAAATCTTAAAAGTTGCCGGAGTGTAGGATGGAGCTGAATCCGAACCTTTTACTTCCGGAAGGTTTTTTGCTTGTTTCTGCTCTGATTATGTTACTCGTTGACCTTGTGGTCCCCGACAGGCGAAAAAACGGGCTGTTTGCTGCTGTTTCCTTTGTGGTTATTGCAGTTACGATGTTCCTTGTTGCCTCTACAGTTACTCTTGAGCCGCAACGCGCCTTTAACGGCTTTGTTAAGAAAGACGCAATGGTCGTTATCTCTCAGGTGTTTATCCTTCTGTGTGGCCTATTTTCGGTTCTCATGAGCTACAGTTACATTGAAAAGTTTCCTTTAAAGCACAAGGGAGAGTACTACTACACACTTCTTTTTGCCGTTTTAGGGGGGATGCTTTTAGTTGAAGCCAACGAGTTTTCAACGCTCTTTGTTTCCTTAGAAGTTATGTCTATATCGGTTTACATCTTAATTGCTCTGTTTAAGGGTGAAGAGAGAAGTTTAGAGGCTGGTCTTAAGTACTTCATAATGGGCTCTGTCGGTGCTGCAGTTCTTGTTTATGGCCTTGCTGTGCTCTACGGCCTGAGCGGAACAACTCTCTACTCGGGAGTTTCTGATGTAGTTAACGAAGCTGAAATAACGCCGGCCCTTCTACTCTCTGTTATCCTTGTTGCTGTGGCCTTCCTCTTTAAGACGGGAGCTGTTCCCTTTCACGGCTGGGTTCCCGACGTTTACCAAGGTTCTGCGGCGCCGGTTACTGCATTTATGAGCGCTGCTGTGAAGCTCGCTGCCTTCGTAGCCTTCTTAAGGCTGTTCCTTCCTCTCTTTTCCAGTATAGCTACCGAGTGGACACTGGCAGTTTTAGCTGTTGCGGTCGTTACTATGTTTGCCGGGGCTCTTATGGCCTTGAATCAGGATAACGTCAAGAGAATGTTGGCTTACTCTGCGATTTCCCATACCGGCGTAGTCCTCGCAGCCTTCGTTACCGTTCCGGCTTTAGCCTCTTTTACAGTTCTTTTCTACCTTTTCGTTTACGTCTTTATGACTGTTGCTGCCTTTGGAATAGTCTCGCTACTTACATCTCGCGGGTTTAAAGGTGAGGACGTTCAGGACTGGAAGGGTCTTTTAAAGAAAAGTCCTTTCCTCTCTTTCTGCGTTGTCGTTATTTTCATGTCACTTGCAGGTATTCCTCCCTTTGCCGGCTTTTGGGCAAAGTTTTACGTCCTCCTCGCTCTCGTAAGGGAAGGGTTTGTTCTAACAGCTTTAGCAGTCCTTCTATCAAGCCTGCTTTCCCTTTACATTTACCTTAAGCCGCTTGTCTACGTTTTCATGAAAGAAGGTTCTGAACTGGAAGTTTCCTTTAGCTCTACGGATTACGTAGTTGTCGGTTTTACGAGCTTGTCTATTTTAGTTCTTGGTATTTTCCCAAAGCTCGTGGCAGAGCTCTCCCTCCTTAGCGTTGCCTCTTTCTTGAGGGGGCTAAGTTGAAAAAGGAACTTTTCAGGCAGATTCCAAAAGTTGACGTTTTCCTAAGCGATAAAGAACTTCTTGAAGTACTTGGAGATTCACCCCGTCCTCTCCTTGTTAAGGCGGTAAGAGATGTCCTTGAGGATTTAAGGGCTGGAATAGCTGCCGGTAAGGTTCAGGAGGTTGACGTAGACAGGATAAGGGAAGAGATAAAGTCAGAGCTTAAAAAGCTCTTAAGACCTAAGCTCCATAGGGTAATAAACGCCACTGGCGTTGTTCTTCACACAAACCTTGGTAGAGCTCCAATATCAGAAAGAGTTGCAGAGCACCTTAAAGAGATAATAACCGGCTACTCAAACCTTGAGTACGACCTTGAGAAGGGGAAAAGAGGCCTCAGGTATAGAAACCTTGAGTGGATACTCAAAGAACTTACAGGTGCAGAGGACGTCTGTGTCGTTAACAACAACGCCGGTGCTGTTTTGCTCGTTCTTTCTGCCCTTGCAAAGGGTAAAGAGGTTATCGTTTCAAGGGGTGAGCTGATAGAGATAGGAGGCTCTTTCAGGATTCCTGACGTTATGGCGCAAAGCGGTGCAATCCTTAAAGAGGTAGGAACGACGAACAAAACTCACCTGAGGGATTACGAGAGCGCCATAAACGAGAACACGGGACTTCTCCTTAAAGTTCACACGAGCAACTACAAAATTCTTGGCTTTACAGAGTCCGTTTCAACTGAGGAGCTTGTTGAGCTCGGTAGGCGCTACGGTATTCCTGTTTACGAGGACCTTGGAAGCGGTAGCTTTATAGATGTGAGGAAACTGGGACTTTCCTACGAGCCTACAGTTCAGGATGTCTTAAAGAGCGGAGTTGATGTCGTTTCCTTTAGCGGGGATAAACTCTTAGGCGGAGCTCAGGCGGGGATAATTCTCGGCAAGAAGGAGTTTATTGAAAAAATAAAGAAGCATCCCCTTAACAGAGCTCTCAGGATTGACAAAATGACTTTGGCCGTCCTTGAGGCCACTTTAGTTTACTACTTGGATGAAGAGAAGGCCCTTAAAGAGATACCGACTTGGAGGTTACTCTCACAGTCTCCAGCCGTCATAAGGGAAAGGGCAGAGAAACTTGTGGAGCTTCTTAAACCTCGTTTGCTGGATAAAGCCCTGCTGGAAGTAGTTGAGGATGAATCTGAGGTGGGAGGAGGAGCTCTGCCCTTGCAAAGGCTACCTACTTACTGCGTCGCCGTAAAACCTCTCTCTCTTTCGGTCGGCGAACTTGACTGTAGACTAAGGAGCTGCGAGGTTCCAGTAATTGGTAGAATTAAAGATGAGAGGTATCTCCTTGACATGAGGACAGTATTTGATGAAGAGTTGGAGATACTCGCAAATAACCTTTTCAGGGTTCTTAAGGGAAGTTCTTAAAAAGGGAGGAAATATCCTTCTGCTTTTCTTCCTCTTCCCTCCTTTTGTTAACGCTCAAACGGAGCAGACCTTTCCTTTTTCTTACTACCTTGTAGAGAAGGAGCTCCAGATAATTTCAGCCACAAAGGAGGTAATCCTTTACTCTTCTGTACCTCGTTATATGAGGGTAATAACGAGGGAGCAGATAGACAGGTGGGGAGCTAAGAATCTCTTTGACCTCTTTAGACACCTACCTGAGTTCTACGTTAGAAAGAGCGACTTCTACCTAAACGCCGTTGGAGCTTTAGGCCTTAGACAGAGTTACTTTTCCGAAAAAGTTCAGGTTCTAATAGACGGTATCCCTCTAGCAGACCCGTCAAACGGTTCCTCGTTTAGCACGAACAACAACATATCCCTTGATAACGTAAAGAGGGTTGAGATAATCTACGGCCCTATGACCTCCCTTTACGGTTTTAACGCTTCTTTGGCCGTTGTTAACCTCATAACTTACTCTCCGGAGGATATTGACGTTAAGGTAGGAACTTCCCTGAGTACCTCTGGTTCAAGTGATAGTTATCTGGTCGGTTCCTTTAAAAAGGGTGGTTTTGAGGGCATTTACTCTTTTGTTTACAGAGAAGATAAGGGACCTCATGAAGGGTATACGGATTGGATAGGTACTACGAGGAATATCTCTCTATTCAGTAAGCACTTTACCTACTACTTGAAGCTCAACCACGAGAGCGGTTTCTACTTTAAATCTTACGGAGTAAACAGGGACGATTCTTTCCCACTTTCCATTTCAGGATTTATAGTTAACGGTGAGCATTCGTTTACCGATAGAACTGCTTACTTTAACCAGTTTGGCTTTAAGAGGAACAAAGATGCCTTTTTCTTTGATTTCCACGCTTACTTTAACTGGTTCTACCTCAAAAGGGGATACAACCTATGTCCATCAACCGTTTCTATCTGTAGTAATTACTTTGCCCCTGACGGCCTTTACGCTGTTGAAAAGAGGTACGTAAAAAATCCGGGACTCTCCTTATTTGCGAGTTATACCTCTGACTATGGAAAGTTTTCTGGAGGATTTGATTTAAGCGTTGCGGAGCTCTATAAAACGACTATAGATGCTAACTTTCTGCTTTCTTCAACGCTTTTTTTGAGCTTTGAGGATGTTGAGAAAGTTCCTTATAGCACTCTTCCAGCATCCGAAAATCTAATAGACGAAGTTACGAGAGTTACGCTTTCCCCTTACTTTCAGTACCTTTTAGCGGAGGATAACTACAGCTTTCTTTTCAACGTAAGAGTAGACAGAGCAACAGATGTAGGTAACGCCCTTTCTTACTCTCTTTCGGCCCTCTATAAGTTTAACGATAATTTGAGCTTTAAGCTCAACCTTGGTAGAGCCGCAAGGGTTCCTTCCTTTGAAGAGATGTACATCAAGAACAACCCGGTGTTGCTCGGTAACAGAGATTTGAAATTTGAGAAAGTGGATTCTGTAATGCCTGCCCTTGAGTACACAGGGGATACAACGCAGCTTAAGCTGCTTTTCTACTTTAACTGGATTAGTGACCTGATTTACAAAGAGACTGTAAACGATATTCAAAAACGTTGGACCAATGCTGACGGCTCTGTAAAGGTAAGAGGTATGCTCCTTACTCTCAAGAAATCTCTCTTTAATCGCTATGAAGTCTACTTTGATGTCGGCAGAAGGTTCTCATACTCAGGTAGTGTTGAAAAGGATTACTTTCAGTTTCCCTCTTGGAAAGGAGTTACGGGAGTTACGTATACTGGCAGTGGCGTAGAACTTGACGTCTGTACAGAGTTCTACTCGCGTATTTCAGATGATGTTGGAGGATACTACCTGCTCAACCTCAGTTCGCGCTGGAATCTTCGTAAAGACCTTACCCTTACTCTTGAACTGAGAAACATTTTGGACAGGAACGTTTATTACCCGGCATCTTGGCCAAAATTGGTAGATGAAGGTAGAAATCTATGGCTTGGATTAGAGTATTCCTTTTAGTTTTTATTGTTTTGTTGCCGCTGGCTTCAAGTGCTAAAGAGGTTAGAGCTTGTATTATTGACAGCTACGGTATTAGGGTCACTAATTACGTCAGAGAGCGTCTTGAGGAGCTTTTGAAGAGAAAGTACACCTTGGTTTCTTACTCAAGAAAGAGCTGTGATGTAAAGGTGCTTTTGGGCACTCCAGCAGTTGTGAGGGCTTTAAAGGAGGGAGAAAAGGGCAGAGTAATTTATACCTTTGTTATGTTTCCTGAGCTTCTTAGGCTTGAAAAGAAGAAGAACTTTATAGGCATTAGGATATTTCCATTACCTAAGAGAACTGCTGAAAAGTTCTTTACCTATACAGGGCTTGAGAGGAAAAAAATTGCTGTTCCTATTAGTAAGGATATGGTAAAACTTGCCAAACGCTACCTGCCACCGGACCTTTTTGACCTTGTCCCTTTTTCTGGGGACGTTGCTACTGTTTACCCTAAGCTAAAGGACTATAGCTATGTATACGTCTTCCCTGACCCCGTAGTTTTGAGGATAGTTAACATGCTTAACCTCGTTAAGTTCTGTAAGAACAGCGGGATAATCCTTATCTCTGGTCTCCCTGATCTTGATAGGTATGATGTGAACTTCATATATGCTGTTGATTATAACGACCTCGTGGATATAATTGTGGAGCTAATTAACGAGAACCCTAAGGAGAGAATAATTCCCTGTCCGGCAAGAGTAAAAGTATGGAATCGCTAAAGAGGTTTCTCCTTAAAAGGTCGTCGGTAATTTTCATTTTCTCTATAGTGGCTATAGTAGCCTTTAGTTACGTTTCAACAAGGGATGTTGGCAAGATTTACAATAAAAATTACCTCTACATAACTGCACTTGCGGGAAAAAGCCTTCGTTATATAACTGATATATACTACAATGATTACCTTATTTATCAGAATTTGAAAAACGTTAAATATAGAATCAATGACGTTGAAGCGGTCTATCTGTTTTTTAGAGGGAAAGAATACCTGTATTCCGAAGGTGTTTCTGGGGACTACTTCCCTCTCTTTAGGAAGTGTCACGAAGTTGAAAAAGAAAAAATGATTTCAGTTGATGGAAAGGTTCTTGTATGCTATCCATTTCATGAAGAGTTAGCTTCAGAACTTTTAAGGGATACGCGAAAAGAGGGAGTATTTGCCATTCTATTTGATAAAAAATACGTTGAGGTTATTCTAAAGGACTGGTTTTTAAAGAACTTGGTACTGCTGTTTCTACTCTTTGGTGTGGGAACCTTGATTGTTGTGGCTATTCTTGTTCGTATTTCTGAAAACTTCCGTCTTTTGGAGAGTATGATTAGGAGGACGGAGGAGTTTCTGAAGAGAGAGAACTTAGCACAGGAATATAAAAAGGAACTCCAGAAATTTGTTGACTCGTTTTCTTTCTTGGAGTTCAGCAAGATAGGAAACCTAATAATAAACTTGATGGGAAGAGTTGTAGAGCTTACCCAGAGGTTAAAGGAGCAGGCTATAGTTGATGCTTTGACAGGTCTTTATAACAGGAACTACTTGGAACAGTTTGTAGATAAAATAGTTAACTTGGTCCAAAGACAGGGACTTCCGTTAGCTGTAGCGATGATTGACATAGATAATTTTAAACAGGTAAATGATACCTACGGTCACAAGAAAGGGGACGAGGTTTTAAGAACCCTTGGAAAGATTGTTAAGTCTTCCGTAAGGAGGTCGGATATTGCCATTCGTTACGGAGGAGAAGAGATACTTATTATCTTTCCTAACAGTAAGAAAGAGTATGCTAAGTATGTTGTGAATAGGATTAAAGAAAGGTTGAAGAGTTACGACTTTGGCATAGGAAGGCCTGTAACCTTTAGTGCTGGTATCGCAGGTTACCCAGAAGAAGTTAAAGATTTGAGTTCTCTCAACAGTATAATTGAGATAGCGGATAAAAAACTTTATTTAGCCAAGAAGAAAGGCAAGGACAGAATAGAGCTATAGAGATAGGAACCGCCCGGAGAATCGTCCGGACGGCACTAAAAGGAAAAACTCATTCTATTTCTTACACTTCTTGCAGAGGAAGTAATCTGTAGCGGTTGTTGGTATCTCCTCAGCCTTTACGGGCCCTACTTTCTTAGGCTTTACTCCGGGAGGTGGTGGGGTCCTAAGAGCTTCCTTGCGGGCTTTTATTATATCTTCGCAAGTGATATCTCTCGGTATTTTGAGCTTCTGCTTGGGAAAGATAAGGTGGGGATTCTTAATCTTGTCCCTGTTTGCTTTGTAAATTAAAGGCCACTGCCATGGGTCTCCGTAGATGTAATCTTTTGAAGCTATTCCCCATAGAGTGTCCCCTTTCTTGACTACGTAACTCTTTGGAAGGGATTGCCACTTTTCAAGGAGCTCCTTGCACCTGTCCACCTTTTGACGGGCGATTTCTTCAAGCCTTTGTAACCGCTTTAAGAGGTTTTCTCTTTCTTCTAACTCTCTCCTTAGTTTGTCAACTTCAGAAGATACAACCCCAAAGCGTTCCTTTAGCTCTTCTTCTTTTGCTCTCAGGAGGGCAAGCTCTTTTCTACACTTTTCAAGCTTTGCAAGAAGTTCCTTATGTTCCTCTTTTGCCTTCTTGTAGGCCTTAAAGAGGGCTTCTGGGTAGAATGCAAAGTCTGGAGCATATAGGATGTAGTTTTCTGTGGCGTTAGCTTGGTTTGTGCCTGTAGCAATTCCGCTTATAAGTGCTATTGATAAAGCTGCTAATATTTTTTTCATCTTTTACCTCCCAAGCTTCTCTTCAAGTTCGCGAATTTTCATTAGGAGCTCCCACTTTGAAGGGTAAGATTCAAGCTTATTAGTCAACTGAGCTCTTTCTCTTTCAAGGTTGGCAAGCTGAGATTCTAAGGAGGAAATTTCTTTTCTTATAGCTTCTTTCTCTTTCATGCATTTATTTAACGCGCTTTTAAGGGCCTCATTCTCCTTTTTGAGTTTCTGATACCGGGCTGGGAGTGTATCGGTTTTTGATTCAGCTTCCGGTTTTATATCGCAAACGCCGGCATAAGCGGAGGCAGATAGGAGCATTCCTGAGGAAATTAGAATAGCAGACAGTTTTTTCATGCTTCCTCCCGTTTTAATCTAAGTTACCTGCTGCAGTTCATTATATCACAAAGAGATGAAAAGCCCCCAGCAAAGGCAGGGGGCTTTGGTTTAGTTTTGCTGTTCGTTCCACCGCTTTTTCTCAATCATGTAGTAGATAACCGGAATTACTACAAGGGTTAGCGTTGTTGAGGCAAAGACGCCAAAGAGGAGGGAAATTGCAAGTCCTTGGAATATCGGGTCAAGGAGGATAACCGCTGCGCCGACCATTGCTGCAGCTGCTGTGAGGACTATTGGTCTAAACCTAACTGCACCGGCCTCTATGATGGACTCTTTTAACGGAGCTCCCTCTTTTTTCTTCATCAGGATAAAGTCAACCAAGATAATGGAGTTCCTAACAACTATACCTGCGAGAGCTATAAACCCTATCATTGATGTAGCTGTAAAGTAGGTTGTCTTTCCAAGGAGCTTTGTCATTATCCAGTGGCCGGGGACAATTCCTATCATGGTTAGCGGAATTGGAACCATGATTATCATCGGAATTACGAAGGACTGGAACTGACCAACGATAAGGAGGTAAATAAGGATTAGGGCAACTGCAAAGGCAGCTCCCATATCCCTGAAGGTCTCATACGTAATCTGCCACTCTCCGTCCCACTTCATCATTGGCTTAAAGTCGTCTTTTGGCATGGACGGTGGAATGAAGGTGTAGTCTATCTTGTAGCCTTCGGGGAGCGGATTCTCTGAAAGGTACTTGTTAATTGCCAGTATCGGGTAGATTGGAGCTTCGTATTTTCCTGCCACGTCTCCAATTACGTAGGAAACGGGGTGGAGGTTCTTGTGGTAGATAGTTTTATCCGCTGGAACTTTAACTATCTCTACGAGCTCCCTTAAAGGAATGAGTTTACCCTGCCTGTTCATTACAGAGAGGCTGAGGATGTCCTCAATTTTTTCCCTTTGCTCCCTTGGAAGCCTCACGAATATCTTGACTGGGTCTGAGTCAAGGTCTGTATGGGCAACGCTAACTGGAGCTCCTTGAAGGGCAATGCTGATAGTCTTGGTAATCTGTTCCTCTGTTACGCCGGACTCCCTTGCTTTACGCCTGTTTATTTTCACCTCGTACTTGTAGTAGTCGGCGTCAACGAGGGTGTCAACGTCAACTACACCTTCCGTCTTCCTGAATACTTCGGCAATCTGCAGGGCTATCCTTCTCCTAACCTCATCGTCTTTTCCGTAGATTTCTGCGACAAGGGTTGAGAGAACCGGAGGACCCGGAGGAACTTCAACGATTTTAATGTTAGCTTCAGGGTTGACTGCTTTAGCTACCTCTTGAATCTTAGGCCTTTCTTCTTTTGCAATGTCGTGGGACTGACGCTTCCTCTCGTGCTTATCTATGAGGTTAACCCTTATATCTGCAACGTTTCCGCCTTGCCTTAGGTAGTAGTGTCTTACAAGTCCGTTAAAGTCAAAGGGAGATGCCGTTCCTATATAGGCTTCGTAGTCTGTAACCTCTGGGATGCTAGAGAGGTACTCTGTAATAGCTTTTACTACCCTTGCAGTTTCTTCAAGTGAAGTACCTTCAGGCATATCTACGACTACTTGGAACTCGCTCTTGTTGTCAAAGGGGAGGAGCTTAACGATAACTGTCTTTGTGTAGAACATTGAAACGGCTCCTACCATCATGAGGAGGACGGCAGAGAGGAAAGCCCACCTCTTCCAAGCGGACTCAAGGAGGGGCCTTACAATTTTGTTGTAAGCCCTGTAGGTGAAGCTCTTCTTTAGGTCAAACTTTTCCTCTTCTTCTTCAGCCTCTTTCTTTAGGAGGTAGTAAGCAGCCCAAGGGGAAATTACGAATGCGACTATGAGGGAGAAGAACATTGCAATTGAGGCGTTAACTGGAATTGGCCTCATGTAGGGACCCATGAGGCCGCTGACGAATGCCATCGGCAGGAGGGCAGCTATAACGGTAAAGGTCGCGAGGATTGTCGGGTTACCAACCTCTGCTACGGCGTATATAGCCGCCTGAAGTGGGGGCCTCTCTTTTAGCTTGAGGTGCCTATGGATATTCTCAACTACTACGATTGCATCGTCAACAAGGAGACCTAAGGTGAATATTAGGGCAAAGAGGGTAACGCGGTTGAGGGTGTAGCCTGTTAAGAGGTCAATAAAGAGAGTTAGTGCTAAGGTTGTCGGAATTGCGATGGATACAACGAAGGCCTCTTTTACTCCAAGGGTTAAGCCTATGAATATAACAACTGCGAAAATAGCCACTCCTAAGTGGAACATTAGCTCGTCAAACTTGTCCTGAGCGGTTTTACCGTAGTTCCTCGTAACGGTAACGTGGACGTCTTTTGGAAGTATTTTGGGCTTTATTTCTTCAAGCTTTTTAAGTATTTCCTTGGCAACTACAACAGCGTTTGTTCCTTTCTTCTTAGCAATTGCTATTGTAACTGCCGGGAACTGGTTGCCGTGCTTTTCTATAAATTCCCTGCTTACTCCTTTTTTCTCGGCGTTTGGACCAAAACCTATGAAGACGTAGTTCTCAGGGTCAATTGGGGCATCTGTAACGGTCGCAACGTCCTTTAGGTAAACAGGTTTGCCCCTGTAAACGGCAACGACGACGTTTTTAAGGTCGTCTATCGTTTTTATGAACTCTCCCGCTTCAACGGGGAATTCAGTGTTATCTTCAACAACCTTTCCGGCTGGGAGTTTCTGGTTAGCAGACCTTATGGCCTGAACTACCTGAAGGAGGGAGAGATG
Organism: Phorcysia thermohydrogeniphila; assembly: GCF_004339575.1. Classification (NCBI taxonomy): domain Bacteria; kingdom Pseudomonadati; phylum Aquificota; class Aquificia; order Desulfurobacteriales; family Desulfurobacteriaceae; genus Phorcysia; species Phorcysia thermohydrogeniphila. The sequence goes on from NZ_SMFV01000002.1 coordinate 304,940, forward strand.
GTAGCTCTTGAGCTTGTTCTTGTCTATTAAAACCTTATACCTCTTAGTATCGCCGCCGATTATCCACGTCTTTGAAACGTCTTCTACCTGCTTGAGCTGTAAGCAGAGCTCCTTTGCTATCTGCCTTAGCTCGTAGGGAGTCCTCTTTTCGCTCCAGAGAGTTAAGGCGACTATCGGAACGTCGTTTATGTCCATCGGTTTAACGAGAGGTTGGAGAGCTCCCGGCGGGAGCTTGTCCATGTTTGACATTAGCTTGTTGTAGAGTTTTACAAGGGAGTCCTCCATGTCCTCGCCGACTTTAAACCTTGCAACTATCAGCGCCATTCCCGGCTTGGACACGGAGTAAACGTAGTCCATTCCCTTTATTTCCCAAATCAGCTTTTCAAACTCCGTCGTAACTTTCCTTTCAACCTCTTTTGCAGAAGCTCCCGGATAAGGAATGAAGATATCAACCATAGGGACGACTATCTGGGGTTCCTCTTCCTTGGGAGTGAGGACGATAGCAGCAAGTCCTATGAGTATTGATGCCAGCAAGAAGAGAGGCGTAAGCTTAGAGGTTATGAACTTTTTGGTTATGTTTCCCGCTATTCCAAGCTGAACGTTTTTCATTTCTTACCCCTCTACCTTTGCTCCGTCGCAGAGTTTACTTACGCCGGAAACAGCTATTGTCTCTCCTTCGTGAAGTCCCGAAATAACGGTGACCCTATCCCCTTTCCTCTTTCCTGTCTTTATGAGCCTTAGGTGGGCAGTGCCGTTCTCTATAACAAAGACGTACTCAAGGGAGCCTACTCTGTAAACTGCAGAGGCAGGGATTGATATCTCTTTTCTTGAGGATATAGGAAATTCAATAACTGCGTAAGTTCCGGGTATTACATTTGGAGCTTCGGGGAGAGTAACTTTTACTCCGAACTTGTGGGAAACGGGGTCGGAGCTCCTGTCAACCTCCGATACCGTTCCTACAAGCTTTAGTCCTTTTACTTTTACAGTTACTTTGTCACCTACGTGGATTTTACCCGCATAAGTGTTATCTATAAAAGCTCTAACCTTTAGAGGGTATGTCCCTATTTTAAATACAGGAGTCTGGGGTGAGACCAGATTGCCGCTGTCAACGAGCTTCTGGAGGACAACACCGTCAACCGGTGACTTTAGGTAGGTGTAGGAGAGGTAGGCGCTTGCTTTTTTAAGGTCCGCCTCTATCTGTTCTTTCTTTGCAAGGAGTGCCTTTTCCCTTTCTTTAAGCTGGGCCTCTTTGGCCTTTACGGCTTCAAGGTTTGCCTTTGCAGCCTCATACTGGGTTTTAACTTCATCAAACTTCTGCTTTGAAACGGCATCGGCCTTTAAGAGCTCTTCAAACCTTCTGTAAGTTTTCTCGGCTAAGAGTAGATTTGCCTCGGCAGCTCTCCTGTGAGCTCTAACTTCTTCCATAGCTTGGGAAATCTCTTTAAGGGCGGCCTCTATCTCTTTAATACCGGCTTTTGCCTTTTCAACGTCCGGCCTTATATCGCTGCTGTCAATAACGGCGAGAACCTCTCCCTTCTTTACTTTCTTTCCGGGAGTAGCTTTTACTTCTATGAGATAACCTACGACCTTGGGGGAGATAAATATTTCTTGGTCGGGAATTACAGTTCCGGAGAACGTTTCCTTTTCTTCTACGGTGGTTGACTGAACGGTTGCCGTTTTAACTCCCGTTACAGTTTTCACTTTGAGCGGTTCAAGCGATGACTCTTCGCTACCGCAGGAAGAAACGGCCAAAAGGAGTGCAGCGGCAATGAGTAGCCTTCTCGCCATTTGATACCTCTCTTCTTAAAGTTTGCTGTCGGAATAATTATCTTATTAGAATCAAGCATAATGTCAAGTATTGTAAGTTACGATTGAAGCTATTAAGCCGCTGCACCCTTAAGAAGAATTTCCTAAAGTTTTAGGAAGTAGTTAACGAAGACATCGCAGTAGAGTTCTAACCTCTTCCACTTTTCCTCAGTTCCCCTGACGATGCCTGTGTCTATCCCCTCCTCCTTGAGTTCTTCTCTATAGGCCTCTATCCACTTTTCCACGTCTTCCTGAGTAACTTCCAAGTGGAACTGGAGGCCAACAACTTGGTTTCCTATCCTAAAGGCTTGATTCCTGTACTTTACGGAGGAGGCCATTCTTACAGCACCTTCTGGAAGGTCAAAGGTATCCCCATGCCAGTGGAAGACCTCAATCTCGCTCTGGTATATCACTTCAAGCTGGTCCTGAGGGTAGATAAAGTCCCAGCCTATTTCTTTCCCCCACTTGCCCTTGTAGACCTTTGCACCGAAAGCGCTCGCTATGAGCTGGGCTCCCAAACACACTCCAAGAACCTTCTTTCCTGAGCTGTAGAACTTCTTTATGAGCTCTTTCTCGTAGGAGAGGAAGGGGTACTTGTCCTCTTCGTAAACTCCCATTGGGCCGCCTAAAATAAGGAGTATGTCAAAGTCCTCCTCTCTGGCCTCTTCCCCATTAAAGGCGTTAATTTCTGTTATCTCAACTCCCCTCCTCTCAAAGCTCTTTTTAAAGTTTCCAAGTCCTTCTATTTCAATGTTTTTTATGGCTAAGAGTTTCATTTCGTTCCTCCCACCGTAATTTCTGGAATTCTAATCGTGGGGAGTCCATCAGAAACCGGAACGCCTTGTCCATCTTTTCCGCACGTTCCAATGGAGAATCCTAAGTCGTTACCGACAGCGTCTATCTGACGGAGAACCTCAGGACCGTTACCTATCAGCGAAACACCCCTTATGGGCTCTGTAACTTCGCCGTTTTCAATGAGGTAGCCCTCTGACACTTCAAAGATAAAGTCCCCGTTTACCGTATTTACTTGACCGCCTCCCATTTTTACGACGAGTATGCCTTTTTTTGTGTCCCTTATTATTTCTTCTGGGTCGGTGTCTCCCGGGGCTATGTAGGTGTTTGTCATCCTCGGGATTGGAACGTGCATGTAGGACTGTCTCCTTCCGTTCCCGGTTGAGAACTCGCCGCTCTTCATAGCCTCAGTGAGGTCGTACATGAAGCTTTTAAGAACACCGTTTTCTATGAGGACATTTTTGCGGGTAGGAGTTCCCTCATCGTCGTAGCCGGAGCTCCCGTACATTCCAGCCATACTACCATCATCAATAACCGTGATGAGCTCAGAGGCCACTTTTTCACCGATTTTTCCTGAGTATACTGATAGTCCCTGATTTGCAAGGTCTGCTTCAAGGCCGTGGCCAACGGCCTCGTGTATCATCGTTCCGCCGGCCTTTGAGGAAATTACAACGGTAAACTTCCCGGCCGGTGCTGGCTTTGCGGAGAGCATCCTTAGAGCTCTCTCCGCCGCCTGTTTAGCTATCTCCTCTGGTGGGTACTTTTCAAATATTGAGTAGTCTCCAAGGTGACCAACTGGCTCATAGCCCGTCTGGAGGACGTTCCCGTCTGAGGCTACAACGAGGGTATAGAAAACAATTCTTGGCCTTACATCTTCAACAATATCGCCGTTTGTATTAACGATTGTTACTTCTTGAAGTTGGTCTCTTAAGACAACAGTTACCTGTTTAATCCTGTCGCCGTGGGAACGGGCAACGTCGTTGGCGCGAAGGAGCAGGTCAATTTTCTTCTCCACAGGAACTTCAAAGTCCATCCCGCTAACTAAGTTGCTGTAGCGAGGCTCTCTCGTGTTAAAGTCAAGGACAACCTCTTTTTCGGCGTCAGCGGCAGCTGCTAAGCTCTCTATAACTCTTCTGATAGATTCCTCTGAAAGCTCGTTTGTGAACCCGTAGTAGGTTTTGAAGTTCTTAATGTAGCGAATGCCAACTCCAGCTTCTAAGCCAGAGGAGATGTTTTCAATCCTGTTGTCCTCACACTTGGCGGTAAAAGTGAACCTCTTCTCAAAGAAAAGGTCTCCGTAGTCTGCGCCTTTTTTCTTGAGCTCTTTAGCTCCGAAGATTCCAAGCTCTTTAAAGTCCAGAAGCATTTACAGCCCCCAGTCTCTAAGGTAGAGGAAGTCTTTATCTACCGTTCTCTGGGCAATTTTACAGATTATTGGAAGTCTCCTCTTATACTGGGAGGTTCTTACCATTTTTAAAACTTTGTCCACAACCTTTTCCTCGTAGCCTAAGGCTACTATCTCTTCTTTCCTGAGGCGGAGCTCCACGTAAGCCACCAAAATCTCGTCAAGGAGACGGTAGGAAAGTCCTATTTCCCCTTCATCCGTCTGTCCCGGCCAGAGGTCTGCTGACGGCTTTTTCTTAACAATTCTTTCCGGGACTCCAACGTAAGCGGCCATTTCCCAAACTTGAGTTTTATAGAGGTCTCCTAAGGGGTTGATATCGTGAGCGCCGTCGCCCCAGCGAGTTGAGTAGCCAATGAGGAGCTCGCTCTTGTTGCTTGTTCCAAGGACTAAAGCTCCCTTCCAGTGGGCAAAGTCGTAGAGGATGCTCATCCTCTCCCTTGCCATCTTATTGCCGCGCCTGATGTTGTCTGCGTCGGGGAAGTTGCTGTAGTAGGCATCTACCTGAGAGGTAATGTCTATCTCGTGGAACTCAATACCAAGGGTCTTTGCAACGAGCCTTGCGTCCTCAACTGACTCCTTTGCGCTGGTTCTATAGGGCATGGAAATGCCGATAACGTTTTCCTTGCCGAGGGCTAAAACGCCTAAGAATGCAGATAGAGCTGAATCTACGCCTCCGGAGATGCCTATAACTGCCTTTTTAAAGCCGGCCTTGTGAAACTCCTGCCTTATGAACTGGACAAGGACCTTTTTGATGAACTCTTTGTCTTTTATTGAAAGGAGCTCTGCAATTTTCTCCCTCATCCGAGTATTCTCCTGAGGTTGTTCATGACCATTTCTGGCTTTTCATCCCTTAAAAGTGGAAGGTTTATCCTCGCAGAGCGAATTAAAGACTCCTTGATTTCAACGGTGATGAGTTCCTCCTCAAAAGGAGACCCTTCTGCAACGATGTTACCGTAAGGGTCTGCAACGAAGGATTTTCCAGAGAAGACAAAACCGTCTTCTGTCCCGACCCTGTTAACAAAGAAAAAGTAACTGCCCGTCATTCGGGAGTAGAACTCCCCCATGTTCATCCAGACTTCAGCGTTACCGAACATTCCCTCTTCCCTGTACCCTCTACCGGGGCTGGCAGATAGTGCAAAGATGTGTTTTGCTCCCTGAATAAAGGCTAAATAAACCGTTGAAAAGTGCCAGAGGTCCTCACATATGAGTATGCACCCCTTTCCAACTGGTGAGGAGAAAGTTTCAACCTTGTTCCCTGCTCCTGTAAACCTTGCTTCGTCAAACATTCCGTAGGTTGGAAGGTAAACTTTCCTGTGAACGTGAACTATTTTGCCGTCCTTCATGTAGAAGGCAGAGTTAAAGAAGAGGTTCTCTTCTGTTTCCTCAATAAGTCCAACGATTATTCCTATTTCCCTACTGAGCTCTAAAAGGGGAATTAACCTCTCGTCTTCACGGGTCATTGCCACTTCAAAGGTTAAATCCTGTAGGGTGTATCCTGTAAGGCTAAGTTCTGGGAAGATGCAGAGGGAGGATTTTTCCCTTATCGCCTCTTTTACAAAGGCTACCGTTTTCTCAATATTTGCCTCTACGTCTCCAAGCTTTGGGTAAACCTGTGCAACCGAAACCCTCATTCCTACCACCTAAAGTCAAATCTAAAGTTTGTTTGGGTATCACTTCCCTTTCCTATACCCTTAGAAAATTTGAGACTAATAATACCATCAGCGAGTTTGGCCCAAAAGGCCGTAAGTTCAAAACCGGGAGCAATTAAGAGGTCATCCGGCCTACTTTTAAAGGCGTCGCCGACGGTTAAATTCGGCCGTAGAAAGACGCTCTTACCTACTATGGCCTTCTTTAAAGAGAAGTTCCACCTAAGGAAACGTTTGTTTATAGTTTTCTCGCTTTTGTAACCCGGTATGCCGGAGTTTACGAAAAATCCTTCCGAATACCCTACCTTTGTCCCTGCGGAGAAACTGCAGGAGTATGTGTCAACGTAATTTACGTGAATGTTGTTTTCCCAGTGGAAGAATAGTGCTCCCGTAAAGACGGAAGAGGTTGTCGGTTCTGCAACTTCTCCGTATATGTAGGCTCTACTTCCCTTTATGTAGTAGACCATATCGCTTGTCCTATCAAAGACTAATCCGAAAGTTAAGTAGTAGAACCTTCTGTCAGAAACGAACTCTGAGTAGTGGCTGAATGTAGGCCTGATTCCGACGATTATTTGCTTGACTTTCTCAGGGTCCAAGTAGGAAGTTAGGGATATGGGAATGCTAACCATTCTGAGGTTATACTTACCGAGCACTTTGTTGTCTTCTACGTATTCTATGTCCTCACCCTTAGCCCAAGAGATGCCGGCGTTTAAGTCTATGTCGTTTTCTATGATTCTGTAGAGTTTTGTGTAGATGAAGGCATTTTTCCAGTGATTATCAGTTCCGAACCAGCGGGTATACCCTACGTAGAGCCTGTGTCCCATTCCAAATAGGTTGTAATCTCTTACCTCCATTCCGGCCTTGTAGGTTCCGTCAGCCTTTAACCTCACACGCGGAATTGGGACAATCGGAAACCTCTCCTTAAAGCGGAGCTTTATTACTACTTTCCCGTCAACTTCCTTTATCTCAGGCACAACTTTGTAAAAGAGGTGGGTGTTGAGGAGGTTCCTTATTGATTTCTTTAACTTCTCCTTAGAAAACTCCTCACCTTCGTGTATTAGGAGCTCCTTTCTAACGAGAGCTTTTTTGGTCCATTTAAGGCCTACTATTTCAATTTTTGAAACTGTTTTACCGTATCCACTGAGGGGAAAGAGAACTGCAAGGAGGAAAATGATGAGCTTCTTCATTGTTTCCTCATCAGAAGGAAAAGGAGGAAGGAGAACAGTGAAAACGCTAAGCTTATGAGAAGGCTTGTCCCCAAGGGAAAGTAGAAAGCGAAATTATCCTTCTTTATGTAAATGTCTCCCGGTAGTTTTCCTATTGGAATGTTCCACTTTGAGACAGCCATTATGACAACGCCCGTGATGACGAGAAAAACACCCGTGTAGATAAGAACCTTTCCTACTTCTTCCATCTTTCCTTCTCTTGTGATAGACCTTTTAATCAAAGATATAGCAAACGAGAAGCTAAAGCAATGTTAAAATACGCTGAAGGTAGAAATAATCGTTTGACGGGGTGAAAATGAAAAAGACCCTTCTCGGTAACGAGGCAATTGCTTGGGGACTGCTTTATGCAGGTGTTGATTTTATGGCTGCCTATCCCGGAACGCCAAGTTCTGAAATCCTTGAGACCTACCAGAAGCTCATAAAGCAAATGAACCTACCTGCCTATGCTGAGTGGTCTACAAATGAAAAGGTTGCCTATGAGGTAGCTTACGCCGCAGCTATTACTGGAAAGAGGGCTGCCTGCGGAATGAAGATGGTTGGGCTTAACGTCGCTTCAGATGCCATGATGAGCAGCGCCTACATCGGTAACAGGGGAGGATTCCTCATAATATCTGCCGACGACCCCGGCTTTTACAGCTCTCAAACGGAGCAGGATTCCCGTTATTTTGCTAAGTTTGCAAGAATTCCAGCTCTTGACCCTTCAAGTCCTCAGGACGCTTTCAGGTTGGCAGTTGTCGGCGTAAATCTCTCTGAGAAGTTTGAGATACCTGTGTTACTTAGACCCGTCCTGAGGGTCTGCCACGGAAGGCAGATTGTTGAGATTCCAGATTTTGAGTTTAAAGCCAAAAAAGGAAGTTTTGAGAGGGATATAGAAAGGTGGGCTGCTGTCCCGAGGAATCCCCGTCTGAAGCAGGGATACGAACTTTTAAGGAAGCTGAGAGAAATTTCAGAGTTTAACTATGAAGAGTTTTTAAAACCTCAGATTGAGAAGTTAAAGGGAGAAGAGCTCCTCATAGTTGCCTCTGGCACTCCTTATGCCTACGTCCTTGAGGTCTTAGAGGACACCGGATTGAAGGCAGACGTTCTGAAGGTTGATATGCCAACTCCCCTTCCCGTTGACAGGTTGAAAGAGGTGATTTCCTCTTACTCTACTGTAGTTGTTTTTGAGGAGACCTATCCCCTCATTGAGGAGCAGATAAAGCACCTTGGAAACGTTAAAGGAAAGTTAACTGGAGACGTTTTTGAGATAGATGAAGCAACCCATGAGAGGGTAGCAGAAAGCCTTCAAAAGCTCGGTTATCTTAAAAAGAACGTTTACGTTGGCAAGAAATACGATAAGGAGCTCCCACCGAGAGCTCCCTCTCTCTGTCCCGGTTGCCCCCACAGGACTGTCTTCTACGCCATGAAAAGGGTCTTTGGTAACAAGGCTATTTATCCTTCTGACATTGGTTGTTATACACTTGGGCTAAATCAGAAAGCCGTTGATACTGTTCTCTGTATGGGAGCTTCTGTTGGCCTTGCCTGTGGATTTTCAAAGTCTGACACTGAAAAGCCAATCGTTGCAACGGTGGGCGATTCAACCTTCCTCCACGCTGGAATTCCCCCTCTGATAGATGCGGTTGCTAACAAGCACCGCTTTATCCTCGTCATAATGGATAACAGCACCGTCGCAATGACGGGACTTCAGCCAACACCTGAAAGGATAGGAAACGTCAGTATCCCAAAGATTGTTGAAGGTTGTGGAGTTAAGCCGTTAATACTTAACTACGACGGCACAATAAAGTCCACCCTTGAGTTTTTTAGGAAAGTCAAGGAAACTTACGAAAAGGCAAACGGTCCTGTTGTAGCAGTGGTTAACGAGTTCTGCACCTTTGACAAGGAGAGGGTTAAACTCCCCGGTAAATTTGCCAAGGTTGACCAAGATAAATGTACCGGCTGTGGTCACTGCATAAGGGAGTTTGGATGTCCCGCCTTTAGGTGGAACGAGGAAGGAAAGGTGGAGGTTGACCCGTACTTCTGCGTAGGTTGTGGTGTTTGCCTTTCAGACCTCTGTCCATTTGACGCTTTCGTGGAGGATAAGAGATGAGATACCAAATTGTTCTAACAGGAGTTGGCGGACAGGGAACAATTTTCTTAGTAAAACTCCTTGCCCAGTGTGCTCTAAATAAGGGGATTGATTTTATAGGGACGGAAACTCACGGTATGGCTCAAAAAGGTGGAACGGTTATCTCTTACCTGAAGATAGGGAACTTTAGAGCTCCACTTGTAGGGGAGGGGCAGGCCGATTTACTCTTAGGTCTATATCCGACTGAGACCCTAAGGTTTCTTAGCTACCTTAAACCTAACGGTTACATCGTTACAAACATAGAAGACGCTTTCCCTAAGATAGAAGGCTTTAAACTTTTTACCGTTAATGCTTCAGAGCTGGCGGTAAAGGGGGAAATAAACCCAAAATCCTTAAACGTCTTTATTCTTGGTTATGCCTTAAAAGTTGTTGAGGGCTTTCCTTTCTCAAAAGAGGAGCTTGAAAAAGCAATCGTTGAACTGAATCCGAAGTTCGCAGATGCCAACATAGATGCTTTAAATAAGGGGTATAGTGTAGCTTCAAGACTTTGACTTTGTAAGGTTGACTGCTAATAACTGAATACTGAGGATTTCCGGAATTTAGGGATGGGGTGGAGGGTAGTCTACTTGGACGGGGAAGAAGGGAGAGAGTTTAGAGAGTGTAAAGTTTGTCGTAAGTTAAAGAGAAATGTAATAGAGCCTGTTGCTGTTTTTCTAAAGGATGGCCAGAATTTGGAAGATTTGACAGAAGAAGAACTGAGGAAGTTTGATACCTGCATTTTCCATTGTGAGAAAGAGAATGAGGTGTGGATGGAAAATGTAGAGGAGTATAAAGAATGGAAGAAAAAAAGAGATGAAACATTAAGGAAGGGTAAAGATTTTAAGGAAAAAATAGAAATAAAATGGAATGAAAATTTAGTTGATGAGTTCTGGAGGAGGGTAAGGGCGTATAGGTTTGCTGTTGATTTTGTATGGGAGAGCTTGTTGGGATGTGAAGGGGTAGAGTTTACTGTGGAAGATTTGGAAAAGGAAAGGAAGTTGGTTCGCTTTAATTTGAATAATCTTCTCAAGAGTCATGGTTTATGTTCCTATGATTATGATTTTAGATATTTTATATTTCCTAAGTTCTATATTCCTGAAGTTTCTAAGGACTTGAAAATAAGTAGGGAAAAACCTCATTTATATTTTTCAAGGCGTTCCTTTAATTTTTGGTATGAAGGAGAACCTTTGCTATTTAGTAAGAGCTCAAAGTTTTTTGGTGCAATTTTTCTGGATAAGGCTGAATTTAAGAGAGTAAATTTCCAAGAAGAAGCTGTTTTTGAGAAGATTGTTTTTCAAAATGAGGTTGACTTCTCTAGGAGTGTTTTTAAGGATTTAACTGAATTTATTGAGATAGTTTTTAAGGGTAAAGCTCTTTTTATTAGGACATTATTTAATAGTGAAGTTGAATTTAGAGATATAAAATTTCAAGATGTTGTTAGCTTTTGGGATGTAACTTTTGAACGTGGTGTCGTTTTTTGGAGATTGAGTTTAACGGAGGCATATGTAAAGGCTGAGGGCTTAGCATTGATGTTTGATGACATTCGTCTGTCAAAGGATAGCTATGTGGAGATAAGGGATTCGCGGATAGCCAAGTTAGTGTTGAAGAATGTGAATAACTCAAGCGATAACTTTTGTTTTTTTAACATAAAGTTAGTGAAGACAGATAGAGAAAATTGTGAACAAGGAGAATTAATAGAACCAAGTATAGAAATAGAGAATTCAAGATTAAAGGGTATGGAACTTATAAACTGTAACTTTTCTGAGGCGAAACAAATAAAGATAGAAGACAGTTCTTTAACAAAGGTGGAGTTTATAAATGTTAACTGGGGAAAAATTTCTGAGAAAAGAATATGTCGTGAATTGTTTGAAAAATCACCTGAAAAGGCAAGGGACGTTTATAGGCAGTTGAAGCTGGCGCTAGATAATCAGAAAGACTATATAAACGCTAATGAGTTTTATTCTCTTGAAATGAAAGCCTATGAAAGAGCTCTACGAAAGAAATTGTTGCCTTTACAGAAGAAGCTTGTTTTTTCAATTCATAAGTTTGCCTCTGACTTTGGCCAGAGCTGGTTAAAACCTCTGCTTCTGATAATACTGCTGACCACTGGAGAAATGGGAGCTAAACTTGCTCCTAGTTCCTTTTTCAGTGAATTTCTTTACTTCTTAAAGTCATACATTTTCATTGCTTTGTTTTTATCACCTTTGTTAGTGATATCCGAAGAATGGAGAAATTTTTCTACTTTAGAATGGAAAAAACTTTCTACTTTCAAAGAGCTGTTTTCAATGCTTTTAACTTGGCTCTTATATATCTGCTTATGGGAGATAAGTATAATCTTTGCTTTATCAGGCTTTATAGTTTTCAACAAGTTTTTACCTTGTTTTTCTTTTAATCCAGAAAGTTGGCAACTTTCCCTCAAAGTGTTTTTAGAGGAGTTTGCACAGACGCTAAACATCTTCAACTTTTTCAAAAGCAGTCAAGTGCCAAGCGAAAAATTCTTACACACTCTCTACTCTATAGCAGTTACTTTTCTTACTTACCAGATGATTGTTGCAATCAGAAGGCAGGTTAGAAGGTAGACAAAATAAAAAAGGTGGGCAGGAAGCCCACCTTCTACTTGCTTAGGGTAACGATTATCTGGAGCATGATTCCAACGAAGAGCGTTAGGGCAAGAACGGGAAGGATGAGGGTTTTAAGGAGCTGGCTTTCGTCTTTTCCTTTAAGTCCAACAAGGGCAGCGGCGTTTGTAATCTTTGAGGGGGTTATGGCGCTGGCGATTCCGCCTGCTACGGCGTGAGCTCCGTAAACGGCCATGAAGGCAGAAGCTCCAATTGTTGAGGCTACTGCACCGTACTGAATCTTGGCAAAGAGAACGTTAGAAGCAGTCTCACTTCCGCCGACAAACGCTCCAAGGAGTCCCAAGAAGGGAGCAATTAGGGGGTATAGGCTTCCGAAAAGGTTTGCGAGAGTCTTTCCTATAATGATGTCCATATTCATTGAAGCAAAGTTTGCTCCGGGCGTTAGCTTTCCATTAACGATTTCCATCCCAGACCAAGCCATTATAAAGGCAACTGCGAAGAAGAGGGAGTAAGCTATAAATGGTCCCCAGACCCTTTTTACCCACGTGTTAAACGCCCTTTTAAGCTCTTCACCTGTAGGTTTCAGTATTGGGAGAGAGACAACTACCGCCACGAGAATCCAGAAGTAAACGTGGGCAAAGATGTTTAGGTCTATTTTCTTTCCACCGACTATGTGAATAACCTCTGCATTGCCGGGAAGCCCTGCCAAAAACTTCTTAACAGGTGGATAGTTCGTTATGAGTGAGAAGATAAACAGGAGAATCCACGGAGAAGCTGCTCTTAGAAAGCTACCGTCTAACTTTACCTTTTCTTCGCCGTTCTTCTTGTACATGAAGTAGGAGACGAGCATCGTCGTAAAGCCTGCGAGGATACCGATTACTTCAACGGGAACAATTTTTGTAAACGAGAGAAGTAAGGCAGTTATGGATAGGACGAGCCCTGCAACGGTTGCTCCGAGCCAGTGTTTCCTTATTGCTTCCCACTTCCCAACGAAGTAGAGCATCATAAAGGCAAAGCCTACGGAAACGACCGGCAGGAAGATGGTTATGTTCTGCGTAAAGGACCAGATAAACTGGTCTGCGTTCTCAACTCCGGGAGGTCTGATGCCGAAAGGTCCCCACGCTACCCGTGCAGGGAGCGTAATAGGAATGGATAACAGCGCAAAGGAGGTAAGGGGGTCGTAACAGAGGATAGAGATAGCTACCGCTGCAAGTGGCGTAAATCCAAGGGCAACAAATACAGGCGGGAAAAGGGCAGGCGTTACAACTCCGAGGGAGGTTGCCAGAGAACCAAATCCCATTCCGATGAAAAGGGTCTGTTGGATTTTGTCTTTTGTGATGGAGCGAACGGTTTTGACGATTTCTTGGAGAGCTCCGGCCTCTTTCATTATGAATATCATCAGCATCGTAAAGGCAACGGCGAACGTAATCGCAAAGGCCTTAACTATCCCGTAAACGCTTGCGCCGATTACGACGCTTAAGGGAGTCTTAAAGTAGAGCCACGCTGTAATGGCGGCGAAAATCCAGCCCACTACCGACATAAAGACTCCTGAGCGGGAGAAGAGGAGCATTCCAACAAGGACAACAAGTATCGGCAGGATTGCCATTAAAAAGTCCATCCCTATCCCCCCTACTCGTAGAATTTGGCGGCCTCTATTAGCTTGTGCCCGCTTTCCTCAAGGAGCTTTAGGGCTTTTGAAAAGTCCTCGTTCTTTACCTTGAAGAAGAGAATTGCCGTGTGTGATGCACCTGCATAGGCGTAGGTGTACTCAACGTCTATGCCGTTCTCGGCGAGGATTTTAATAACACTGTAAAAGCCTCCCGGCTTATCCTCTACTTCAACTGCAAAGACATCTGTTTCGTTTGCAGCAAATCCTTTGGAGATTAGGACGGCCTTGGCCTTTTCTGGATTGTTTACTACGAGCCTTAAAATTCCGAACTCGGAAGAATCTGCGAGAAAGAGAGCTCTTATGTTTATTCCAGCTTCGGCAAGCACCTTTGCTACATCTGCAAGCCTTCCCCTCCTGTTTTCTAAGAAAACAGATAGTTGTTTCACTGCGTATTTAGTCATTTTTCTCCCCCCTAAGAGCTTAGTTCTCTCCTGTCAACGATTCTTTTCGCTTTGCCCATACTCCTTTCAAGGGTCTTTGGTTCAACCAGCTTCACTTTAGCGTTTATGTAGAGGTGGTTAAGAAGCTCCTCCTCCAGCTTCTTCTGGAGTCTCTCTAAGGTGCCTACTCCGTCGGTGAGCATTTTCTCGTCAACCTCAACCCATACCTCCAGCTTGTCAAGGACGCCCTTCTTATCAACGACAATCACGTAGTTTGGAGTAACGCCTTCAACCTTCGTAATGACGTGCTCAACTTGGGACGGAAAGACGTTAACGCCGTTAACAATTAACATGTCATCCGCCCTTCCCTTGATGCTCTCAATCCATACTATTGTCCTTCCGCACTTGCACGGCTCTCTGTGAATTACTGTGATGTCTTTCGTTCTGTAGCGAATCATGGGGAGTGCCTGTTTGGTGAGCGTCGTAATAACGAGCTCTCCCTCTTCACCGTCGGGTAGGACTTCTCCCGTTTCTGGGTCTATAACCTCTGGAATGAAGTGGTCCTCAAAGACGTGGAGAGAGCCGTACTCACAGCTTGCTGCAACGCCGGGACCGATAATCTCAGAGAGTCCGTAGGCCTCAACGTACTGGATTCCCCAGCTCTCTGCCACGGCCTTCCTTAAGCCCGGAGATGCTGGTTCTGCTCCAAAGAATCCCGCCCTTAACTTGAAGTCCTTCTTAAGGTCGTAACCTTCTTCTTTTGCAACCTCCGCCAAGTGAAGGGCAAAGGAGGGAGTACAGCAGAGGATTGTTGCTCCAAAGTCCTTCATGAGCATCAGCTGTCTCTTTGTAAACCCACCGCTTGCAGGGACAACGGCAGCTCCAAGGGCTTCTGCCCCGTAGTGGAATCCTAAGCCTCCCGTGAAAAGCCCGTAACCGTAAGCGTTGTGGACAATGTCCTTTTCACTAACGTCGGCCATTAGGAGAGTTCTGGCCATAACTTCTGTCCAGACGGCCATATCGTGGCGGGTGTAGCCTACAACGGTTGGCTTTCCGGTAGTTCCTGAGGAGGAGTGTATCCTTACTACCCTGTCCATCGGGACGGCAAAGAGGCCAAAGGGATAGTGGTTCCTTAAGTCCTGCTTGGTCGTAAAGGGCAGTTTTTTGAGGTCCTCAAGGGAGCGAATGTCTGAAGGCTTTACGCCTGCCTCGTCAAACTTTTTCCTGTAAAAGGGGACTAAGTGGTATGCCCTTTCTACTGTTTCTTGGAGTCTTTTTAGCTGGAGAGCTCTGAGTTCTTCTTTTGGCATAAAGTCCTTTTCTTTCAGAGACATGCCCCGACCTCCTCGCTGTTGTAGAGATTATTGTATAAAATACCAAAATGTTACTTTAAGAACAGTGTAAATCTGTGAGGGGTAAAGATGTTTCAGAGGAGGCTGGAAACGCTTGACCGGGAGGTTCTTGAGAGAATTCAGCTTGAAAGGCTAAAGAAGACGCTGGGGAGGATAAAAGAAAAAAACAAGAAGTACTGGGAAAAGCTTGGCAAAGTGGAGCCGGAGGACATTAAAAGCCTTGACGACTTGAAGAGCCTGCCTTTCCTGACAAAGGAAGAACTTAGGGAGAACTATCCTTTCGGCCTTGCCTGCGGGGAGCAGTGGGAGTTTGTAAGGTTTCACATGTCCTCTGGAACGACGGGAACTCCTGTGGTGAATCCCTATACCCCTTCTGACGTGGAGCAGTGGGGAGAGATAATGGCAAGGTGTCTTTCCGCTGCCGGCTTGACCTATAAGGATGTTCTCCAGATTACGCCATCTTTTGGCCTTTTCAACGGAGGTTTTGGATTCCACTACGGGGCGGAAAAAATCGGCTGTTTCGTCGTCCCGATTGGTCCGGGAAGAACCCTTTTACAGCTCAAGTTTATGAAGGACTTTAAGACGACGGCAATTGCCGCGATAGCCTCTTACCCCCTTCGCCTCATTGAGGTCGCTAAAGAAGAAGGCTTTGACTTTAATGAAACGGAGCTGAGGGTAGGTATTTTTGGCGCTGAGGTCTGGAGCGACGAGATGCGTCGCTACATAGAAAGAGAGATGGGAATAGAGACCTTTGACATAATCGGAATGACTGAAACTGGAGGCGTTGGCTTAGGAATAGACTGTAAAGCTCACTGCGGTATCCACGTTTGGGAAGACCATTACATAGTTGAAATTATTGATCCTGAAACCGGAAAGAGAGTGCCGGATGGAGAGGAAGGGGAGCTTGTGGTTACAACTCTTACCCGGGAAGGCCTCCCACTCATCAGATACAGAACGAGGGATATAACAAGAATCCTTTCCCGTGAAAGGTGCGACTGCGGTAGAACCCACTTACGCCTTGATAGGATAAAGGGAAGAACCGACGATATGCTCAAAGTTAAAGGGGTCTGTTTCTATCCCCGCCAGATAGAAGAAGTGATAATGAAGTATCCAGAGATCCTGCCAAACTACCAGATAATCATCGGAAAAGTTGAAGGTAAAGACGTCGTTGAAGTTGTGATTGAGTCCAGCAGACAGGACGAATACCTTAGGGAGCGTATAGAAGAGGAAATTTACAGTCTCTTAGGACTTCACGTGAATGTAACGCTCAAGAAAAAGGGAGAAATTCCAAGGAGCGAAGGAAAGGCTGTGAGGGTAAAAAAGTTCTCATAGAGAGGGAGGTTGGAATGAGGAGAGCTCTGCTACTCGGAACGGCTTTTATCCTTTCATCTTCTCTTCCGGCACTTGCCGTAACGGACTACGAGGTTGAACAGCTCCGTCAGATGATTGAACAGATGAGGATCGAGCTCCAGCAGGTAAAGGAGGAAAACAGGAGACTGAAGGAAGAGATTAGACTCCTAAAAGGTGGAGCTACGGCGAAGGGAGCTCCTTCCTTCAAGAGTAAGTCCGGGAAGTCCGTTGACTTTTACGGCTTCTTCAAGATTGACGCTGCCTACTCCGATTCAAAAGCTGTAGGAAAGGACTACATCCTCTTCGTCCTTCCAGAAACTTCTTCCTCCAACGATGACGACTTCAACCTTAACTTCAAGCACAGTAGGTTTGGATTCCTGATAAAGACGGAAGAAGGTGACTACAAGATAGTTGGAAACCTTGAATTTGACTTCTACGGAGACCTTTCCGGTAGCAACGACCCCAACAAAGAGGGCATAAGGGTAAGAAAAGCTTGGGTTCAGTTCGGAAAAGAAGACTGGAACATTAGGGCTGGTATGGACTGGATGCTCCTTACTCAGCTCTATCCGCACCTTTCAAACTTCCCTTCTGGAGCTCTGATGGGTAACATCGGTTACCGCATTCCACAAATTAGGTTTACAAAGCTCTTCAAGACGGAGTCCGGTAAGTTCACAACCCAAGTTGCCCTTGACAAGGTCTGGGGTGATCCTTGGAACGATCCTCTTAAACCTTACATAGACACCGGTTCTGACTCGGGTACTCCGGACGTTCAGGGAAGGTTCGTTTACGACTTTGACCTTGAGGGAGTAAAGCTTCACCTTGGAGTTATAGGCCACTACGGAAAGATGCAGATTGACCTTGCCGGAGGGGACAAGTACCTTGACACCTACTCCTACGGTTTTGAGGGAGCTATTTCACCTGCCGGCTGGCTGACGATTTCGGGAAAAATATGGGCTGGAAGGAACTTGGCCGGCTGGTACACGGGAGGAATCGGTCAGGGTGTTCTCTACGTAGACTCTCAGGGGCTTTATACAAAACTTGCCGACGTGAAGGACGACAAGCCGACCGATGCAAGAGAGATAGATGCTAAAGGAGGGTGGATAGAGGTTACCCTCAAGCCAACTTCTCAGTGGCTCTTCCACGTCGGTTACGGTGTTGACGACCCGGACAACGACGACTTTAAGTACGGTAGCGATGTCTATAAAAAGGCAAGGACAAAGAACACAATGTACTACGCAAACGGCCTTTACAAGCTTACTCCATCCCTTGGCTTTATGATGGAGTACCTGAGGGTTAAGACCGACTACGACTTCATAAGTGCTGATGGTACAGTCAACCGCTTCCAAGGAAGCGTCCTTTACTTCTTCTAACCGCTTCTTTTCCCTCCCCTTTTTGGGGAGGGTTTCATATAATTCCAATCTATGAAATGGACTGTTGGAACGCTTGTTAAAAGAGCTACGGAAATTTTAAAAGAAAGAGGTATTAAAACCGCCCGCCTTGATGCAGAGCTCCTTTTAGCCCACTCCTTGGGATTCAGCGATAGAGTAAAGCTCTATACGGAGTTTGATAGGCCTTTAACTGAAGAGGAAGTTGAAAGTTACAGGAAGCTAATTGTCAGGAGAGCTAAAGGAGAGCCTGTTGCCTACATAACGGGGAAGAAGGAGTTTTACGGTTTTACCTTTAGGGTAGAGAGGGGAGTATTAATACCAAGGCCTGAGACGGAGCTCTTAGTAGATGTCGTCCTTGATTACCTTGAAGGTAAGGAAGGGAAAATAATTGTTGATGTTGGAACTGGAAGCGGCTGCATAATTATTACCCTCTGTAAGCTCCTGAAAAATAAACACCGTTACATAGGAACGGATATTTCCTCAATAGCCATAAAAGTTGCCGAGAAAAACCGTAGAATTCACGGCTGTCGTGAGGTTGAATTCATTAAGACAGACCTTCTTAAAGGTGTAGAACCTCCGGTTGACGTTGTTGTTTCAAATCCTCCTTACGTGCCAATAGGAGATAGGCGACTTGAGGAGAGCGTTAGGAAGTTTGAGCCTGCCGTTGCTCTCTTTGGCGGGAAAGACGGCCTTGAGGTCATTAGAAAGTTAATTCCTCAGGCCTACGAAAAACTCAAAAGTGGTGGTTTAATAGCCCTTGAGGTCGGAAAGGGACAGGCGGAGGCTGTAAAAGAACTGCTTGAAGCCTCTGGCTTTAGGGACGTCAAATTCCATAGGGATCTTTCTGGGAAAGAAAGGGTAGTGTCAGCACTAAAATAGTTTAACGGGGAGAAAATGGAAAAGTTTGTAATAAAAGGTGGTAAGGAGCTAAGGGGAAAAGTAAAAGTTTCTGGGTCAAAGAATGCATCACTACCAATTATCTTTGCCTCTATCCTTTCTGGAGAGCTCCACCTTAAAAACGTTCCCGATCTAAGGGACGTAGATACAAGCTGTAAACTGCTAACTCAAATGGGATTTAACGTAAGAAAGGAACGCTCAGAGGTTCTTGTTACGGCGGAAAACTCCATAAAAACAGAAGCTCCCTACGAACTTGTAAGGACGATGAGAGCATCTATCCTATGCCTTGGCCCTCTCCTTGCAAAATACAGAAAAGCAAAGGTTTCTCTTCCCGGAGGGTGTGCAATAGGCGTTCGTCCTGTGAACCTTCACCTTAAAGCCCTCTCCAAAATGGGGGCGGATATAAAAGTGGACCACGGCTACATTACCGCTGAAGTTAAGGGAAGATTAAAGGGAGCAGAGATAACCTTTGACTTCCCTACCGTTGGAGGAACGGAGAATACCTTAATGGCTGCAGTTCTCGCTAAGGGGAAAACGGTTATAAAAAATGCGGCGAAAGAGCCGGAAATTGTTGACCTTGCGAGAGCTCTAAAAACCGCCGGTGCAGAGATAGAAGGAGAGGGTACGGACGTTATTGAGGTAAACGGAGTTGACGAGATAGGGAAGATAGAGTATTCGGTAATGCCCGACAGAATAGAGGCCGGAACCTTCTTGGCAGCGGTTGCCCTTGCCGGCGGTGAAGTTGAAATAGAGGACTTTCCCTTTGACCTTCTCACCGCCGTAATAGAAAAGTTTGAGGAGGCTGGACTTAAAGTAGAGAGACTCTCAGGTAAAAAGGTTCGCGTAGTAAAAAAAGAGAGGCTCAAGGGGACGAACATCGTTACACAGCCTTACCCCGGCTTTCCAACAGATATGCAGGCTCAGTTCATGGCGGCTATGTGTCTTGCAGATGGAATTTCTGTTATAAAAGAGACCATATTTGAAAACCGTTTTATGCACGTTTTAGAGCTCCAGAGGCTCGGAGCAGACCTTACAATTGACGGAAACACCGTTGTAGTTAAGGGAGTTGAAAAACTCGTTGGAGCTAAGGTAACCGCAACCGACCTTAGAGCAAGTGCCTCCCTTGTTATAGCAGGTCTTGCCGCTGAAAACACAACTGAGGTTTATAGAATTTACCACCTTGATAGAGGATACGAAAAACTTGAGGTAAAACTCAGAAACCTTGGAGCTGAAATCTGGAGAGAGAAGAGCGAACTTCCCTACTAAAGGAGATGAAATGAGGTACGACACTATAACCCTTGCACTACCGAAAGGAAGGCTTCTAAAGGATGCAGTGAACTTCCTGATAAAAGCCGGCATTGATGCTTCAGAGGTTTTAACTGAGACCCGTAAACTCGTTTTTGTCAAAGACAACTTCCGCTTTATACTGGTTAAACCTATGGACGTTCCAACTTACGTTTACTACGGAACGGCCGATATCGGCATTGCCGGGAAGGACGTTATAGAGGAGAAAGGTTACGACCTTTACGAGCCCCTTAACTTAGGCTTTGGTGAGTGTAGGCTTTCAGTTGCTGAACCTGTAGACATAAAGGAGCCCTACGATATAGAAAAGCTCTCCTTCATAAGGGTGGCTACGAAGTATCCCAAAATTACAGATAGATACTTTAGGAGCAAAGGGATACATCCTGAAATAATCACTCTCTACGGCTCTGTGGAGCTTGCTCCCTTAGTTGGGCTTGCAGATAGAATCGTTGACCTTGTTCAGACAGGAACAACTTTAAGGGAGAACGGGCTAAGGGAAGTTGACGTGATACTTTACTCAACTGCAAGGTTAATAGTTAACAGGGCTAGCCTCAAAACTAAGTATCATATAATCAAGCCAATAATAGATAAGATGAAAAGGGCCCTGTCAGATTAATCAAAGATTACAGTTTTATTGTCGTAGACCAATATCTTGTTCTCAAGGTGCCACCTGACGGCCCTCGCAAGGACTATTTTTTCAAGGTCCCTTCCCTTCCTTATCATATCCTCTAAGGTATCCCTGTGGCTTACCCTTACTACGTCCTGCTCAATTATTGGGCCTTGGTCAAGTTCTTCCGTTACGTAGTGACTTGTTGCTCCGATTATCTTTACTCCCCTTTCGTAAGCTCTGTGGTAAGGTTTGGCCCCTACAAATGCGGGAAGGAAGGAGTGATGGATGTTTATTATTCTGTTCCTGAACTGGTTTACAAAGTTATCGCTGAGTATCTGCATGTAGCGGGCAAGAATTATGAGGTCAATTTTCTCTTTTTTTAGGAGCTCTATCTCCTTTTCCTCCACTTCTAACTTGGTTTCTTTCGTTTTAGGAAAGTGGTAGAAGGGAACACCGTAGGTTTCAACGAGCTCTTTTAAATCGGGGTGGTTACTTATTACGAGCTTGAGGTTTCCTTTGAGTTCTCCAGCTTTGAACCTGTAGAGAAGGTCGTGTAAACAGTGGTCGTACTTGGAAACGAATATTGCAACGTTTTGAACCTTAGAGCTAAAGTGAAGCTGATAGTTCATCGCAAACTCTTTGGCTATAGGCTCAAAGCTTCCTGCTATTTTCTCCTTGGGTATTTTGAAAGAAGACAGGTCCCACTCAATTCTCATAAAGAAGATTTCCTTCTGAAAGTCAATGTGCTGGTCGGCGTGGAGAATATTGCCGCCGTTTTCGGCTATAAAACCTGTAACTTTTGCGAGGATTCCTTTCCTATCGGGACAGGATATGAGAAGGATTGCCGTTTCCCTCATCTTTACTCCACCGTTACGCTCTTTGCTAAGTTTCTTGGCTGGTCAACATCGTAACCCAAGAAATCGGCTACGTAGTAGGCAAGAAGCTGCAATGGGACAATGTTTACAACAGGAGAGAGAAACTCGTTAACTTCTGGAACTTCTATAAAGGCGTCTGCCTTTTCTTGGACTTCTCTACATGTGAAGTTTGTAACGGCTATAACTTTCCCCTTCCTTGCTTTTACCTCTTCCATATTTGAGAGCATCTTCTCGTAAACCCTTCCTTTCGTTGCAACGACAACGACGGGCATAGTTTCATCTATCAGAGCTATAGGACCGTGTTTCATCTCTCCAGCCGGATACCCTTCTGCGTGGATGTAGGATATCTCTTTGAGTTTTAGAGCTCCCTCAAGGGCTATCGGGTAGTTCACATGCCTTCCTATGTAGAGGGCGTTTGTTGCCTTGTGGAAACTGTCTGCTATTTCCTTGACCTTTCCAGATTCTCTTTCGTCGTTTAAGAAAGTTTCCACTTTTGAAGGTAGCTCCATGAGTTCATGAAGGAGTCCCTCTACTTTTTCTTCCTTTAAGGTGTTTCTATTTCTTGCAAGCCACAGAGAGAGCATAAAGAGAGTTACTACCTGAGTTGTAAAAGCCTTTGTAGAGGCCACGCTAATTTCGGGGCCGGCGTAGGTGTAGAGGGTTTCATGGGCTTCCCTCGTTACGGTGGAGCCTATAACGTTACAGATGGCAAGGACTTTAGCACCTTTACTTTTAGCGAACCTTACAGCCGCTAATGTATCTGCAGTTTCTCCGGACTGGGTTATGGCAATAAAGAGGGTTTTCTCGTTTACGACGGGATTTCTGTACCTATACTCAGAAGCCAAGTCAACTTCGGTAGGTATAAGGGAGAAATTTTCAAGGTAGAACTTACCTATGAGACCTGCGTGGTAAGAAGTACCGCAAGCTACGATTTGGACTCTATCAAACTCTTTTGGAGAGATACCTTCAAGAGGGACTTTTCCGCTGAACCAAGAAAGGTTGCCGCTTATAGTGTCTGCTATTGCTCTGGGTTGCTCGTAAATTTCTTTGAGCATAAAGTGCTTGTAGCCGGCTTTTTCAGCCTGAGCTAAGGACCAAGGGATTGTGCGGATTTCTTTTTTCTTTTCGTTTCCGTTAATGTCAAAGACCTTAAAGGAGTCTTTTTCAACGATAGCTACCTCGTAGTCGTCTAAGAAGACGGCTTTATTTGTATAGGAGAGGAAAGCGGGAATATCAGATGCTACGAAGTTTTCGTTGTTTCCGACGCCTATGATGAGAGGGCTATCCTTCCTTGCGACGAAGATTTTTTCGGGCTCGTAGGTAGTAATGGTTGCAACTGCGTAGGAGCCTTTGAGTTTTTTGATAGCTTTTATAAAGGCGTCAAAGAAAGAAGAGCTCTCCTTTAGTTCTTCCTCTATCAGGTGAG